>NZ_CP104381.1:2852573-3169526 GCF_030582395.1 Ralstonia pickettii
CGAACTCCAGTGAGAAAAGAGCCGAAAGTGTGCCACGCGGGAATCCCGGCGCACAGGAAAGGGGGTCTGACTGCCGGCAGGCGGCCCGCGTTCCCGTCAACCGAATGGCTGAGCGCCTCGAAACCGCCTGGTTACACGCCATTTGACGCGGTTACCAGCCCGATGCGGCCAGAAACATTATCAAAATGTTGCCGGTTTTGATCTCGTAAAGGTACGGCGGGTAAAATCTCGGCGGCACAGACGAATGACCGGCAGGACCGAAGCGTCACGTTCCTCGGCCCGCCGCATAGACGCGATCTCATTTTGAACATTCCCTCCGCTGTTTCTTCCCGCACGCCGGGACCCGCTCGCGCGGCACGCACCCGTTCGGTAGCCGGCTATGCGCGGCTCGCCGTCGGCCTGCTGGCGCTGGCTTCGGCGCATGCGGCGCTGGCCTTCGGTTTCAACGATGTGGCCGCACGCGCCAAGCAACTGGCCGCGAAACCGTACCAAGCGCCCGCCGATACCCTGCCCCGCGAACTGCGTGAGCTGCGCTACGACCAGTACCGCGAAATCCGCTTCAAGTCTGACCAGGCTTACTGGCGCCGCGACAAGCTGCCGTTCGAACTCGGCTTCTTCCACGAGGGTTCGTACTACGACCAGCCTGTGAAGATCAACGAGGTGTCACCCGCCGGCGTGCGCGAAATCCGGTTCGATCCACGCCTGTTCGACTACGGCCCGGTCAAGCTCGATCCGAAACAGGTACAGAAGCTCGGCTTTGCCGGCTTCCGCGTGCACTATCCGATGAACACGCCCAAATACAAGGACGAGGTCATCGTGTTCCTGGGCGCGTCGTACTTCCGCGGCATCGGCAAGGGGCAGGTCTACGGCCTGTCCGCGCGCGGCCTCGCCATCGACACCGCGCTCAATTCGGGCGAGGAGTTCCCCCGCTTCACCGATTTCTGGATCGAACGCCCCGCCGCCAACGCCAAGGAGTTGACGATCTACGCGCTGCTGAACTCGCGCCGCGCCACGGGTGCCTACCGCTTCGTCATCAAGCCGGGCAGCGATACGGCGGTCGACGTGAAGGCGCAGGTGTACATGCGCGAGAACGTGAGCAAGCTGGCCATTGCGCCGCTCACCAGCATGTTCTTCTTTGGCGAGAACCAACCGGCGCCTGCGCTGGATTTCCGCCCCGAGGTGCACGACTCCGACGGCCTGTCGGTGCTGTCCGGCACGGGCGAATGGATCTGGCGACCGCTGACGAACCCCAAGCGCCTGCTGGTCAGCTCGTTCGGGACGACCAATCCCGGCGGCTTTGGCCTGATGCAGCGTGACCGCGCGTTCTCGAGCTACCAGGAAATCGGCGACCGCTACGAACTGCGCCCGAGCGCGTGGGTCGAGCCCGTCGGCAAATGGGGTGCAGGTCGCGTGGAGCTTGTGCAGATTCCGACACCCGATGAGACCAACGACAACGTGGTCGCCTACTGGGTGCCCGAGAATCCGCCCAAACCGCAGCAGCCGTTCAATCTCGAATACCGCCTGCTGTGGCAGAAGGACGCCGACAAGAAACCGGCGCTGGCTTGGGTTGCGCAGACGCGCCGCTCGCACGGCTGGACCACCAAGCGCCCCGACGAGCGCAAGCCGGACGATACGATCGCCTTTGTGGTCGACTTTGAAGGCCCGGCGCTGGCCAAGCTGGCGCCGAATGCACCGGTTGAGCCCGTGTTTTCGGCAGATGCCAACGGCAAGATCGAATCGATCTTCGGTCAACCCAACACCGCGACCGGCGGCTGGCGCGTGACCGTGCGCCTCAAGCGGGTCGACGACGATAAACCCGTTGAACTGCGCGGTTACCTGCGCAGCGGCGGCACCGGACTCTCCGAGACGTGGAGCTACCTGTTACCTCCGGGCTGAACGTGACGACAGCCCAGACTGTCGGTGCTGCCGGCACCGCCCCCTCCACCAGCCCTGCCACAGCGCAGTCTGTGGCCGACCATTACCTTGATGCGCTGCCGCTGGGGGCCGATGCGCGTGCTGCGCTGCTGCGCAATGCGGGCATCACGGCCGGCGACGACGATGCAGCAGCGCTTGCCAAGCTGCATCGTGCGCTCGCCCGGCTTGACCCGGCGCAAACGACCTCGCTGGATGCCGATGCGCCGGCCTACGCCTCCGTAGGCTCGCGTCTGGACGCCGCCTATGGCGCCACGCGCGCCGGTGCCGGATCGACCGAGCTCTCCGCCCAACCTGCCCCACCCGTTGAGCACGACAGCCAGGGCCGCATCCACCTGGATACCGGCCCCACCCCTGCGCGCCGTTCGATGGTGCCGTGGCCATGGGTGCTCGGGCCGATCTGGCGCGCGCGCAAGGCCGTCGACCGCTGGATGCATGGCGGCAAGAAGCCGGTTCCGTACGAAGCGCCTGACTCGCCGGACCCGAAAGGCATCTGGCGCTTCGTCGGCGCGCGCCGCCGCCTGACGCTGCTCGCACTGATGATCGCGCAGACCATGGCTGCCACCTGGGCGATGAGCACGGTGCTGCCGTACCACGGCGCCGACTGGCTCGAAGCCATCATCATCGTGCTGTTTGCGGTGCTGTTCTGCTGGGTGTCGGCGGGCTTCTGGACGGCCATCACCGGCTTCCTGCTGCTGGCCTTCCACGGCGACCGCTTCGTCATCTCGCGCCGCGCCACGCCCGACGCCACGATTCCCGACGACGCACGCACGGCCATCGTCATGCCGATCTGCAATGAAGACGTGCAGCGCGTCTTCGCGGGGCTGCGCGCGACGTACGAATCGTTGCAGCGCACGGGACATCTGGAGCACTTCGACTTTTTCGTACTGTCGGACTCCGGCGACCCGGACATCCGCACGGCAGAAGCCGATGCCTGGCTGCACATCTGCCGCGCACTCGATGGTTTCGGTCGTATCTTCTACCGTTGGCGCCGCCACCGCGTGAAGCGCAAGAGCGGCAACATCGACGATTTCTGCCGGCGCTGGGGCGGCCGGTACCGCTACATGATCGTGCTCGACGCAGACAGCGTGATGAGCGGCGATTGCCTGACGCGCCTGGTGCAGTTGATGGAAGGCGCGCCCAGCGCGGGCATCATCCAGACCGCACCGCGCGCCGCCGGCCGCGACACGCTGTATGCGCGTATCCAGCAGTTCGCCACGCGTGTGTACGGGCCGCTGTTCACCGCCGGCCTGCACTACTGGCAACTCGGCGAATCGCACTACTGGGGCCACAACGCCATCATCCGGCTGGACCCGTTCATCAAGCACTGCGCGCTGGCGCCGATACCGGGCAAGGGCTCGCTTTCCGGCGAGATCATGTCGCACGACTTTGTCGAAGCCGCACTCATGCGTCGCGCCGGCTGGGCCGTGTGGATCGCCTACGACCTCGACGGCAGCTACGAAGAAATGCCGCCCAACCTGCTCGACGAGCTGGGCCGCGACCGCCGCTGGTGCCACGGCAACCTGATGAACTTCCGCCTGTTCGGCGCACCGGGCTTCCACCGTGTGCACCGCGCGGTGTTCATCACCGGGGTGATGGCCTATCTGTCCGCGCCGCTGTGGTTCCTGTTCCTGCTCCTGTCGACGGCCCTGTTGGCCAAGCACACGCTGATCGCGCCCGAATACTTCACGCAGCCGCGCCAGCTCTTCCCGATCTGGCCGGAGTGGCATCCCGAAAAGGCCGCGGCGCTGTTTTCCGCCACGGCCACGGTGCTGTTCCTGCCGAAGATCCTGAGCGTGCTCGTCTTGTGGGCCCAGGGGCCGAAGCGCTTTGGCGGGGCGATTCATCTGGCGCTGTCGATGGTGATCGAGGCGGCGTTTTCGGTGCTGGCAGCGCCTGTGCGCATGCTGTTCCACACGCGCTTTGTAACGGCGGCATTCCTCGGCTGGAAGGTGCATTGGAAATCGCCGCCGCGCGAAGACGCGCAAACACATTGGGGCGATGCCGTACGCCGCCACGGCCTGCACACCGTGATTGGCCTCGTCTGGGCTGCAATCGTGTATTGGCTGAATCCGAGCTTCCTTTGGTGGCTTTCGCCAGTCGTGGGGGCCCTGATCGTGTCCATCCCGCTGTCGGTCTTCTCCAGCCGCGTGAGCCTGGGCCGTGGCATGCGGCGGCTGCGCCTGTTCATGATCCCGGAGGAAGTGCGCCCGCCGCGCGAACTGCGTGCCACGCGCAAACACCTGCGCAATGCGCCGCCGATGCCGGACTTCCGCCAAGCCGTCGTCGATCCCGTCACCAACGCGCTGATGTGCGCCATTGGCACGGCGCGCTTTCCGCAAGACCGGCGCCTGTTGGCCGTCCGTGAAGCACAGGTGCGTCACGCGCTTGAGGTCGGCCCTGACCGGCTCACGGGCAAGCAGAAGCTGGTATTGCTGTCGGACCCATTCTCGCTATCGGCGTTGCATCTGGCGGTGTGGTCGTCCCCTGAACAGCGTGCGGTCTGGGAGGCCGCTCAACACTGAGCGGAGAGGCCTGCCTTCAAATACCGCGCCCCACCCGCGTCTTGCCGGTGGGGCGTTTTACTTCCCGTTACATCCGTAGGATTTACGTATCACCTGAAGCGTCCGGCGGTTCATAGAATGGCATCACGAACTTGATACACGAAGTCGCCGGCACCTCGGCCCCGGCCTCGCAACCGTAAGGAGAAGCAACATGAAACGCACATTGCTCGCATTCGTTCTGGGTGGCGCCGCGCTGTGCGCCTCGACGGCGGCGCTGGCGCATGTGGATGTCGGCGTTGCGATCGGCGTACCTGCTGCACCCGTGTATGTCGCACCGGCCCCTGTCTATGCCCCGCCGCCCGTGGTGTATCGCCCTGCCCCGGTGTATGCCCCGGCTCCGGTGGTTTATGGCGGCTACGGCTACTATCGCGACCGCGACGACTGGCGTGAGCGCGAATGGCGTCGCCACGAGTGGCGTGAACGTGAATGGCACGAACACGAACACGAAGGACATCACGATCACGGCTGGCACCGCGGCTGGGACCGCTAACGTCTCGCTTGACGAGGCAGCTGCATCGGCAACGGCCGCTCAGACGAGCGGCCGTTGCTTTTGTACGCTTGAATGCCTGCGCAATCCGCAAACCGACCTATGCTGACGTAGCGGCCCCTGCAATCCCGCCGCCGGCCGTACAGCCCATGGGAGGACGCCATGTCGATCTCCAGCACCCTCGACAGCTGCCTGCGCAGCAAAGGTTGCCTCTACGAGGTGATTCGTCATCCGCATACCCATACCAGCACCGAAACTGCGCGCGCAGCACACGTCCCAGGCGACCGCCTGGCCAAGACGCTGCTGCTTGAAGACAAGCTCGGCTATGTCGCGGCCGTGTTGCCATCGACATATCACCTGCATCTGGCGGAGCTGCAAAAAGAGTCGGGCCGCATGAACCTCACGCTGGCCGATGAATCGGAGTTGCGCGAAGTCTTCCGGGACTGCGACGCCGGCGCCGTCCCGCCCGTCGGCATGGCGTACGGCATGCCGACTTACATCGACAGCAGCCTGATGGCCCACGGTGACGTCTACTTCGAAGCCGGCGACCACGAAAACGTGGTGCATATGGACATGGACCAGTTCATGGCCTTGATGCGCGACGCCAAGCCCGCGCACTTCGCGTATCGCATGCAGGGCATCCTCTTCTGAGGAGACCGACATGGCCGACGATGTCGTCGTCACGGTCCGCAACAACGGACCTTGTCACATCAAGGGAAACTTCCGGATCGTCACCCAGGGCGGACGAGAATTGCCGGTGGAGGAAAGCCAGGCCTGGCTGTGCCGCTGCGGACACTCGTTGAACAAGCCGTTCTGTGACGGCTCGCACAAGCGCGTCGAGTTCGACAGCAATCTCGACGCGCCCGCCCCGATTGAGGCGGACCGGTCACCGTAAGCGGAAGCGCGGGCCGAAAGACCCGCGCGTCGCCGCTTAGCGCGTGACAGGCTTGTAGCGGATACGCTTGGGCTTCGCGCCTTCTTCGCCCAGACGCTTCTTCTTGTCGGCTTCGTATTCCTGGTAGTTGCCCGGGAAGAATTCGACGTGCGAATCACCTTCGAACGCGATGATGTGCGTGGCGATGCGGTCGAGGAACCAGCGATCGTGCGAGATCACCATCACGCAGCCGGCGAACTCGAGCAGCGCATCTTCCAGCGCACGCAGCGTTTCGACGTCGAGGTCGTTTGACGGCTCATCGAGCAGCAGCACGTTGCCGCCCGAGATCAACGTCTTGGCCAGATGCAGACGCCCGCGCTCACCGCCCGACAGGGTGCCAACATGCTTCTGCTGATCGCCGCCCTTGAAATTGAAGCGGCCGATGTAGGCGCGCGATGGCGTCTCATACCGGCCCACCGTCAGGATGTCAGAGCCGTTCGAAATCTCTTCAAAGACGGTCTTGTCTGCGGAGAGGGCATCGCGGCTCTGGTCAACGTAAGCCAGCTTCACCGTCGGGCCGATTTTGATGGTGCCCGAATCCGGCTGCTCCTTGCCCGTGATCATGCGGAACAGCGTCGACTTGCCGGCGCCGTTCGGGCCAATGATGCCGACGATCGCACCGGGCGGAATCGAAAAGCTGAGATTGTCGATCAGCAGGCGATCGCCATAGCTCTTGCTGACGTTGGTGAATTCGATCACTTCATTGCCCAGGCGCTCGCCGGCCGGAATGAAGATTTCCTGCGTTTCGTTGCGCTTTTGGTATTCCTGGCTGTTCAGCTCGTCAAAGCGGGCCAGACGCGCCTTCGACTTGGCCTGACGGCCCTTCGGGTTCTGGCGCACCCATTCGAGTTCTTTCTTCAGCGCCTTTTGGCGCGCCGATTCGCTCGACTCTTCCTGCTTCAGGCGCGTCTCTTTCTGATCGAGCCAGGAACTGTAATTGCCCTTCCAGGGGATGCCGTGACCACGGTCGAGTTCGAGAATCCACTCGGCGGCGTTGTCGAGGAAGTAGCGGTCGTGGGTCACGGCCACCACGGTGCCGGGGAAGCGCGTGAGGAACTGTTCAAGCCAGTCCACCGATTCGGCATCCAGGTGGTTGGTCGGCTCGTCGAGCAGCAGCATGTCTGGGCGCGACAGCAGCAGCTTGCACAGCGCAACGCGGCGCTTTTCACCGCCCGAGAGGTGCTCGATCTTGGCGTCCCACGGCGGCAGGCGCAGTGCGTCGGCGGCAATTTCAAGCTGCAGCTCAACGTTGTCACCGGAACCGGCGGCGATGATCGCTTCCAGGCGCGCCTGTTCTTCGGCGAGCTTGTCGAAGTCGGCACCTTCCTCGGCGTATGCCGCGTAGATGGCTTCGAGCTGCTTTTGCGCATCCATCACTTCGCCCAGGCCGCTCTCGACTTCTTCGCGCACCGTCTTGGCGGGATCGAGCTGCGGCTCCTGCGGGAGATAACCGATATTCAGGTTGGGCATCGGCGTCGCTTCGCCTTCGATGTCCTTGTCGAGGCCGGCCATGATCTTGAGCACGGTCGACTTGCCCGAGCCGTTCAGGCCCAGCACACCGATCTTGGCGCCGGGGAAGAAGGACAGCGAAATGTCCTTGAGGATCTGGCGCTTGGGCGGAACGATCTTGCCCACGCGGTTCATGGTGAAAACGTACTGTGACATGGCGTAAAAGCGGGGGAAAGCGCGTGAAATTGGGAACCCGCGGAGTGTAGCAAAGGCACAGCCCGCGCCGGGTGCGAATCGCGGATAGGCGGCGCGGCGTTTGCGGCACAATCGGCGCGATCCGGTGCAAGATAACGGCATGCCTCGCTCATCGCCGCTCGCCCCGCTGCTGACCCGCCGCGCGCTCAACCGTGCGCTACTCGACCGCCAGTTGCTTCTGCGTCGCGGTCGCATGACGCCGTTGGCGGCGATCGAGCGGCTGGTGGCGATGCAATCGCAAATTCCCCAGGCGCCGCACTACGGTTTGTGGTCACGGCTCGAGGGGTTTCGCACCGAGGCGCTCGACAAGCTGTTGACCAGCCGCCAAGCCGTGCGCGGCACGATGATCCGCTGCACGCTGCATCTGGCCAGCGCACGCGACTGCCATGCGCTGCGCCCGCTGCTGGAGCCGCAGATGCAGCGCATGGCCTTCAGCAACGCGGGCAAGAGCATCGCCGATATCGACCCCGCAGCATTGCGTGCGGCGGGCCGGGCCGCGTTGGCGGATGGCCCGCTGACCGCCGTGCAGTTAGGTGAACGCCTGCAATCGCTGTGGCCCAGGCATGATGCGACCGCGCTCGCGCGTGCCATTCCGTTGCTGGAACCGCTCGTGCAGGTACCACCACGCGGCCTGTGGCGTGGCTCTGGGCAAGCGACGCTGACCACCGTCGCCGACTGGCTGGGCGAGGCCATCGAACCCGCCGCCACGGCCGAGGCCTTGGTGCTGCGCTACCTCGCCGGCTACGGCCCCGCCTCGGTGGCCGATATGCAGGCGTGGTCGGGGCTCACCCGGTTGTCGGCGGTGTTCGAGGCGTTACGCCCCCGGCTGAAGACGTTCCGCGACCAACATGGCGTCGAGCTGTTCGACCTGCCGCGCGCCGCACGGCCCGACGCCGACACACCGGCGCCGGTGCGCTTTCTTCCCGAGTTGGACTGCGCGCTGCTGGCACATGCCGACCGGGCACGCATTCTTGACGATGGCCATCGCAAGGCGATCTACACCAAGAACGGCATCTTGCCGCCGACGCTACTGATCGACGGCTTTGTTGCCGGCACCTGGAAGCTGGACGTGGCCCGCGAGCAGGCCACGCTCACGCTGCGGCCTTTTTCAAAGCTCGCCAAATCCGACACGCAGGCATTGGAGGAGGAAGGCGCGCAACTGCTGGCTTTTGCCGCAGCGGATTGCGCCGCGCACACCATCCGCTTCGGGCAATAAAAAAGGCGCCCACCAGGGGCGCCCTTCCGATGCTGTGGAGGCTGGGCCTCGTTACATCGTCATCATGTTGGCGTTCATGTTATGCATGACCCACAGCGAGCCGACAACGACGATCGCCAGGATCAGCAGCGTGAACAGGAAAGCCATCACGTTCCAGCGCTGGGCCGACGAGCCGTCCAGGTGCAGGAAATAGATCAGGTGCACAACGATCTGCACGACCGCCAGGGCCATCACCGTCACCAGCACCGTCTGGTGCGAGTACCCGCCGTCCATCACCATCTTGAACGGGATGGCCGTCAGGATCACCGCCAGCACAAAGCCGATCAGGTAGCCCTTGACCGTGGCATGGCCAGCGCCGCCGGCCGAATGACCGTGGGCATCATCGTGGGCAATGCCCGTCGAAACGTTGGTCTGTTCCATTTACATCGCTCCCAGCAGATACACGACCGTAAACACACCGATCCACACGACGTCCAAGAAGTGCCAAAACAAGCTCAGGCACGACAGGCGGGTGGATTGGGTCGGGGTCAGTCCCTTGCGGCTGATCTGCCACATCAGGACGATGATCCACAGCATGCCGCTCGCCACGTGCAGGCCGTGCGTGCCGACCAGCAGGAAGAACGACGACAGGAATGCGCTGCGGCTCGGGCCTGCGCCTTCAGCAATCAGGTGATGGAACTCGTTGATTTCCATGCCGACGAACGCGGCGCCCAGCAGCAGCGTGATGCCCAGCCAGAGCATCACTTGATCCTTGCGGCCGTTCTGCAGGCTGATCATCACCATGCCGTAGGTGATGGACGACACCAGCAGGATGCCGGTTTCGATCGCCACGTACGACAGGTCAAAGAGCTCCTTGCCCGTCGGGCCACCCGCCGTCGCACCGCGCAGGACGCAGAACGTGGCGAACAGCGACGCGAAGATGATCAAGTCGCTCATCAGGTACACCCAGAAGCCGAAGACCTTGGTGTCTGCGGCATCGTGGTGGTGCGCATGGTCATGCGCGTGGTCGTGGCCGTGCGCGTGACCGTGCGCGGCGTGACCGTCTAGAACATTGGAAGCCATGGTTTAAGCCTGCGAACCGATACGTTGGAAGTAGGCCGACTCGGTCTCGTGAACCTCGTGAGCGGGCACGTAGTAATCGATGTCGTCGTTGTTGCTGCGGAGGATGAAGCTGCCGATCATGCCGACCAGACCCAGCACGGCCATCCACCAGATGTGCCAGATCAGCGCGAAGCCCATCACGATCGAGAACATGCCGATGAAGAAGCCGGCGCCGGTGTTCTTCGGCATGTGGATCTTCTCGTAGCTCGGTGCGACCTGCGTCGACACTTCCCCACGCGCCTTCATGTCGGCAAAGGCGTCGATGTCACGGATGACCGGCACGCGAGCGAAGTTGTAGTGCGCCGGCGGCGACGACGTCGCCCACTCCAGCGTGCGGCCGCCCCACGGATCACCGGTCAGATCAGCCAGCGCATGACGGTTGCGGACGCTCACGAAGATCTGGATGAGCTGCGAAGCGATACCGCAGGCAATGATTGCGGCGCCGATCACGGCGACGATCAGCCACGGCTGCCATGCCGGGTTGTCGGTATGGTTCAGACGACGCGTCATGCCCATGAAGCCCAGCACGTACAGCGGCATGAAGGCGGTGTAGAAGCCCACGAACCAGCACCAGAAGGCGCGCTTGCCCCACTTCTCGTCCAGCTTGAAGCCGAAGGCCTTCGGGAACCAGTACGTGATACCTGCGAGGTAACCGAACACCACGCCACCGATGATGGTGTTGTGGAAGTGAGCGATCAGGAACAGGCTGTTGTGGAGCAGGAAGTCGGCGCCCGGCACAGCCAGCAGCACACCGGTCATGCCGCCGATCACGAAGGTGATCATGAAGCCGATCGTCCACAGCATCATCGAGTTCAGCTCGACGCGGCCGCGGTACATCGTGAACAGCCAGTTGAAGATCTTCACGCCCGTCGGGATCGAGATGATCATCGTCGCGATGCCGAAGAACGCGTTGACGTTCGCCCCCGAGCCCATGGTGAAGAAGTGGTGCAGCCACACCAGGAACGACAGCACGGTGATGGCGGCAGTCGCCCACACCATCGATGTGTAGCCGAACAGCTTCTTGCGCGAGAACGTCGAGACGATTTCCGAGAACATGCCGAAGGCCGGCAGGATCAGGATGTACACCTCGGGGTGGCCCCAGATCCAGATCAGGTTCACGTACAGCATGGCGTTACCGCCGCCGTCGTTCGTGAAGAAGTGCATGTCCAGGTAGCGGTCGGCACCCAGCAGCGCCAGTGCAACGGTCAGCACCGGAAACGCCGCCACGATCAGGATGTTGGCGCACAGGGCGGTCCAGGTGAAGATCGGCATGCGCATCAGCGTCATGCCCGGCGCGCGCATCTTGAAGATGGTCGCGACGAAATTCACGCCGGTCAGCAATGTCCCGAGGCCCGATATCTGCAAGGCCCAGATGTAGTAATCGACCCCCACGCCCGGGCTGTAGGCCAGCTCCGACAGCGGCGGGTACGCCAGCCAGCCGGTGCGAGCGAATTCGCCCACGCCCAGCGACACGTTGATCAGCACCACACCTGCAGCAGCCAACCAGAACGACAGCGTGTTCAGGAACGGGAAGGCCACGTCGCGCGCGCCAATCTGCAGCGGCACGATCAGGTTGATCAGGCCCGTCATCAACGGCATGGCCATGAAGAAGATCATGATCACGCCGTGCGCGGTAAAGATCTGGTCGTAGTGCTCGGGCGGCAGATAGCCGGCACCGCCGCCCGAGGCAACCGCCAGTTGCGAGCGCATCATGATGGCGTCGGCAAAGCCGCGCAGCAGCATCACGATGGCCAGAATGCAGTACATCACGCCGATCTTCTTGTGATCGACCGAGGTGATCCACTCATTCCAGAGGTAGGTCCACTTCTTGAGATAGGTGATCAGGCCGAACAGGCCCGCGCCACCCAGCAGAATGGCCGACACCGTCACGACCACGATGGGCTCGTGCAGCGGAATGGCCTCCAGACTCAACTTGCCAAACATCGTCAACTCCTAGGAATTCTTGGCCGCGCTCTTGGGCGCAGGCAGGGCGGACTGCACCGGCAGCGGACGCGTTGCCGCCTCAGCCGTGGCCGTCGTGCAGTTGGCGCCTTCGAGCGCCTCGTCGAGCGTCAGGACTTTCTGCCCTTCGCCCATCTTGTCCATGTATTTGTGCAGGATGCTGTGATACAGCGTCGGGTCGACCGATGCATACGCCGCCGGCGGCACCTTTTCGCTCGGCTTAGACAGCTCGGCGTAGCCTTCCTTGGTCAGGTTCTGCGACGAGGCGCGTACCTGCTTGACCCAGGCGTCGAACTCTTCGTTCGTCATGGCCGTGGCCTTGAACTTCATGCCGGTGAAGCCCGAGCCGCTGTAGTTCGACGACATGCCGTCAAACACGCCGGTCTCGTTGGCGATCAGATGCAGCTTGGTCTGCATGCCCGCCATGGCGTACACCTGGCTGCCGAGCTGCGGGATGAAGAACGCGTTCATCACCGTGTCGGACGTGATCTTGAAGTTGATCGGTGTGTTGGCCGGGAAAGCGAGCTGATTCACCGTCGCGATCTTCAGCTCCGGATAGATGAACAGCCACTTCCAGTCGAGCGACACGGCCTCGACGGTGATGGGCTTCACATCCGATTCGATCGGCTTGTACGGATCGAGCGCGTGCGTGGACTTGTAGGTGATCACGCCCAGCACGATGATGATCAGGCAGGGAATCAGCCACACCACGGCTTCGATGGCGTTGGAGTGCGACCAGTCCGGCTCGTAGCGGGCCTTGGTGTTGGACGCGCGGTACTTCCACGCAAACACCAGCGTCAACACGATCACGGGGATGACCACCAGCAGCATCAGGCCGGTCGCCACCAGGATCAGCGTCTTTTCTTCAGCCGCAATCATCCCCTTCGGGTCCAGGACCGTCAGGTTGCAGCCCGCCAGCATGAGCGGGAGGCTTGCGGCGAGGAGCCGCTTCATATGTGGAACGAGTGTGTTCTTCATGTCTTGCACAATTGCGCCGGCGATGCTTCCGGACATCACGGGAGCCAAGCAGCCCAACAGCAGCCACAGGCGGAAAAACGCGGGAAATGAGAGAAGACCAAACCACCGGCGCCCCGAATACGGCTGGGGGTGCGGCAGCGGATCTTCGATCACATCAGGCGCCGGTCAGGGAGAAGCTGAACCCAACGCCCTCAGTTCGCGAGGCGGACTTCGCTCATGCCGGGCATGGGCGAAGTCGAACTCCGCCGCGTCGCACAAAGCGGCGGACGACAGATCGGGGGCGTAAAAGGTCGGAGCAGGCACTACGTCATGCGCCCGTTGGGGAGCGCGGTTGGAAGTGGAATGCGGGCGCGATCTTACTGCCAGACGGCGCTTCAGATCGCGCTATCTGCTCAGGCAGGTAGAAAGCGACGTCGATTGACAAATGATGCCCTGGCCGTACGCCTAGGGTTTACGTGGCTTTGCGGGTAAGCAAATCGAAAGTGCCTGTTGTTGCACTGCGACAATCAGCCACAGTGGCGCGCAGCCGAGGTTGCGTCGGAATGTGCGCGCTAATGCAATCGGCAATGAGCGCCATTCTTATGTTGACCGGGCCAACGAGGTGACCCGGTCGAAGGGCTCTTCATGCGGTCATTGGGTCACCAGCCCGGCAATCCGCACCAGCACCAGCCCGGCGGCCACCACGAGGTAGCCGCGCAGCACGAACATCCAGGTGCGCTTGAGCGGCGTCCAGCGTGCAGGAGTGAGTTGCTCAAGCGGCGGCATCGTCCAGTGATTGCGATCCAGCACGCTCACGCGCAGCGGATGCTGGGGGCGATGACTGCGTCGCTCGATGCGCCATAGCACCAGCGACATCACGATGGCGACGAGCGAACCACCGATAAGGATCGCGCCGATCTCGAACTCGCCGATGCCCGGAAACAGCACAGCGGCTGTAAGGATGACCGAGAGCATGACCAACACAGCCACCACCCCACCGGTGAAGATGTTCATTGCGCGGCCGTTCGTCCATGGGCCGAGCACCGCCTTGTCGTTGCACAACAGCAGAAGGAACACTGTGGCGCTCGGCAGCAGCACACCTGCCAGCGATTGCACCGCATTGGTCAACAGACCTAGCGGCACGCCGGGCGTCAGAACGAGCCCCGCGGCCAGCAACGTCAGCCCGAAGTACACGGCATAGAAGCCTTTCGCTTCCGTCGGCTTGCGATGCAGCGAATGCCGTACGGCAAACACATCGCCAATCGCATACGCGGTCGACAACGACACCGCGCAGGCGCCGATGATGCTGGCGTCCAGCAGCGCAATCGCAAACAGGACACCGGCCCAGCGGCCCGAGTGGCGCTCCAGGCCATGCGCCGTGCCAAGCGCATCGGTGTAGTTGCCGAACTCCGGCGTGCCGTGAAAGGCCTGCGCGCTGAAGGCGATCATCGCCACCGCGCCGGCAATCACGAGGACGATGCCCAGCCACAGATCCGCGCGTTCATAGCGGATGAAACGCGCGGTGATGCGCTTGTCGATCACGTAGCTCTGCTGGAAGAACAATTGCCACGGCGCCACGGTCGTCCCGACGATGGCGATGATCAGCAGCATCACTTCCGCCAGCGGTGCACCGGCCGGTAGAGCAGGCACGAAGAAATCGCGCGCCACCTGCCCCATCGGCGGATGCACCATCAGAAAGATCGGAATGAGCGTGAGACTGCCCGCCACCAGCGCAAGTGCAAAGCGCTCGAACCGTCGGAAGTCACCCGTGGACGCGGCCAACATCACCAGCGCCGCCGCTGCGCAAACGCCCCAATGTCGTGGGATGCCGAGGTACTCCAGCGCCAGGCTGATGCCGATGAACTCGGTCACGAGCGTCAGCGCATTCACCAGAAACAGATCGATGACGGAAAAGCTGCCCCAGAACTTGCCGAAGCGCGCAAAGATCAGCCGCGCGTGCCCGACGCGTGTGACGGCGCCCAGACGCAGCACCATCTCCTGGTTCACGTACAGCACGGGGATGAGCAACATGAGCGTCCACAACAGCGTGGTGCCGTAGTTCTGCCCGGCTTGCGTGTACGTTCCGAAGGCGCCGGCGTCGTTGTCGCCGACCATCACGATCAGGCCAGGGCCGAGGATGGCCAGCAACGTGCGCAAGCGTGCCCGCCAGCCGTCACGCGCGCCGGTATCGTGGTGCGCAATGGTGCCGAGCGCGCCACGAATGTCGCCCACATGTGCCTCATCAAGCGCGGCATGACGTGGTGGTGCGTCGATGCCAGTAGCAATTTGGGTCATATCGACCTCCGCTTTGTTATTGGGTAAGGGATTACCTGTCGTTGGATTACCAGTAGGTGCGCGACAGCCGGATGGCAGCTGCTGCGTAGCCGTGGTTGGAGAGCGATTGGCCGCCGTCATCAGCACGGCGGTCCGACGTGGCCGGCGCAGTGTTGGCACGCTCCGGCGCACCAGCGCGGACCTGCACGAACGGCGAGCTGAACGGCAGCGCAATGGCCGAGAAACGACGGGCGGGAATGGTGAATTTGCGCATAACAACTCCTGACCGCATGGGCGCGACGCGTGCGCGGCATGCGGCAATCGCCGCGCATGGGCTTCGTACCCAAGGCGGCAGATTCAGACAATCAAGGAGCGATGCAGACACCGCTGCCTTGCCGGGGCGGCAAGTCAGCAGCAGGGAACAACCGTGCGGCGGACTCGCCTAGTAGGAAAGAAATGTCGGATAAGGTCGACTCGGACTGTCCATATGGGTCCTCCGTAAGTCTTAGAACTCGGCGTGGACGCGCATGCCGTAAAATTTGGCAGGGCCGCGGTCCCGGTTGTAGCCAGGGTTCTGGATCAATTGAAAATCGGGGCTGAGCATAAGGCCCTTGACCGGTTGAAAGCTGTAAAACAATTCGAGTACGCGCTCGTGGCCGTAGTTCAACGCGCCATCTCCCAGGAACGCGCCACTGCCGCCCGCCGCCAGGTAGGCGCGGTGATCCGGGCCTAGCATATTCAGCGAAAATGCCGCACCCACCACATCATTGGGGCGACCCCAGGCCGTGCCCTTGAGCAGACCGCCGAACGACACGTTGCGCCCCGCCTCGGTAAAAGCATAGGTCTCCGTCTTATCGTCCGACCAGTTCAATCGGGTGAAGAGGCCCAAGTTTTCACCCACCTTTTGCTCGAAGGACAAACCCACGCCCACCTTGGCGTGCTCACGCCGCACCAGGCTCAAATCGGGCTGGCCCGCAGTGGCTTGACCGAGCGCAAGAGCATCGTCAAAGCGGCCCATACGGGCGAAGTTTCGCCATCCGAGCAGGCGGACTTTGCCCTCCTGGCCGAGCAGCGTGTAGCTCTTCTCCAGTTCGAGCATGTCGCCGTAATGCTTCAGAAGACGCGTGTCGAGCGGCAAGCCGTTGGACTCCACCGGCTGGAGGAAGCGGCCCGCGCGCACGGCCCAGCCAAGCTCGCTATCGATGTACTCGAGTGCAAGCCCCCAGCTGTAGCCGCGAGCATCCGCTGCATAGTCGAACGACGGATGCGTCATGAACGACCAGTTCAGGAACTGCGTGCGCGGATCGTGGGCGTACTCCACCGCATCGAACACGTCGAGCACGGGCAAATTGCCCACGGTCAGTACCACGCGACGCTTGTCCACCACGTCGGCGAACTGGTTGAAATCGGCGTCGACCTTTTCGGTGTCGCCACCCAGACCCCAGGTCTGGCGCAGGAACACGCGGGCGCGGTAGAGCGTCGGGTCGGTGCCGGTGACCTTGGCAAGTTCCCCGTTGGTTGGGCCGCCAAGCCCGTGCAGTTCGGAGAAAGCCTTGCCCATCACGACTTCTGGATTGAAGTGGACCTCGGCGCCCTTCCACAACCGCATGCCCAGATCGAGCGTGGTGCTGAACGAGTAGCTGATCGCGCGGTCGCCGGTCAGGCTGTTGTCGCCACTGTACGGAGACTTGAACGCGGGCTTGGCTTGCCAAACCCAGGTCGATTGACCGTGGAAACCGAAGCGGTCATCCAGTTCACCGCCAGCAATCGGCAGTGCATCTGCAGCCGGCGCGGAAGCCGGGGCTTCTTGCGCTTGCGCTGCATGGGTGAAAACAGAGAACGAGGTCATCGCGGCCAGCAGGGCCGGACGACGGAACGGACGCAGTGCTGCGGCACGCACCAGAACGAGCGGACGCACTGCGACCCAAACGTATTGCAGCATCGAGAGAAACAGCATGAGACCTCCCCCGTTCGTTTCTATGACGAACGTAGGCATGAGCCGACCACGATCCTCCCAGGAGACCACGAACGCGAACGCGCACGCAGCCACATGGCCGTGTCGGTAAAACAATCGAATTGTGGGAATGGGCTTATACGGAGAACCCGCACAAGTGCCACTACCCGCCGTGCAATGCGGCTAGGCAGTGGATGGCGCAAAGCGAAAACCATGCGCCGAGACTGTCTAGCCGTTCAGAGTGCGATCGAAGATCGACTAGAACAACTGTCCATGGAGAACATCTCCGTAGTGATGACGGGGCGCAGAGTAACAAAGTGTTCTCGGACTCGGCAAGCGTTTTTTGGAGGGGGTGAAAGGCGCTTTGCGCGCCGGCAACACGCGCATACCCCGCAAACCCACGACTGGCGCGGAATTGGCTTGCCCGCGCCATTTGCAAGCATCTTGGTCACATCAGAAAATACTCCCCCCTAGTACGATCGTAACCACACAATGCACGTGCCTTTTTGGGATGTACTGAACAAATGTCGTGGGCATTCGCACCCGGCTGCCGCGCCTGCTTAACTAACCCTGTAGACCGGCTTCCGCGACAAACCGAGCGCACCGCGCTGCTCACGCATCACACTCGGCTGCACACCACTTCAAACATCGAAAGAGAGGTTGTATGACGCGCATTGCATCGATGCTCATGGCGGTTGTCGCCCTTGCAAACCTGGCCGGATGCTCGTCGACCGGCAGAGAACAAATCGAGAACGGAGGCGAGGCATCCATGGCTCAATACACCCCACCGGCAGGCACATGCCGGACCGCCTCGGTTCCAGACGACACACTCATCGGCAAATCCGAGCAGGACGCATCGACGCTGCTGAACGGCTGCCTGTGGCGCGTCAGCGAACGGGACGGCAACGCGTTGCCGGGCACGATGGACTATCGGGAAGAACGCCGGAATCTGGGTATCCAGAACGGCAAGGTGATTTGGGTGCGGCGGGGTTGAGGTTTCCCCCCCCGCCGCGAGGCATTGTGAACGGACAAAGAAAAAGCGGCTTCCTTTCGGAAGCCGCTTCTGTATTTGGTGCCGGCTGCAGGACTCGAACCCGCCACCTGATGATTACAAATCAACTGCTCTACCAGATGAGCTAAGCCGGCAAAGAATCGCGATTCTAACCTAACACGCGTTACTTGACGACCTTTAGCGCAGGCTTTCCACCGATGCGTGGCACGTTTGGCGGGGTGGGCTCGTCCTCCGGGCCCGTTTCCGCTTCGGCAGGGACGGATGCAGATGCCGATTCCGAATCCACCGCAGCCAGCTTGGGCGGCGGGTTGTTCTCGCGTTCGGTCGCCGCCTGTGTCGTCGGGTTGCTGCGCTCCACCGGGAATGCCATACCTTGACCGTTCTCGCGCGCGTACACGGCGAGCACGTTTTCGATTGGCACCTCGATCTTGCGCGACACGCCCGAGAACCGCGCGTGGAACGTGATCCACTCGTTGCCCATGTCGAGCTGGCTGGTCGCGTCAAAGCTCACGTTCAGCACGATCTCGTCGTTCTTGACGAATTCGCGCGGCACGTTGGTGCTGTTGTCGACGAAGACAGCGATGTACGGCGTGAATCCGTTGTCCGTGCACCATTCGTAGATGGCACGGATCAGATAGGGCTTGGTGGAGGTTTCCGACATGATGAAATCAGTGACCGTGGGGCGCGGCCGTGCGCGGGCCGAGCCCTGGCACAAGGAGCGACCCGGCGGCGATCAGCGGCGCATGACCTTTTCCGACGGCGTCAGCGCTTCAATATACGCCGGACGGCTGAAAATACGCTCGGCGTACTTCATCAGCGGGGCGGCATTCTTCGAGACCTCAATACCGTAGTGGTCCAGACGCCACAGCAGCGGCGCGATCGCCACGTCGAGCATCGAGAACTCTTCGCCCAGCATGTACTTGTTCTTGAGGAAGATCGGAGCGAGCTGCGTGAGGCGGTCACGGATGGCCGCACGGGCCTTCTCGTGATTCTTTTCGGCAGCCTTGCCCTTCTCGTTCTCAAGCACGGAAACGTGCGTGAACAGTTCCTTTTCGAAGTTGAACAGGAAGAGGCGGGCGCGGGCGCGCTGCACCGGATCAGCTGGCATCAGCTGCGGGTGCGGGAAGCGCTCGTCGATGTATTCGTTGATGATGTTCGACTCGTACAGAATCAGATCGCGTTCAACCAGGATGGGCACCTGGCCGTACGGGTTCATCACCGCGATATCTTCCGGCTTGTTGAAGAGATCGACGTCGCGAATCTCGAAATCCATGCCCTTTTCGAACAGGACGAGGCGGCAACGCTGCGAGAACGGGCAAGTGGTGCCCGAGTACAAGACCATCATGGTTGTAGTTCCTTGGCGCATGGGCCGGGGGCGGCCCGATGACGGTACAACCGCGGCGACAAACGGCGTCTCCGCGGCACAAACTGCGAAAAGGCAAAGGGCTAGGACCAGTTCCCCACCGGCCTAGCCCTTGCCCGGAAAACACGGATTTTACTTGATGTCCTTCCAATAGGCCGCATTCAGGCGCCAGGCCAGCACGAAGAACACGCCAATGAACAACAATACCCAGACGCCGAGACGCTTGCGCAGGTTGCCGGCGGGCTCAGCCATCCAGTCCAGATAACTGACCAGATCAGCGACTGCCTGGTCATATTCGACCTTGTTCATCTTGCCCGGCACCGACACCTCGAAGCCGACCAGCTTCTTCTCGGCCTCGCCGTGCTCGGACTTCACTTCGGCGTATTTGGGCACTTGCTGACCCTGCAGCTCCCACAGCACATGCGGCATGCCGACCTTGTCGAAGACAAGGTTGTTCCAGCCGGTCGGACGCGTGTCGTCACGGTAGAACGTGCGCAGGTAGGTGTAGAGCCAGTCGCTGCCACGTGCCCGGGCAATCACCGACAGGTCCGGCGGCACGGCGCCAAACCACTTCTTGGCGTCCTCGCGGTCCATGGCGATGTGCATCGTGTCGCCGACCTTGTCCGACGAGAACAGCAGGTTCTGCTTGATCTGCTCCTCGGTCAAACCGATGTCGCGCAGACGGTTGTAGCGCATGGCGCTGGCGCCGTGGCAGTTGAGGCAATAGTTGACGAACAGCTTGGCGCCGCGCTGCAGCGCAGACGTGTCGCTGGACTGGTTGGGCGCCGGATCGAGCGGGACGCCGCCCTCATTGGCCATCACGGGCGCGGCAAACACGAGACCGGCCAAGGCGAAAATCGCAAGCAGCTTTTTCATTCTTGTGTCCTTCATGGGTCCTTGTGCGCGGGCTCTATCAGTGCGGCGTGAACGTGACGCGCTCAGGCACTGGCTTGAACGTCCCGATCTGGCTCCAGATCGGCATCGCGAGGAAGAACGCGAAGTACAGAATGGTGCCGATCTGCGAGATGATCGAACCAACCGGGCTCGGCGGCTGGATACCCAGGTAACCCAGCACCGCGAAGGCGATCACGAAGACGATCAGCAGCGTCTTGTGGAAGCCCGGGCGATAGCGGATCGACTTGACCGGCGACTGGTCCAGCCACGGCAGGAAGAAGAAGATCACCACCGAGCCGCCCATCACGACCACGCCCCAGAACTTCGCGTCAATGAAGGCAAAGCCCAGCGCCAGAATCACGGCAACAGCCACCGCCACGCCCTTGACCTTCATGCTCTTGGAACGCACGAACAGCAGACCCAGCATGATTGCGATGAAGCCCCACAGCCACGGCAGGAAGTCCGACGTGGTCGCGCGCAGCATCGAGTAGAACGGCGTGAAGTACCAGACCGGCGCAATGTGCGGCGGCGTCTTCAGCGAGTCTGCCGGGATAAAGTTGTTGGCTTCGAGGAAGTAGCCGCCCATTTCGGGCGCGAAGAACACGATCGCGCTGAAGATGAACAGGAACACCGCCACGCCCACGATGTCGTGCACCGAGTAATACGGGTGGAACGGAATGCCGTCCAGCGGGATACCGCGTTCGTCCTTCTTGGCCTTGATCTCGACGCCGTCCGGGTTGTTCGAACCCACTTCGTGGAGAGCGATGATGTGCGCCACCACCAGGCCCAGCAGCACTAGCGGCACCGCAATAACGTGGAACGAGAAGAAGCGATTCAGCGTCGCGTCCGACACCACGTAGTCGCCGCGAATCCACAGCGACAGGTCCGGGCCGATCAGCGGAATGGCCGAGAACAGGTTGACGATCACCTGCGCGCCCCAGTACGACATCTGGCCCCACGGCAGCAGATAGCCCATGAACGCCTCGGCCATCAGGCACAGGAAGATCAGGCAGCCGAAGATCCAGACCAGCTCGCGCGGCTTTCGGTACGAGCCGTACAGCATGCCGCGGAACATGTGCAGATACACGACGATGAAGAACGCCGAAGCGCCGGTCGAGTGCATGTAGCGCACCAGCCAGCCCCACGGCACCTCGCGCATGATGAACTCCACGCTCGCATAGGCGACGGGGATACCGGCCGCGTTGAGCGTGCCGTCCGGCTTGTAGTTCATCACCAGGAAAATGCCCGTGGCGATCTGGATCACCAGCACCAGCAGCGCCAGCGATCCGAAGAAATACCAGAAGTTAAAATTCTTCGGCGCGTAATACTCCGACAGATGCGCCTTCCACAGGTCCGATGCCGGGAAGCGTGCATCGATCCAGCCCAGCAGCCCGGTTGTCTCCACCTTCTTCTCGGCCATGATCAAGCCTCTCCTTTCTCGTCTTTACCGATCACGAGCTTCGTGTCGGACAGGAACATGTACGGCGGAACGTCGAGGTTCTGGGGTGCCGGCTTGTTCTTGAACACGCGGCCAGCCAGGTCGAACGTGGAGCCGTGGCACGGGCAGACGAAGCCGGGGTCTCCCGCGAGCTGCACGTTGGCACCTGCGGGAAACGGACCAGATGGGGAACAGCCGAGATGGGAACAGATGCCGACCACGACCAGCAGGTCCTTGTGCTCGGCACGGGAGCGGGTTTCGTTCTTGCAATAGTCCGGCGTCTTCATGGTGAAGGGCACGTCGGACTTGGGGTCGGCGACTTCGTTATCGGTCTTCTTGAGCGACTCCAGCATGTCGGGCGTGCGTTTGAGCAGCCAGACGGGCTTGCCGCGCCATTCCACCACCTTCATCTGGCCCGGGGCCAGGTCGCTCACGTCCGCCTCTACGGGCGCGCCCGCTGCACGGGCTTTTTCAGATGGTGCGAATGTGCAAACGAAAGGGGCCGCAACTGCAACCCCTCCCACACCACCAGCCACGGACGTCGCAATCAACAGATTGCGGCGACCCTTGTCCACGTTTTGCTGGTCACTCATTCAAGACCCCAGGGTGAGAAATCAAGATAGATTCGCGTCAACCAAAAATTATACCCGAGCGTACCTAGCCAACGGTAGCGGTCGCGGGGGGCGGCCGTTGCGGATATAGTGGACGCACCGATTGCCCGCCAGCCCAATCCAGGCAAGGCTTCGGCATGTCTCTTGCAACCTCGCTTTCTACAATTCAGGTCAACCGTTCGCCAGCTTGACCGTTTGTCTCGAATCAAACAATCCGGAGAAAACCGATGGCACTGATGCAAGACTTCAAGAAATTCGCGATGCGCGGCAACGTGATCGACCTGGCAGTGGGTGTGATCATCGGTGCGGCGTTCAGCAAAATCGTGGATTCGCTCGTCAATGATCTGATCATGCCGCTGATCAGCCGCATCGTCGGCAAGCTGGATTTCTCGAGCCTGTTCATCCAACTCGCAGAGGCGCCCGCTGGTGTGCCGCATACCCTGGCGGATCTGAAGAAGGCAGGCGTGCCGGTCTTCGCCTACGGCAACTTCATCACCGTGGCGGTCAATTTTCTGATTCTCGCGTTTATCGTATTTTTGATGGTGCGCGCCATCACCCGACTGATCGACGCCAACCCGCCGGCAGCGCCCGCCGAGACCCCCGAAGACATTCAACTGCTGCGCGAGATTCGCGACAGCCTGAAGAACAAACCGTAATCACACGTCCGATCACACCGGATTCGGGATATCGATGAAGGTGTGGCGTATGCCAAAGCGCTCGGCGAGGTGGTTGCCGAGCGCCTGGACGCCGCCGCGTTCAGTGGCGTGGTGGCCAGCGCCGATATATGCAACACCCGATTCACGCGCGAGATGCGTGGTCTGCTCCGAAGCCTCACCGCTCAAATACACGTCTACACCAGCAGCCACCGCAGCATCAAACCAGCCTTGCGCCCCGCCAGTGCACCAGCCGACTGTACGCACCGGACGATCCTCCTCACCGATCACGAGCGGCACCCGGTTGAGCCTTGCCGACACCGTCTGCGCAAAGGCACGCAGCGTGGTCGGTGCGGCGAGCGCGCCAATCCAACCCAGTTCATCGTCGCCGAACCGGCCTTGGGGCGCGATGCCCAGCAAGGCCGCTAGCTGCGCGTTGTTGCCAAGCTCAGGGTGCGCATCGAGCGGCAAGTGATATGCGAACAGGTTGAGATCGTGCGTGAGAAGTTGCTTCAAGCGCGCATGCTTCTGCCCGACGACACGACCATCCTCGCCCTTCCAGAAGTAACCATGATGCACGAGGATGGCGTCCGCACGGGCTGCGACGGCAGCCTCGATCAAGGCCAGGCTGGCCGTCACGCCCGTCACGATATGGGTAACGCTTTCGCGCCCTTGCACCTGCAGACCATTGGGGCAATAGTCCCGAAAACGGGCCGCCTGCAACAGGTCGTTCAAGTACAATTCAAGTTCTTTTCGATCCATTTGGACTCAATTTCGCCCTATGTTGCGCCGCTTTTGGCTGTTTTTTGCGCAAGCCGTCACGGTCGTTCTGGCCGTATGGTTTGTGATCGCCACGCTCAAGCCTGACTGGCTGCAGCGCGGCAAGGTCGCAGTGCAATCCGGCTCGCCCATCGTCGCGCTGAAGGAAGTCGCGCCGGTCGGCCACGGCGGCACCTCCAGCAACTCCTACGCAGAAGCGGCCAAGGTCGCGATGCCGGCGGTGGTTAACATCTTCAGCAGCAAAAACGCGCCGAAGCGTGGCACCAACCCTCAAGCCAGCGCCGATCCGTGGTTTCGCTTCTTCTTCGGCGACCGCGCCCCCGAGCAGCGCCAGGAACCCACGGCCAGCCTCGGCTCAGGCGTGATCGTCAGTTCAGAAGGCTACATTCTAACGAACCACCACGTGGTGGACGGCGCTGACGAAATCGAGGTCGCCCTGACCGACGGCCGGAAGGCCAACGCAAAGGTGGTCGGCTCCGATCCCGAGACCGACCTGGCCGTTCTCAAGATCAATCTGCCGAATCTGCCCGCCATTACGCTGGGCCGGCTGGAGAACGTGCGCGTGGGCGACGTGGTGCTGGCGATTGGCAACCCGTTCGGCGTGGGCCAGACGGTGACGATGGGTATTGTCTCCGCGCTGGGCCGCAGCCATTTGGGCATCAACACCTTCGAGAACTTCATCCAGACCGACGCCGCGATCAACCCCGGCAACTCGGGGGGTGCGCTCGTCGACGCTGACGGCAACCTCCTCGGGATCAACACAGCGATCTACTCGCGCTCGGGCGGCTCGCTCGGCATCGGCTTCGCGATTCCGGTATCGCTGGCCAAACAGGTGATGGAGTCGATCATCTCGACCGGAAGCGTGGTCCGCGGTTGGATTGGTGTGGAGCCGCAGGATGTAACGCCAGAAATTGCCGAATCGTTTGGCTTGTCACGCAAGGATGGCGCGCTGATTGCCGCCGTGGTCCAAGGCGGCCCCGCAGACAAGGCGGGCCTGCGCCCGGGGGACATTCTCACCAGCGTGAACGGTGAGCCGATCCTGGATACGACGGCGCTGCTCAACAGCATCGCGCAGCTGAAACCCGGCGCAGAAGCCAAGGTGACCGTGTCGCGCAAGGGCAAGGCAGTGGAACTGACCATTGTTGTCGGCAAACGGCCCGCGCCTACGCGTCGCAACGTGCCGATGCCCTCGCAGGACGACGAAGAACCACAGTAGTAAGCTGCAGGTTTCGGAATACGCAAACGGCGGCCAATGTGCCGCCGTTTTTTTTGCCTGCACGCTTGAGCGGCAAGCCGGTACGCTGGGGAGCGCTGGCAATCTGCAGCTCTACACTTACCAAGCGATCCGACGTACCAACAGCAGCGCTGCGTCCAGTTACTTTCGTCTCGACCTGCTGGATGCCCCCTGAACCTATGCCGGCGCAGAGCAAGCAGTAAGTGCGACGCCCCCGCCATTGTCTCGCCTACACTCCAACCGCCGGTCAAAGCTTGCACGCGAAGCAAGCCCAGCAGAGGCAGCGCTTCAGGGGTGCATGCGCACTGCAAATCATTCACACAAAGAAAAACGCCGACCCCTTTCGGGATCGGCGTTTAGCCGTTTAATTCGATGCGCTCTTACGAGCGCGTCAAATTAGAACTTGTGGCGGATACCAACGGTAGCGCCGAATTGGTTGTTGCTGTTACCCGTGTTCGAGAACACTTGGTCAGCCGTCGTTGCCGAAGAAGCGCCGGTCAGGCTCTGCGGATACGCGCTGTTGTTCAGACCCAGCACACCCAGACCCGAGCCGCTGCTGTTCTTGGCATAGGCCACGTTGAAGTATGCGTCGGTGCGCTTCGACAGAGCGTAGTCGGTGCCGACCACGAACAGCCACGGGTTGCCGCCGGTAGCGTTCTTGAACTGTTGGTAGTAAGCCGTACCGGTCAGCGACAGCGCCGGCGTAGCTTGGTAACCCAGGCCAGCCCAGTACAGGTTCGAACGCAGTTCGCCGTTGCCAGCAACAGTTGCGAAGTTAGCCTTGTACCAACGATAGCCAGCGTACAGCTTGGCGGGGCCGAAAGCATACGTACCAGCGATCGTAGCGCGTTGTTCCTTCTGGTCAGCCGTACCTGCCGACGTAGCGGTCGGGGCAGCCGTGCCGTTCGACTGGTCATACACTACGCCCAGGCCAAACGGGCCACCAGCATAGTTCGCACCCAGGCTCCACTCGCGGCCGAGCTTGCTCAGGCCAGCTTGCTCGTTGCCGTCGCGGTTAAACGCGTACAGAGCGGAGACGCTGAGGCCACCAAACGTACCGATGTACTTGACCGAATTGTCCGAACGGGCCGAGAAATAAGCGTCTTGCGAAGCCAGCGAGTAGCGCGTGGCGATTGCCATCGGGTCATAGATCAGCGAGAAGTCATACAGCAGGTTCTGCTGACGACCCAGGGTCAGTTGACCCCACTGGCCTTGCAAACCAACGTAAGCGTTACGACCGAACAGGCGGCCACCTTGGGCCGACTTGCCGTCGTCGATGCTGAAGCCACTTTCCAGGTTGAAGATACCCTTCAGACCACCGCCCAGGTCTTCAACACCACGCAGGCCCCAACGCGAGCCCGACAGACCGCCCGAATCCAGGCCAACGCGCGAGCTACCGCCGCCGTTGCCGTTCGGCACCTTGTTTGCGTACGTCAGACCAGCGTCGACCACGCCGTACAGGGTCACGGAGGATTGTGCATAGGCGCCACCGGCGGCCAGAGCTGCCACAGCAGCTGCAAACAGTTTCATCTTCATATCGACACTTTCCTTGTCAACTGATTGGGAAATCTTGACTGTCCTTATGGACGACGCAGATACCTCACGTCTGACCGCATTATGTGCCAGCGTTGACGGATTCCGGAAACCCTTTCTGGCTCTGGGCCACGATTTGCGGCCAAGTTGTTGCTCATGGGCAACACGCGCCGAGCCCCTCTGGGAGGGGGGCGCAACCCGCGTTTTGCGCGGTGGCACAGGGGCTGGCGGGCGATTGCGCCCCTCTTCCCGAGCACCAAATTTGGCAGTCGCCGGCAGCTTTGATTTGTCGCCTTCGCGCCACGTTAAAGCGGAAAGTGCTTTTTAATTATCTTTTATCGGCCGAGTGCGAGACGCCATCGTTTGAGGAAATCGGCACGGCGAAGCTGATCTTGATGGGCGAGTAAACCCGGACCGACCGGAATCGGCCGATGCGTGTTGCCAAGCTCGGCGAGCAGGCGCTTCGCAGTGAGCCCCGTCTCAACGTCCTGGCGCAGCGAAAACAAGAACGCGCGATCCGCCATCACGCTCTGGCCGTCGCGCGAGAGCATGAAGTCGAGCCAGAGGCGCGCGGCATTCGGGCGGGCGGCGCGCCGCGCGATAAAGGCGACCCGCGTCGCGACCAGCGTGTAGTCGGTCGGCATCTTGATGGCGAGCGCCGGATTGCGATCGGCGTAACGCGCGGCGTAAGAGCCGATCACGTCGTACGCGAGCAGGCTTTCGCCGGAGGCGACGCGCTCCAGCATCGCGGCCGTGGTGATGTACAGGTTGACGTTGACCCCACCCAATGCCTTGGCAACATCCCAGAACACCGGCGTTGTGCGCGCATCTTCGGCGGCGAACAGGAAGGCGGAACCGGAGTGCTCGATGTCGTAGGAGGCGACCCGACCACGCAGCAAGTCACGATGGCTGTTCAGAATGCGAGCGAAGTCGGCATGGGTCGATGGGATCAACTCCGGCGGTAGCTGCCGCGTGTTGTAGACAAAGACGACCGGCTCGTAGCTCGTGCCGTACGCCTCGTTCTTCCAGATCGCCCACGATGGCAGGTAAGGCCGCTCGGGCGATGCGTAAGGAAGTGCGTGGCCGTCGTTCACGAGCTTGAACTGTTCGGGCATGGCCGAACTCCAGACAACGTCGGCGCCCGGCGACTTGGCGGCGAATTCAGCGAGGAAGCGCCGGTAGATGTCGTCGCTGTTCTGCTCACGGTAGTCGACGGTGATCCCGGGGTAGCGCGTTTCGAAGGCGCGAATGACCGGGTACGCGGCGGAGAAATCCGTCGTCGAATACACCGTCACACGGCCTTCGCGGCGCGCGGCGTCGATCATCGCGCCGTAGTCGCGCGGATAGTACGCCGGCAACTCTGGCGTCGATCGGGTCAGCCACTGGCCATGCGCCCCTGGCGCGGCCACGCCGCTGGCAGCCAGCAATGCGGCGGTCTGACGGAGCCAGCGGCGACGGGGATTTGGAATGGACGACATGCCGGTTGAAGCGCAACTGGAGCCGCATCACGTGGACAGGGAAATCGAGATACGGGCGCCACGCATTATCATGAAAAAGTAGCCAGAACGATATTGAGAGACACCCGATGCGGATTTTGCTGGTGGAGGATGAGGACGAATTGGCCGCATGGCTGGCGCGCGCGCTGGCACAAAGCGGCTTCGTGATCGAGCGTGCTGCCGATGGCGTTATCGCCGAAGCCTTTCTCGGCTCAGGAGAATTTGATGCGGTGGTGCTCGACCTGCGCCTGCCGCGCAAGGATGGCTTTGCCGTGCTGGCCGACATGCGCGCGCGCGACGACCGCACGCCGGTGTTGATCCTCACCGCCCAGGGCGCGCTGGACGAGCGTGTGCGCGGGCTCAATGCGGGCGCAGATGACTTCCTCACCAAACCGTTCGCGCTGTCGGAACTGGAAGCGCGGTTGATGGCGCTCATCCGCCGCAGCCGCGGCCGGGCGTTTCCGCGTCTGCGTTGCGGGCCCCTGGAGTTCGACACCGGACGCAAGGCATTCCTGCTGTCGGGCGAGCCGCTGGCGCTCACGCCGCGTGAGCACGCCGCGCTGTCCGCGCTGCTGCACAAGACCGGCCAGCCGATCAGCAAGGTGCATCTATTCGACAAGGTCTTCAACCTGGACAGTGATTCGAGCCCCGACGCGGTGGAGGTGGTGGTGCACCGCCTGCGCAAGAAGCTGGCGGGCATGGGCGTACAGATCGTTACCGTGCGGGGGCTGGGCTACATGCTTGAAGCCGGCGATGGCGACGCGCCCGCCGCCGGCGACAGCGGCGCGTGATGCAGCGGCTCGCACGGCTCCGGCTGCCGCGCAGCCTGAAACTTACGTTGCTTTGGCTGCTGCTGCCGGGGCTGGTGGGTGTGCTGGCCATCGACATCGTCTCGGCGTACCAGGCGCTGCGCGGCGCGACCGATCGCGCCTACGATCGCGCGCTGCTCGGCTCGGTGCGCGCCATCGAGAACGGCGTGACGATCGAGCGCGGGCAGGTCCAGGTCAACGTGCCGTATGTGGCGTTGTCCATGTTCGAATCCACCGCGCAGAGCAATGTCTATTACCGCGTCGCTTTCGAGCCCTTGCCGGGCAAGGCGCCCGAAGCGGCGCTGACCGGCTACGACGATCTGCCGCTGCCCGTGACGCGGCTGGAGAACGACACCCCGCTCTTCTACGACGCGACGTACCACGACGAGCCCGTACGCGTGGCCGCCGTGGCAAAGCCGCTGTATCAGCCCGGGCTGCCGGCGCGCATCGTCATCCAGGTTGCGGAAACCATCGAGACGCGGCGCGCGCTGCAGCAGGCGGTGTGGCGCGGTACGCTGCTGCGCGATGCAGCACTGGTGGCGGTCAGCGCCGCGCTGTTGTGGCTCGGCGTAACCGTCGCGCTGCGGCCGCTCAGCCGCCTGGCTCGCAGCATCGGCGTACGTGCGTCGGACGACCTCCGCCCGCTCGATGCCACGGACGTGCCCGCCGAAGTCCGCCCGCTGGTCGACGCGATCAACCACCACATTCATCGCTACGCCGAACTTGCGGAGGCGCAAAGCCAGTTTCTTGCCGATGCGTCGCACCAGTTGCGCACGCCGCTGGCCGTGCTGCTCACGCAGGCCGAATACGCCCTGCGCGAAACCGACCCGGCGCGCGTGCGCGAAAGCCTGTCTGCCATCATCGCGCGCCTGCAGTCGACGAACCGGCTGACCACACAGCTGCTCGCCCTCGCCCGCGCCCGGCATGCGGGGCAGGATGCGCCGGCTGAAACCTTCGACCTCGGTGAATTGGCCCGCGACGTGGTGGTCGACGCACTGCCGCTGGCGCGCGAGAAGCAGCAGGATCTCGGCTGGGACGACGGCGGCCTCCTCATGCCCTTGCCCGTCATCGGCTATCCGGCGTTCCTGCGCGAGTCGCTCTCCAACCTCGTGCACAACGCCATCCGCTACACGCCCGCGGGCGGCCGCATCACCGTGCGCGCAGCGGCTGACGGCGATACCGCACTGGTCTGCGTGGACGACACCGGGCCTGGCATGAGCGCAGAAGAGCGCGCGCATGCGTTCCAGCGTTTTCGCCGCGCACACGAGGGCGGAAGTCGCCAGGGTAAACCCAAGGACGCGCCCAAAGATGCCCGTTATGCCGCCGAGGGCTCCGGCCTAGGACTGGCCATCGCGCGTGCCTATGCAGCGCGTAGCGGCGGGCACATCGAATTGGCCGATGGGGAGCCGAACGCGCACGGCGGCGTCGGCTTGTCGGCGCGCATCCGCGTACCGCTCGCGGGGGCAACTGCGTCCATCGAGCATGCTGCGATGCAGCAGCCGCAATGAAAGCGTCACGAAAGCGCGCGATTTCTATAATCCGCCGCACCTGGGGCCATCCGTCCGAGCTACACGCACCACGCCATAAGTAGCCGGCCCCACACCATCACAAGCAAACAGGAGACAAACCCATGCTTCGTGGCCGCTTTACGCCCGCGCACGCCGCTCTCGCTTCAATTGCCGCTGCCGCACTGACCCTCAGCACCACCGCCCTCGCACAAGTACCGGCTGGTTATCCCGCCAGCTACGCCGACACCATCGCCGCCGCCAAGAAGGAAGGCAAGGTGGTGGTCTATGCGACGACCGACACCAAGGCTGCCGATCCGCTGATCAAGGATTTCGAGTCGCTCTACCCGGGCGTGAAGGTGGAGTACAACGACATGAACAGCAGCGAGTTGTACAACCGCTTCATCAGTGAGCAGGCCGCCGGCGGCGCCTCCGCTGACATGATGTGGAACTCGTCGATGGACTCGCAGCTCAAGCTGGCGCAGACCTACGCGATGAAGTACGACTCGCCTGAAGTGCCGAACGTGCCGAAGTGGGCTGTCTACAAGGGTCTGGCCTACGGCACCACGTACGAGCCGGCCGTGTTCCTGTACAACAAGCGCCTGATCAAGGATTCGGAAGTGCCGCAAACGCACGCCGACTTCGCCAAGCTGGTCGCCAGCCAATCCGAGCGATTCAAGAACAAGGTCACGACGTACGACATCGAGAAGTCGGCCGTGGGCTTCATGATGGCTGCGCAGGACAATCTCGATTCGCCGCAGTACTTCGACTTCGTCAAGGCAGTGGGCCCGAACCTGGTGCTGCAGTCCTCGACCGGCACGATGATGGAGCGCGTGGCCTCGGGAGAAAACCTGGTGGCGTACAACATCCTCGGTTCGTACGCGATTGCACGCGCCAAGAAGGATCCGTCGATCGGCATCGTCTATCCGAAGGACTACACGCTGGTGGTGTCGCGCGTGGCGATGATCGCCAAGAAGGCGAAGAACCCGAACGCGGCCAAGCTCTGGCTGGACTACATCCTGTCCAAGCGCGGCCAGGAAATCCTCGCCAACAAATCGGATCTGCACTCGCTGCGGGACGACGTGACGGGTGAAGCCACCGCCGCCGGCCTGAAGAAGATTCTCGGCAACAGCATCAAGCCGATTCCGGTCGACGAATCGATCCTGGCGTTCCTGGAACCCAAGAAGCGCCTGGACTTCATCAAGCAATGGCGCACCGCCGCCGGCCGTTGATCTGAGACCTGATCCGCAGTTCACCGGCACACCTATCATCTGACCGACCTGCCGGCGCCATCCGTATCTGGCGCCGGTTCCTTCTGGAGGCACCATGCGTTCTCTAGCGCAAGACCGTGCCGCCGCTCGCCAAGCCACCCTCAAGCGCTCGCCCTGGACGCGTGTGGGACAGGCTTTGCCGCGCGGCGTGGTCATTCTGCTTACCGCGCTGGCGATTTTCACGCCGCTGGCGCTGATCTTCTACCAGAGCTTTCTTTCTGCGCCGTTCTTCATGCCCGACGCGCTGGCGGGGCTGGATGCGTATCGCTTCATCTTCACGGATTCGGACTTCTGGCACGCCTTCGAGAAATCCGCCGCGCTCGCTCTCGGGCTGGCGGTGATCTCAGTACCGCTGGGCGGCATCCTGGCGTTCCTGATGGTGCGTTCGGACCTGCCGGGCCGCCGCATTCTCGAACCGCTACTGATGATTCCGGTGTTCGTCTCGCCGATGGTGCTGGCGTTCGGCTACGTGGTTTCCGCCGGCCCGGTGGGCTTCTACACCGTGTGGTTCAAGAGCCTGTTTGGCGGTGCGCCGTGGAACGTGTATTCGTTCACCAGCATCATCATCATTGCGGGCCTGACGCACGTGCCTCACGTGTATCTGTATGTCTCTTCAGCGCTGCGCAGCCTCGGTTCGGATGTGGAAGAAGCCGCGCGTATCGCGGGGGCATCGCCGCTGTCGGTGGCGCTCAACGTGAGCCTGCCCATGGTGCGCCCGGCCCTGCTGTACGCAGCCGTGCTGGTGATCTTCCTGGGCTTCGAGGTCTTCGGCCTGGTGCTCGTATTGGGCGATCCGGAAGGCCATCTGGTGCTCGCCACGTACCTGTACAAGCTGACCAACAAGCTCGGCACGCCGGCCTATCACCTGATGGCCGCGGTGGCGGTCTGCCTGGTGATGGTGACGTTCCCGCTGGTGCTGCTGCAACGCTACATGCTGCGCTCGGCCAACCGCTTCGTCACCGTCAAGGGCAAGGTCACGCGCAGCCGCCCGCTGCCGCTGGGCTCGTGGCGCTGGCCGGCCTGGGCTGTCGTGGTGCTGTGGTTCTTCGTGACGGTGGTGGTGCCGCTGTCGGGCATCGCGCTGCGCGCCTTCGTATCGAACTGGGGTGAAGGGGTGTCGCTGGTGGAGGCCTTCTCGACCACCGCGTTCCAGCAGATCTTCGCGCAGCCGCAATTCCTGCGCGCCATGGTCAACACGGTACTGATCGGCGTGATCGGTGGCGCCATCGCGGTGGCTTGCTACACCTGCATCGGCCTGGCCATGCACCGCAAGCCGGATGGCTTGACGCGCTTCCTCGATTACAGCGTGCTGGTGCCCCGTGCCATTCCGGGTCTCCTGGCTGGCCTGGCGTTCCTGTGGGTGTTCCTGTTCGTGCCCAACTGGATCGAGACCGGCCTGACCGACAGCGGCCTGCCGTTCGCCAACTGGATCATCGAGAACGTCGTGCCGAGCCTGCGCGACCTGCGCAGCACGATCTTCAGCGTGTGGATCGCCTACACGGTCGTGTGGCTGGCATATGGCCTGCGGCTGATCTCGGCTGCGCTGCTGCAAGTCGGTCCGGAACTGGAAGAGGCGGCACGCTCGGTCGGCGCCACCCGCGCCCGCACCACGCGCGACGTGACGGTACCGCTCACGCGCTACGGCCTGCTCGGCGCGTGGCTGCTGATCTTCCTGATTTTCGAGCGCGAGTACTCGACCGGTGTGTATCTGCTGTCGCCGGGCACCGAGACGATCGGCTCGATGCTGGTTTCCCTGTGGGCGGGCGGCGCCATCGATATCGTTGCCGCGCTGTCCTTCGTCAATATCGTGCTGGTGGCCGTCGGCCTCGGCATCGCACTGCGTTTCGGAGTGAAGCTCCATGATTGAACTCACTGTCAACGACCTGCACCTGCAATACGGCAACAACCCGGTTCTCAAGGGTGTCTCGATGCAGCTGCACAAGGGCGAGGTCGTCTCGCTGCTGGGCCCGTCCGGTTCGGGCAAGACCACGCTGCTGCGAGCAGTCGCCGGCCTCGAACAGGCCAGTCAAGGGACCGTCCAGATCGGCGATCGGGTCATGTTCGACGGCACCAAGAAGCTCGACGTGCCGGCCGAAGGGCGCAACCTGGGCCTGGTGTTCCAGTCGTACGCGCTGTGGCCGCACAAGACCGTGGCGGAGAACGTCGCCTACCCGCTCAAGCTGCGCAAGACACCCGCCTCGCAGATCAAGGAACGCGTACAAGCCGTGCTGCAGCAACTGGGCCTCGGCCATCTGGGCGAGCGTTTCCCGAGCCAGCTCTCCGGCGGCCAGCAGCAACGCGTGGCGATTGCCCGTGCGCTGGTCTACAACCCGCCCGTGATCCTGCTCGACGAGCCACTCTCGAACCTCGACGCCAAGCTGCGCGAAGAAGCGCGTGCGTTCCTGCGCGAGCTGATCGTCCGCCTGGGCCTGTCGGCCCTGATGGTCACGCACGACCAGAGCGAAGCGATGGCCATGTCCGATCGCATCCTGCTGCTCAACAACGGCGTGATCGAACAGCAAGGCACGCCCGAAGAAATGTACGGCGCGCCGCAGACGCTCTTCACCGCCGAGTTCATGGGCAGCAACAACCGTGTCAACGGCAAGATCGCGGAAGTGCGTGATGGCATGGCCCGCCTGGTGGACGAAACCGGAGGTTGGTCGCTATGGGGCGTGGCGCGCGGTGATCTGAAGCCGGGTGCTTCAGCACACGGCGTGATCCGGCTCGAACAGGTGCGGGTGGGCATCGACAATGCCGACAACACCATCCACCTGCCGCTCGCCACGCGCATGTACTTGGGCGACCGGTGGGAATGCCTCTTCCGCGCCACCGACGACAGCGGCGCAACGGGCACAGGCCTGCGCGCCTACTCCGCCAGCGCGCCGAGCGACGGCAAGTACGCGCTGACCTTCCCGCGCGAACAGTTCTGGCTGTACGCCGCTTGAAGCAACAGCAGTAACCGCCGATTCATCGGCAACAAAAAAAGGCAGCCTCGGCTGCCTTTTTCTTTGGCTGATACTGGGCCGGTCGGTCAGTCCTTCACCACCGGCAGGTGCTCGGGATTGTTTTCCGGTGCCGTGGTGTTACGGATGAAGATGGCCGCCAAGATCAGCCCCAGCTCATACAGCAGCCACAGCGGCACCGCCAGCAGCAACTGCGACATCACGTCCGGCGGCGTCACAACAGCGGCGATCACGAAGGCGCCGACCACCACGTACGGCCGCGCCTGCCGCAGCTTCTCCAGACTCACGATGCCAAAGCGCACCAGCACCATCACCACCACCGGCACTTCGAACGTGATGCCGAAGGCAAGGAACGTCGTCATGGCGAAGCTCAGGTACTTGTCGATGTCGGTGGACATCTCTGCACCCAGCGGCGCGTTGTAGTGCGCCATCACCTTGAACACCGTCGGAAAGACCAGGAAATATGCAAACGCCACGCCGCACAGAAACAGCACATAAGTGCTCACCACCAGCGGCATGATCATCCGCTTTTCGTGCGTGTACAGCCCCGGCGCTACAAAACGCCAGATTTGATATAGCACCCAAGGCAGTGCGATGAGGAAGGCAGCCAGCAGCGTTACCTTCATCGGCACGAAGAACGAGCCGGTGACGTCGGTGACGATCATGTGGCCGTTCTTGGGCAACGCCTGGATCAGCGGCCGTGAAAACAGATTGAATATATCGGGCGCCCAGTAGACCAGGCCCAGAAAGATCAGCAGCACGCCGGCACCCGCCTTGACGATGCGCTCGCGCAATTCGACCAGGTGCGAAATGAACGTTTCCTGCGCGCCATCCTCGGGCGACTCTTGCGGATCGAGCGGAGCGGCACTCATGTCGGGAGGGAGAAAGGGAAATCAGGACGCGACACCGCAGACACGGCTCGCGCCCGGAAGATCATTCGAAGAAGGAGCGCGCACGCGACTGTGCGGCAACGATGGGCGGACGATGGCGCTTGACGCGTGCCGCACCCGACTGCGCCCACATGCGCACGCCCTGCTTCTGGCGGTACCACTTGGGCATCGAGAGCTGCTTGTTGCGCCAGCTGTTACGGCCGTTGCGCGACTTGCCCGGCGCGGGGCGCCAGTCGGGCGCGGAGGTCGACGTCTGGGCCGGGTCACCCAGCGCCTCGTTCAGGCGCTCGTTGATCTCCGTCGTGTGTTTGCTGACCTCCTGGTGGATGGTCTGCTCGACATTGCGCGCGGCCTGCTCGAAGTCGGTGCGCATCTTGCGCAGTTCCTCGAGCTCGATTTCGCGGCTGACCTCGGCCTTCACATCGGCAATGTAGCGCTGTGCGCGGCCAAGCAAGGCACCAGCGGTACGCGCCACCTTGGGCAGACGCTCGGGCCCGATGACGACGAGCGCCACCATGCCAATGAGCGCCAGCTTGGAAATGCCGAGATCGATCATCGGTCAGCGGGCGTCTGTATTCAGCCTTGCTTGGACTTGTCGCGCGCTTCGACGTCGATCGTCGTCGAATCGTGCAGCTCGCGCGGCGGCTGGCCGGCGGTCTGTTGCGGTTGTTGCGAACCCGCGGGCTTGTCTTCCTGCCCTTCGCGCATACCGTCCTTGAAGCCCTTCACGGCGCTGCCCAGATCCGAACCGATGTTGCGCAGCTTCTTGGTGCCGAACACCATCATGATGATGACCAGTACGATCAGCCAATGCCAAATGCTAAAGGAACCCATGTCCTACTCCCACGTAAATACGCCTGGTGGCATCGCAACGGTGGCGACGCCATTGATTGAGTTTACGGATTTGCGTACATCGGTTTGCTGTCATTCAGATACAGCCAACCTTTCACAATACGATACAGCATCCAGATGCCCAGAGCCCACAGCACGGCAAAGCCGATGAAGGCGACGGGAATGAGCAGCACGCCGACAACACCCCAGAGTACGCACCACCAGAACGAACGGATCTGCCAGCGGAAGTGCGACTCATACAGGGTGCCGCGCACATCGTCACGCTTAACATACCCGACAATGATGGCAATCAATGCAGTGATACCGCCGGTGAGCCAAAAAATGGCGTAGAGGGCATACAGGATATGCGTCAGGCGACGCAATCCTGCCAAGCGCTCCGCGTCGTCCGTCACCACCACTGCCGCTCCATATTTGTCCACGCTGCCTCCCTGCGACGATTCGCCACCGTAGTCAGTCACCCGCCGCGTCGCGCGCCTGCGATTTGCGCAGCGCCTTCTCTTCCAGGCCGGAGAGCCCTTCGCGGCGCGCCAGTTCGCTTACTACGTCATCCGGCGTGAGATCGAAATGCGACAGCAGCACCATCGTGTGAAACCACAGGTCGGCCACTTCGTAGACGACCTTGCTGCGCGCCTCGTCGGTCATGCCTGCTGCGCGGGCGTCCTTGGCGGCCATGACGGTCTCGGTGGCTTCTTCGCCGATCTTCTTGAGGATCGCATCGTCGCCTTTGTTGAAGAGGCGCGCGATATAGCTCTTCTCCGGGTCGCCGCCATTGGCGAGCTTGCGGGATTCAAGCACCTCGCCCAGGCGGCGCAGGGTGTCACTCATGATGGTGTCCGGGCTTGCCGGCGTAGATGTCGTCAGGGTTCTTGAGGACGGGCTCGACGGTGTGCCAATCGCCGTCTTCCACGTTGCCCTCGAACTTCTGGAAGAAGCACGCGTGGCGGCCCGTGTGGCAAGCGATGCCGCCGACCTGGGTGACGCGCAGCAGGACCACGTCTTCGTCGCAGTCGAGGCGGATTTCGTGCACTTTCTGGATGTGACCGGACTCCTCGCCCTTATGCCACAGACGCTTGCGCGAGCGCGACCAGAATACGGCCTCGCCGGTTTCCACCGTTTTCTGAAGCGCCTCGCGGTTCATGAAGGCGAACATCAGGACGTCATTGCTGCCCTGCTCCTGCACAATCACCGGCACCAGGCCATTGTCGTCCCAGTGGACCTTGTTCAGCCACTTCTTGCTCATAGTCCGATCCGTACTGGAATGCCCTGCTCTGCCATGAATTGCTTGGCTTGGCCGACGGTGTATTCGCCGTAATGGAAGATGCTGGCAGCCAGCACCGCATCGGCGTGACCTCGCTGGATGCCGTCAGCCAGATGCTGCAGGTTGCCGACGCCGCCCGAGGCGATGACCGGCACCGGCACCGCGTCCGACACCGCACATGTCAGCTCCAGATCGAAGCCGGCCTTGGTGCCGTCCCGATCCATGCTGGTGAGCAGGATTTCGCCCGCGCCGCGTTGCGCCATTTCACGCGCCCATGCCACGGCATCCAGGCCCGTGCCTTTCCGGCCGCCGTGCGTGAAGACTTCCCAGCGGGGTGCTTCCCCTTCGGCCGACACCTTCTTGGCGTCGATGGCCACGACGATGCACTGCGCGCCATGGCGGGCGCTGGCGTCAGAGACCAGCTGCGGATTGGCCACCGCCGACGAGTTCATGCTGATCTTGTCCGCACCGGCATTGAGCAGCCGGCGCACGTCTTCCAGCGCGCGCACACCGCCGCCCACCGTCAGCGGAATGAACACCTGCGAAGCCACCGCTTCGATGATGCCCAGCATCAGGTCGCGCCCGTCGGAGGTGGCCGTGATGTCGAGGAAGGTGATTTCGTCGGCGCCCTGCTCGTCGTAGCGGCGTGCGATTTCTACGGGGTCGCCGGCGTCGCGCAATTCGACAAAGTTGACGCCCTTGACCACCCGGCCGTTGGTCACGTCCAGGCAGGGGATGATTCGTTTGGCTAGCATGATGAGTCGGACGCCGGAGCGCCCGTTGTGCACGGCTGGATCAACGATCAGGCCGCGCCGAGTTTGTCCGCGAGGGCTTGCGCTTCCTTGAAGTTCAGGTCGCCGGAGTAGATCGCGCGACCACAGATCACGCCTTCCACGCCATGCTCTTCGACTGCGCACAGGTGGTCGATGTCCTTCAGGTTCGACAGGCCGCCGCTGGCAATGACAGGAATCTTCACCGACTGCGCCAGCTTGACGGTGGCATCGATGTTGATGCCCTGCAGCATGCCGTCGCGGCCGATGTCGGTGTAAATGATGCCTTCGACGCCGTAATCCTCGTACTTCTTGGCGAGGTCAACGACTTCATGGCCCGAGAGCTTGCTCCAACCGTCGGTCGCCACCTTGCCGTCCTTGGCATCGAGCCCGACGATGATGTGGCCGCCGAACGCCGTGCATGCGTCCCGCAGAAATCCCGGGTCCTTGACCGCCGCCGTGCCGATGATCACGTACGACAAGCCATCGTCGAGCCAGCGCTCGATGGTGCCCAGATCGCGGATGCCGCCGCCGAGTTGCACGGGAATCTCGTCGCCCACCTCGGCCAAGATCGCCTTGACGGCCGCCTCGTTACGCGGCTTACCCGCGAAAGCGCCATTCAGATCGACAAGATGCAAGCGGCGCGCCCCCTGCTCGACCCAATGCCGCGCCATGGCAGCAGGGTCTTCCGAGAACACGGTAGCTTGATCCATATCGCCTTGCTTGAGGCGCACACACTGACCGTCCTTCAGGTCGATGGCCGGGATGAGCAGCATAGTCGTAACGACAAAGTTTAAAGGGAGGGGTTAAACGGGCAAAAGGGATTCAGTTGCGACTGTGAGGCCGATTTCACGGGTTCCAGTGCACGAAATTCCGGTAGATCTGCAGGCCGGCTTGCGCACTTTTTTCCGGGTGAAACTGTGTTGCAAAAATATTATCCCGGGCGATGGCGCAGGTAAACCGCACGCCGTATTCGGTCTCTCCGACCGATTCGTCCGCATTGGCAGGCCGTGCGTAGTAGCTGTGCACGAAATAGAAGTAGCTCTGGTCCGGCACACCTTCCCAAAGAGCGTGGGCACGACTCTGGTGCACGCGGTTCCAACCCATCTGGGGCACTTTGTACCGCGAACCGTCCGGCTGCAACTTGCCGTCCAGATCAAAGCGGACCACATCGCCTTTGATGAGGCCCAGCCCTTCGGTGTATTGCTGCCCGGGGCGCGCCTCGGTGCTGCGCTCCAGCAGCATCTGCTCGCCGACGCATACGCCGAGTATCGGCTTGCTGCGCGATGCCTCGAGCACAGCGTCGCGCAGGCCGGACTGGTCGAACGCGGCCATGCAATCGGGCATGGCGCCCTGCCCCGGTAGCACCACGCGGTCGGCCGAACGAATTTCATCCGCTTGCGCACTGATGCGCACATCGGCCTCTGGAGCAACGGCCATCAAGGCTTGCGCCACGGAGCGCAGATTGCCCATGCCGTAATCGACGATTGCGATCTTAGTCATGACTTTACTTAGGCCCTCAGTACGGGCAACAGGGTTTTCAGCCCGTCAACGATGAATTCCACGGCCAGCGCCGCCAGAATCAGGCCCATCAACCGCGTACCGACGTTGATGCCGGTACGACCGATCACACGGGCAATCGGCTCGGCCGCGCGCAACACGATCCAGACCACGGCCGCGATCGCCACACCGACACCCGCAAGGAGAAGCAGGTCCCACCAGTGCTTGGTCTTGCCGGCATAGACGATGACCGTGCTGATCGAGCCTGGGCCCGTGAGCAGCGGAATCGCCAGCGGTACAACCGCGATGCTGGCCTTGGCGCCGGCCTCGTCTTCTTCTTCCGGCGTGGCCTTGGTGCGGCTGGTCTGCGCATTGAGCATGTTCAACGCGATCATGATCATGATGATCCCGCCACCGACCTGCAGCGAACCCACCGAAAACCCGAAAAAGCTGATGATCTGCTCGCCCAGCAATGCGGACAGGCCAATCACGATCGCCACCGAAATCGACGCGACCTTGATGGTCCGGCGCTTCTCCTCATCCGTCTGGCTCTCAGTCAGGCTGATGAAGAACGGGATCGCCCCGATCGGATTGATCAGCGCGAGCAGCGAGAAAAAGCTTTTGGTCAGATCCATCGGATCGGCGGCCGGTTTGGAGTCGGATAGGCGCGGCCAGGCCGACGCGGTGATTTACAGGGCGCCCTTGGTCGACGGAATCGTGCCGGCGGCGCGCGGATCGATTTCAACCGCCATGCGCAGCGCGCGGCCGAAGGCCTTGAACACGGTTTCGATCTGGTGGTGCGCGTTGACGCCGCGCAGGTTGTCGATATGCAGCGTCACGCCGGCATGGTTGACGAACCCGCGGAAGAATTCGATGGACAGGTCCACATCAAAGTTGCCCACGCGTGCACGCGTGAACGGTACGTGGAACTCCAGGCCCGGACGGCCGGAGAAGTCGATGACCACGCGCGACAGCGCTTCGTCCAGCGGTACGTAGCTGTGGCCGTAGCGCACGATGCCTTTCTTGTCGCCAATGGCTTTGGCGACGGCTTGGCCCAGCGTGATGCCGACGTCTTCCACGGTGTGGTGATCGTCGATATGGGTGTCGCCGGTGGCCGAGACGTCCAGGTCGACCATGCCATGCCGGGCAATCTGGTCGAGCATGTGGTCGAGGAACGGGACGCCGGTGTTCAGCGTCTGCTTGCCCGTGCCGTCCAAATCAAGGGCGACGCGGATCTGCGTTTCAGAGGTGTTGCGAGTGACCTCGGCACGGCGGCTCATGGGGCTTCCTGCATCGATGCGGCAAAGGCATCGATAAATTGCGCGTTTTCTTCGGGGTTGCTGACCGTCACGCGCAGACAGTTGGCCAGCAACGGGTGCATTTTACTGACGTTTTTGATGAGAACCCGCCGTTTTAGGAGGCGATCGAACACTCCCGCTGCATCGGGTACGCGCGCCAGGATGAAGTTGGCGGCGCTCGGGAAGACTTCAACACCCGGCAGCGCAGCCAGCGCGTCGATCAGCTTGGTACGCTCGGCCCGCAAAGTCGCTGCTTGGGCATCGAGCACATCCACGTGTTCGAGCATGAATTGGGCGGTGGCCTCGGTCAGCACATTGATGTTGTACGGCGGGCGCACCTTGTCCAGCTCGGCAATCCACTTCGGGTGCCCGGCTACATAGCCCAGACGAATGCCCGCCAAGCCCAGCTTGGAGACGGTGCGCATCACCAACAGGTGATCGAAATCGCGCAGGCGCGGCATCCAGCTATGTTGCGCGAACGGCTGGTAGGCCTCGTCGACCACCACCAGGCTCTGGCAGACCGGGCCGCGTGCGGCGCGGATGATCGCGTCCATGTCGGCTGCGTCGAACAGGTTGCCGGTCGGGTTGTTCGGATACGCCAGATAGATGACGGCAGGCTGGTGCTCGGCCATGGCGACCAGCATGGCTTCACGGTCGAGCGTCAGGTCCGCCTTGAGCGGCACGCCGACGAAGTTCAGGCCCAGCAACTGGGCCGACATCGCGTACATCACGAAACCCGGCACCGGCGCCAGCACGGTCGCGCCCGGCTTGGCCGCCGCAATGGCGATCAGGCTGATGATCTCGTCCGAACCGTTGCCCAGCAGTACCTCGGCGCCGGCGGGCACATGCATCACCTGCTTGAGCTGCGCCTTGAGCGCGTCGGCGGTCGGCACCGGGTAGCGATTGAGCGCGACTTCGGCCAGGCGCTTGCCCAACGCGTCGCGCAGCATCGCCGGCAGCGGATACGGATTCTCCATCGCGTCCAGCTTGACCATGCCGGTGGCGTCGGGCACGTGGTACGCGCCCATGGCGCGAACGTCGTCGCGCACGATGCGGGCGAGCAGGTCATCCAAAGAGGCTTGGGCCGGGGCGGTGGCGGTCATCGTTCTTGCAGCGGGCGTTATTCGGAGGTCGGGCGTTGCAGGCGGTATTCGGCGCTGCGCGCATGCGCCTGCAGGCCTTCGCCATAGGCCAGCTCGGCAGCAATCTCGCCCAGCATCTGTGCACCGGCTTCGCTCACTTCGATCAGGCTGGAGCGCTTGATGAAGTCGTACACGCCCAGCGGCGATGAGAAGCGCGCCGTACGCGAGGTCGGCAGCACGTGGTTCGGGCCCGCGCAGTAATCGCCGAGCGATTCGCTGGTGTATTTACCGAGGAAAATCGCGCCGGCGTGGCGGATGCGCTCGGCCCACTGGCGCGGGTTCTCCGCTGAAATCTCCAGATGCTCCGGTGCGATGTCGTTGGCGATGTCGCACGCCTCTTCCATGTCGCGCACCTTGATGAGCGCACCTCGGCCCGACAGCGATTCTGCGATCACGCTCCGGCGCGGCATGTCTTCAAGCTGACGGTTGATGCTGGCTTCCACCTGCGCGATGAACTCGGCGTTCGGGCACAGCAGGATCGACTGGGCCAGCTCGTCGTGCTCGGCTTGCGAGAACAAGTCCATCGCCACCCAGTCCGGATCGGTCGTGCCATCGCAGATGACGAGGATTTCCGACGGACCGGCAATCATGTCGATGCCCACTGTGCCGAACACGCGGCGCTTGGCGGCCGCCACATAGGCGTTGCCCGGGCCGACGATCTTGTCGACGGCGGGGACGGTGTCCGTGCCATAAGCCAGCGCACCCACGGCCTGCGCGCCGCCGATGGTGAACACGCGGTCCACCCCGGCAATGCAGGCCGCAGCCAGCACCAGCTCGTTGCGCACGCCGCCCGGCGTGGGCACCACCATGATGATTTCCTTGACCCCGGCCACGCGCGCCGGAATCGCGTTCATCAGCACCGACGACGGGTACGCCGCCTTGCCGCCTGGCACGTAGATGCCCACGCGGTCGAGCGGCGTCACCTTCTGGCCCAGCACCGTGCCGTCGGCTTCGGCGTATTCCCAGCTGTGCGTGCCGCACTCGATCTTCTGCTTCTCGTGATACGCACGTACGCGGGCGGCGGCGGCTTCCAGAGCCGCGCGGCGCTTGGGCTCTAGGCCATCCAGCGCAGTCTGCAGCACGGTGGGCGACAGTTCCAGCGCGGCTACGCTGTCGGCATCGATGCGGTCGAAGCGGCGGGTGGCTTCCAGGACGGCGGCGTCGCCGCGCGCCTTCACGTCGGCCAGGATCTGCGCAGCGGCGCGGTCGATGGCTTCGTCTTCGCTCGCTTCGAACGCGAGCACCTGGCGCAGTTGCGCCGCGAATCCGGCGTCGGCCGAATCCAGTTTACGGATGGTCAGGCTCATGCGGCTTCCCCAACACGCGCGTCCGTCGCGGAGGCGCGCTCGAAAGCGTCGAGGATGGGCGCCAGCCTGTCACGCTTGAGTTTCAGCGCAGCCTGGTTGACGACCAGTCGGGACGAGATCTGCACGATCTCTTCCACCTCGACGAGGTTGTTTGCGCGCAGCGTGCCGCCCGTGCTGACCAGGTCGACGATGGCGTCAGCCAGGCCCACCAGCGGGCCCAGCTCCATCGAGCCGTACAGCTTGATCAGGTCGACGTGCACGCCCTTCTTGGCGAAGTGTTCGCGCGCGGTATTCAGATACTTCGTCGCCACCGACAGGCGCGCACCCTGGCGCACCGCATTGGCGTAATCGAAGCCCTTGGGCACCGCCACCGACATGCGGCAGCGGGCGATATTCAGGTCGATGGGCGCATACAGGCCCGCCATGCCGTGCTCCATCAGCACGTCGCGGCCGGCCACGCCGAAATCCGCCGCGCCGTATTGCACGTAGGTCGGCACGTCGGAGGCACGCACGATGATCACGCGCAGCGCCGGATCGGACGTCGGCAGAATCAGCTTGCGCGAGGTTTCCGGGTCTTCGGTCACCTCGATGCCGGCAGCCTTCAGCAACGGCAGCGTCTCTTCAAAGATGCGCCCTTTGGACAACGCCAGCGTGAGCTGGTTGGAGGCGGACTGGAATGCGTTCATGACCGGCGGGTTCCTTACCTTACGCTTGAATGCGGCGGATCTTGGCGCCGACAGCGGACAACTTGTCTTCGATGCGGTCGTAGCCGCGATCCAGGTGATAGATGCGGTCGACCAGCGTCTCGCCCTGCGCGATCAGCCCGGCGATGACGAGGCTGGCCGAGGCGCGCAGGTCGGTGGCCATGACGGTCGCACCCGACAATTGCTCGACGCCCGTCACCACCGCCGTCTTGCCTTCGATCACGATATTGGCGCCCAGGCGGTTCAGTTCCTGCACGTGCATGAAGCGGTTTTCGAAGATGGTCTCCGTCACCGTGGCAGAGCCCTCGGCGATGGCGTTGAGCATCATGAACTGCGCCTGCATGTCGGTCGGGAACGCCGGGTATTCCGACGTGCGGAAGCTCACGGCCTTGGGGCGGCCGGTCATCTGCACACGGATCCAGTCGTCGCCCGTGGTAAGCGTTACGCCGGCTTCGCGCAGCTTGTCGAGCACGGCATCGAGGATGCCAGGCGGTACGCCGCGCAGCGTCACGTCGCCGCCGGCCGCAGCCACGGCACAGAGGAATGTGCCGGCTTCAATGCGATCGGCAATCACCGTGTGCGCGGCGCCCTGGAGCGCTTCAACACCCTGGATGACCAGGCGGTCGGTGCCGATGCCCTCGATGCGCGCGCCCATCTTCACGAGCAGATTCGCGAGGTCGGTGACCTCAGGCTCGCGCGCGGCGTTTTCCAGCACGGTTTCGCCGTCGGCCAGCGCTGCCGCCATCAGCAGGTTTTCGGTGCCCGTGACCGTCACCATGTCGGTGACGATGCGCGCGCCGCGCAGGCGCTTTGCGCCATCAGCAAGCTTGGCTTCGATGTAGCCGTGCTCGATCACGATCTCGGCGCCCATCAGTTGCAGGCCCTTGATGTGCTGATCGACCGGCCGCGCGCCGATGCCGCAACCGCCCGGCAGCGACACACGCGCATGGCCGAAACGTGCCAGCAGCGGGCCCAGCACCAGGATTGACGCACGCATGGTCTTCACCAGATCGTACGAAGCTTCCGGCGTGTGGATCGTGGCGGCATCGAGCTTCAGTTCGTGACCGTCCAACACACCCTCCACGCCCATCTGGCGCAGCAGCTTGAGCATGGTGCGCACGTCCTGCAGATTCGGCACGTTGCTCAGCGCCAGCGGCTCGGCCGTCAGCAGCGCGGCACACATGATGGGCAGCGCGGCGTTCTTGGCACCAGACACGCGGATTTCGCCCGACAGCGGGCCATTGCCTTCGATCAGCAGTTTGTCCATGAGCGAGACGTCTCGTCGATCACTGTGGAAGGGGCGCTCAGCGAGCGCAAGGTCGGAATCGGTTGAAACGGTAACCGGGGTAGGATCAAGCTCGGCCATCAGGGCTGCCACTCCGCCGGGGTGAGCGTCTTCATGGACAGCGCGTGAATTTCGGCGCGCATCCGCTCACCCAGCGCGGCGTAGACGAGCTGGTGACGCTGGATCAACCGCTTGCCTTCAAATTGCGCGCTGACGATGGTGGCAAAAAAGTGCTGGCCGTCGCCCTCGACTTCGAGGTGCTCGCACGGCAGGCCGGTTTCGATGTACTGCTTGACTTGTTCGGGTGTGGGCAACATGGCCGTCCCTTCTCCTGCAAAACGTTAGGGTGAGCGTCGTTCGTTTTCTTATCGACGCATCAATGGCGCAGCTTGTAGCCCGTGCGCAGCATCTGCAGGGCCACACCCCCCACCACGACCAGCGCGATCAGCATCACGCCGAGGCTCGTCGCCACCGGCACATCGGACACGCCGAAGAAGCCGTAGCGGAAGCCGTCGATCATGTAGAAGAACGGGTTGGCGTGGGACACCGCCTGCCAAAACGGCGGCAGTGAATGAATCGAATAGAACACGCCCGCCAGGAAGGTGGCCGGCACGATCAGAAAGTTCTGGAACGCTGCGAGCTGGTCGAACTTTTCAGCCCAGATACCGGCGATTAGCCCCAAGGTGCCCAGCACGCTCGCGCCCAGCACGGCAAACACGATGATCCACAGCGGCTGCGCGAAGTGCAGGTGCGCAAACAAGGTCGTCACGACGAGCACGCCAGTCCCCACGGCCAACCCGCGAATGATGGAGGCGCACACATACGCGCCGAACATCTCCCAGTGCGACAGTGGCGGCAGCATGATGAACACCAGGTTGCCGGTGATCTTCGACTGGATGAGCGACGACGAGCTGTTTGCGAACGCGTTCTGCAGCACGCTCATCATCACCAGGCCCGGCACCAGGAAGGCGGTGTAGCTCAACTGGTCGAACACCTTGACGCGGTCTTCCAGCACGTGGCCGAAGATCAGCAGATACAGCAGCGCGGTCAGCACCGGCGCGGCGACGGTCTGGAAGCTCACTTTCCAGAAACGCAGGACTTCCTTGTACAGCAGCGTGCGGAAACCGACCCAACGGCCCGGCAAGCTCTCGGGAATGGCATTCATGCAGCGGGCTCCAGCGCAGAATCGGGAATGGCAGGCGTCTGAGGCCCGACGGGCAATCCGCCTTCGCGGCGCATGATCTGCACGAACACGTCTTCCAGGTCGGCCTTGGCGACTTCCATGTCGTCGATCTCGCAGCCGGCAAGGCGGCACGTGGAGAGAATCTGCTCGATCTCGCCATAGCCCGACAGCCGCAGACGCACACCGCGCTCGCCGTGGTTGCCCGGCAGGCGCAGGCTTTCAAGCGATGCCGGCAGCGTGCCCTTCGCAAAGCTCAGCACCAATTGCAGCCCGGCAAATTGCGACAGCAGATTCGCCGTGCGATCGAGCGCGACCACCTCGCCAAACTTCAGCATGGCAATGCGGTCGCACAGCGATTCGGCTTCTTCCAGATAGTGCGTGGTCAGCACGACGGTGTGGCCCTCGCGGTTCAGGCGCGAGATGAATTTCCACAGCGTCTGGCGTAGCTCGACGTCCACGCCGGCAGTCGGCTCGTCCAGCACGATCACGGGCGGGCGGTGTACCAGCGCCTGCGCCACCAGCACGCGGCGCTTCATGCCACCGGAGAGCGCACGCATGTTGGCGTCGGCCTTGTTGGTCAGGTCCAGATTGGCCATGACCTCGTCGATCCAGTCGTCGTTCTTGGTCAGACCGAAGTAGCCCGACTGCAGGCGCAGCGTTTCGCGCACCGTGAAAAACGGATCGAACACCAGTTCCTGCGGCACCACGCCCAGCTTGCGGCGCGCCGTGCGGTAGTCGGAAACGACGTCGTGACCGAGCACGCGCACGCTGCCGGAATCCGCACGATTCAGGCCCGCGAGGATGGAGATCAGCGTGGTCTTGCCCGCGCCGTTGGGGCCCAGCAGGCCGAAAAACTCGCCCTGCTCGACAGACAGGCTCACGCCCTTGAGCGCTTGCAATGACTTGTAGCGCTTGCGGACGTCAGCGATTTCGATGGCTTTCATGGCCGACAAAGTGAACTACCCTGCGCATATCGTGGCCATGAATCGACATGGCGATCACGGCAGCGGACGCCGCACACGGCGGCGGCAGAGCGACAAACCCAGAATTATAGGGGAACTGGACCAACACACGGCGTCACCAATGAAGACGCCGAACCGCGAATGCCGGGGGCGCCCGCAACGCCCCGGCCGGAGCGCGGCATCGCGATGTCGGGTTCAGGGCAATCGCCCTGCGCCCCGCACCGGACGCCGCCTCAATGTCGCGGGTGTTGGTGGTCGGCAGCGGCCGGCGCAAGGGCCAGCAGAGATTCCACGCCGTACAGCGTGGCGAGATTGGACAACGCCTGCGGAGCGCCTGCGATATCGAGTGTGATACCGGCATCCTGCGCCGTGCGCTGCCACGACAGTAGCACCGCCAGCGCTGACGAATCGACCTGCGACAAGCCGGCACAATCAACGTGCAGCGCGGCATTGCCGGCTTCGCGTGCTTGGTCGAGCTGAGCCTCGCCCTCGCGCAGAACGCGCGGCGCTTCGCGGTGAGTCAGCGGGCCGGACAAGGTCAACATGATGGAAATGGAGGCACTGAAAAAGAAACAGCGGCCAGAGTTGACCGCTGTGAGGATTCTACCGGAAGGTGGCTTACTTTGCCGGACCCTTCTCGAGCTGCGAGTTGCGCTCGTTCAGGAAGCTCACCAGGCCAGCCACGCCGCCGCGCTTGCTGATGACATCGGCAAACTGGTTCTTGTACGTTTCCGACAGCCACAGCCCGCTGATGTTGATGTCGTATACCTTCCAGCCGCCGGCCGTCTTTTCCAGGCGGTAGTCCAGGGCCACCGGCTCGCCGTTGTTGTTCACGGTCGAGCGGACCACGACGTCGGTGTCATCGGCAGCCGCACGGAACGGCTTGTACGAAACGGTCTGGTTCTTCACATTCGATAGCGCGCCGGCGTAAGTGCGGATCAGTAAGGTTTTGAAGCCTTCTTGAATCTGTTGCTGCTGCTCCGGCGAAGCCTGGTTCCAGAAACGGCCCATCGCGATCTGCGTGGTGCGCTTGAAATCGGCGCGCGGCACAATCTTTTGGTCGACCAGCTGGAACACCTTGGCCATGTTGCCGCCGCGGAGTTCCGGATCGCTCTTGATGGTGGTGAGCACATCATCCACAGCCGTCTTGACGGTCGCTTGTGCGTCGGCTTCTTGAGCGTGGACCGGGGCAGCCGCCACGGCGGCCGTCAGCGTCAGACCAGCGAAGAGGGAGCGGAGAAGCTTGTTCAACATATCGCGTCCTTATAGTGTGATTTTCGGGTCGCTTGCAGCGCTTGCACTGCAATCTTGCTGCCGATTAGAACAGACCGTCCGCCACCGAGTTCGAGCGGGACGGCCAGTTTTACGCCTTGTCACCTTTGAAGCGACGGTGTTACGAGTACCAATCAGCGGCGGAACACCGGCCAGTTGGGCGTGAAGCGCTGATACGGAGACACCGTGGCGTCACCGGTATCCGGCGACTTCGGGTTGTCCTGGTCCTCCGGCAGGTTGCCGTCATAGATCAGGTAGCGGCGACGCTGCAGGTAAGCATCGCGCAGAAAGGTGTACTTATCGACTGCGGCCTGTTCGAACACATTGCTCGCGCCGAGCAGGTTGGCACGCACATCGATTACGCGCAGCGCGGCCAATGAGTAGGTGATCGTGCTGTCGTGCCAGTATGTGAGCGGATCCATCTGCCAGTCGACCAGGAAGCCCACGGTGTCACGTGCGGTGCTCGGGCCGAGCAATGGCCATACGACATACGGACCCGAGGGCACACCCCAGACACCCAGCGTCTGGCCAAAGTCTTCCTTGTGCTTGGGCAGCCCGGCGTCCGACGCAATGTCGATGAGACCACCCAGCCCCAGCACGGTATTGATCGCCACACGCATGGTGTCTTCCAGCGCGGCCGTGCCCTTCAACTGCAGCAGATTGTTGACGGCTGAATAGACGTCGCCCGCGTTCGAGAAGAAATTCGACACCGCCGTGCGCGCCGGCGACGGCACGACATCGACATACGTTTGCGCGATCGGCTTCAACACCCCTTTGTCGAGGTCTTCGTTGATGCGGAAGACCTCACGGTTGAACGGCTCGATCGGATCGGCCGGATTGGCGTTCGGCCCGGTGGCACAGCCGGTCAGCAGCGCGGCGCCAGCTGCCACGGCCAGCGCAAAGCCGCGCAGGATACGGATGGATGTTGTTGTTTTCATGGTTTATTTGCTCCCACTGCCCTCGGCCGGCTTGGCTCCGCCAGCACCGCCGTTTCCACTGCCAGCACCGGCATCTGCTGCCTTGCTGTAGAGGAACTGGCTGATCAGGTTTTCCAGCACCACTGCGGACTGCGTCATGGTGATCTTGCTGCCGCTGGCCAGCATGGCCGAGTCGCCGCCCGGCTCGATACCCACGTACTGCTCGCCAAGCAGACCCGATGTCAGGATCTTGGCCGAGCTGTCCTTCGGGAATTGATAGCGCTGATCCATCTCCAGCACTGCAATCGCCTGATAGCTCTTGTCATCGAACAGGATCTGCGACACTCGGCCGACCACCACGCCTGAACTCTTGACTGGAGCCCGCACCTTCAATCCGCCGATGTTGTCGAATGCCGCTTTCACCTGGTAAGTCTTGGCAAACGAGAACGAACTCATATTGCCCGCTTTCAGCGCAAGGAACAGGAGCGCAATGATGCCGACCAGAACGAACAGGCCGACCCAGAAATCGAGGACGCTTTTACGCATGATCTTTTCTCGTTGAACGCTAACGACAACCGGCGGCTCAGCTGAACATCAGCGCAGTGAGCACGAAATCCAGCGCCAGCACGGAGAGCGACGCGATCACCACCGTGCGGGTGGTCGCGCGCGAGACGCCTTCCGGCGTGGCCTTGGCCTCATACCCCTGATACAGGGCAATGAAGGTGACCGCCACACCAAATACGAAACTCTTGATGACGCCGTTCAGCACGTCGTCCATGACATCGACGCCGGCTTGCATCTGCGACCAGAACGCGCCCGGGTCCACGCCAATCAGCCCGACGCCGACGAAGTATCCCCCCAGAATACCCACGGCACTGAAGATCGCCGCCAGCAGCGGCATGGCAATGAAGCCCGCCCAGAAGCGCGGCGCCAGCACGCGGGCCAACGGATCGACGGCCATCATTTCCATGGCGATCAGTTGCTCGCCGGCTTTCATCAGGCCAATCTCGGCCGTGAGCGAGGTGCCGGCACGACCAGCAAACAGCAAGGCCGTCACCACCGGGCCCAGCTCGCGTACCAGCGACAGCGCCACCAGCAGACCCAAGGCTTGCTCGGACCCGTAGCGGTTGAGCGTGTTGTACCCCTGCAGGCCAAGCACGAAGCCAACGAACAGACCCGACACGGCGATGATGATGAACGAATCATTGCCGACGACGCGCAGTTGCTCAATGACGAGACGCGGGCGGCGCAGCACATCGCCGGAAGCACCGATCAGTGCAATCAACGTGCGCGCGGCATAACCGAAGCGGCTGATCAGCACCAGAACAAAGCGGCCGATGGTGGAAATCATCGTGCGCCTCCGTTCTTGCCCAGACCGAAATCATCCGCCAGCGGCGTCCCGGGGTAGTGGAACGGCACGGGGCCGTCCGCCTCGCCATGCACGAACTGGCGCACGAACGGGTCGGTCGACGCGGTCAGTTCGGCCGGCGTGCCCTCGGCGGCTATGCCACCGTTGGCAATGAAGTAGACGTAATCCGCAATGTGGAACGTCTCCTGCACGTCGTGCGAGACGATGATGCTCGTCGCGCCCAGCGCGTCATTCAGCTTGCGGATGAGCGAAGCGGTCAGCCCCAGCGAGATCGGGTCCAGCCCGGCGAACGGCTCGTCGTAGAGGATGAGGGACGGGTCCAGCGCAATCGCCCGGGCCAATGCCACACGCCGCGCCATGCCACCGGAAATCTGCGAGGGCATGAGATCGCGAGCTCCGCGCAGGCCGACGGCGTTCAGCTTCATCAGCACCAGATCGCGAATCAGCGGCTCGGGCAACTCGGTGTGTTCGCGCAACGGAAATGCCACGTTGTCGAACACGGACAGATCCGTAAACAGTGCCCCAAACTGGAACAGCATGCCCATCTGGCGGCGCGCGTCGTAAAGGGCGCGCTTGTCCATGGCGCCGATGTCCCGGCCTTGCACGCGGACGGTGCCCGCGGCGGCGCTCACCTGGCCGCCAATCAGCCGGAGAATCGTCGTCTTGCCGCAGCCGGAGCCGCCCATGACGGCCACCACGCTACCCTTTGGCACGCGCATGCACAGGCCGGACAGGATGCGCCGCGCACCTGGCTGGTAGGCGAAATCGACCTGATCGAGTTCGACAACGGCGTTGGAGGGCTGGGTGGACACGGTGGAGTTCGGTGCAGAAGGCTCGACGGGTTGGCGGCTAAGGGAGGCCACATCTTGTTGTCTTGGCTGCCGCACCAGCTTGGAGCGGCCCGCCATTATAGGGGGAAACCCGCGTGCCTCGCCGGTCACGCTGCGCTTACCGACACGGTGTGTGGCTTGGGCGCCGCGCTGGTCCCTCGTGGCCCTTGTCGGCGGCGACAGACAGTGAGCACGCCGCAGGGAAGCGGCTTATTCGCCACTATCCAATCGTAGATCAGCTTGACGAATCACGCCTTGCCAATGCGTGGCGTCGCGGCGTACGGCCTGCGCGAAGGCGTCGGGCGCATCCCATTCCGGTTCAAAGCCCCCGGCCTGCAATGTGGCCCGTACATCGCCTGCAGAGATGGCGCGGCGCAGCTCGGCGGCAGCGCGCACCGACAGCAGACGCGGGGTGCGGGCCGGCATGAAGGCACCGATCCAGGCGCTCCGGTCGAACCCCGCGACGCCGCTTTCGCGTAACGTGGGCACCGTGGGTGCAAGGCGCGAGCGCGCATCGCCCGTGACCCCAAGCAACCGCAGCTGACCGTTGGCCGTCGCAGCCGCCACGCTCGGATAACACGCGAAGCACGCGGCCATGCGGCCCGCCAGGACCTGCTGCACAAGCCCGGCTTCTCCGCGGACGGCCACATGTGGCGCGTGGAAAGCGTAGTCGCGGACAAACTGCTCGGCGACGAGGTGCGACCAGGTACCGGCGATATCCGACCCGCAATTGACGGTGACTGTGTCAGCGCGGGCCTGGGCGAGCAGGTCCGTCACGGAAAAGAGCGGCAGCCGCGCATCGACCGCAAGAAACAGCGGCAGCGTCGCGACCATGGCCACTGGCTGGAAGTCGCGTAGCGGATCGTACGTCGCCGGCTCCAACGCTGGCTGGGCAACAAACGTGGTCTGGTGGAGCAGCAAGGTGTGTCCGTCGGACGGGGCGCGGGCGACGGTCTCTCCAGCGGCCATGCCGTTGCCTGCGGGGCGGTCCTCCACATCGACCGGCCGGCCCACCTGCGCCTGGAGTTGCGCCGCCAGGGCCCGGGCGAGCGCATCGAAAGCGCTGCCCTCGGCCGCCGGCACCACAAGACGCATGGGCTGCGACGGGTATCCGCGCAACAGCGCATGCGCGGGAGACGCAAGCACCGCCGGCAGCACACCGAGCCAGGCCAAGACACGCCGCCGCTCCCAATTGGGCGCGGCGGTCACTTCTGCGGGCTTGTCGCTGGCGCAGTTGCGCATGAACAGGACGGGGATCACGGGGAGGGTTTCATTCTAGAAACCGGCCCGCCCGCCCTGCACCCATGTAAACCATGTCGATGTAAACCATGAAGGCGCGCCCGCCCGCGCCATGATCGACACACCAAACAAAAAGGCCCGCCGAGGCGGGCCTGGGTCAATCGACTCCACCACGTGGTCAGCGCGGCAGCTCCGAATGGCCCATGAGAAACGCGTCGACCGCGCGGGCAGCCTGGCGGCCTTCGCGGATCGCCCACACGACGAGCGACTGGCCGCGGCGCACGTCACCGGCGGCAAACACCTTCGGCACGTTGGTGGCATAAGCGTTGTCGCCTTCGGTGGAGGCCCGCGCATTGTTGCGCGCATCCTTCGTCACGCCAAAGGCATCCAGCACGCCGCCGACCGGGTTGGTAAAGCCCATCGCCAGCAGTACCAGATCGGCCTTGAGCGTGAATTCGCTGCCTGCGACCTCGGCCATCTTGCCGTCCTTCCACTCCAAGCGCACGGCGGTGAGCCCCGTCACGCGGCCGTTCTCGCCGATCAGCGCCTTGGTGGCGACCGACCAGTCGCGCTGGCAACCTTCGTCATGCGACGACGACGTGCGCAGCTTGATCGGCCAGTACGGCCACACCAGCGGCTTGTTCTCTTCTTCGGGCGGACGCGGCAGCAGTTCGAACTGCGTGACCGATGCGGCGCCATGGCGGTTGGACGTGCCCACGCAGTCCGAGCCCGTGTCGCCGCCGCCGATCACGATAACGTGCTTGCCATCGGCCCGGATCGGGTTCGGCGCATCGCCGGCCACTTCCTTGTTCTGCGGGATCAGGAATTCGAGCGCGTAATGCACGCCATCCAGATCACGGCCGGGCACCGGCAGATCGCGCGGCACTTCCGAACCGCCCGTCAGCACCACGGCGTCGAATTGCTTGAGGATGTCTTCCGCGGCGATGGTCTCGCGGGCATCGTTGGTGATGCCGGCCGGAACCGTCTTGTCGCCCACCATCACACCGGTGCGGAACGTCACGCCCTCGGCTTCCATCTGCTGCATGCGGCGGTCGATCTGCGCCTTCTCTAGCTTGAAGTCGGGGATGCCGTAGCGCAGCAGGCCGCCAATGCGGTCATTCTTTTCGAACAGCGTCACGTCGTGCCCTGCGCGTGCCAGTTGCTGCGCCGCGGCCATGCCAGCGGGGCCGGAGCCCACCACGGCCACGGTCTTGCCGGTCTTGTGCTTCGGCACTTGCGGCGTCACCCAGCCTTCTTCCCAGGCCTTGTCGATGATGGCGTGCTCGATCGACTTGATGCCGACCGGCAGCTCGTTGATACCCAGCGTGCAAGCCGCTTCGCACGGTGCGGGACAGATGCGGCCCGTGAACTCGGGGAAATTGTTGGTCGAGTGCAGCACTTCAATCGCGGTCTTCCAGTCCTGGCGATATACCAGGTCGTTGAAGTCCGGGATGATGTTGTTGACCGGGCAGCCGTTGTTGCAGAACGGAATGCCGCAGTCCATGCAGCGTGCGCCCTGGATCTTGGCTTCGTTGTCCGCCAGCGCGAACACGAATTCCTTGTAATGCTTCACGCGCGCTTCGGGCGCTTCGTATGCCTCGTTCTGGCGGGGAAATTCGAGAAAACCAGTCGCCTTGCCCATGGTGTCCTTCCTGTCTCGACCTTGCCGGCACAGCGGTGCTGGCGAGGCGTCGAGCCTGTCTTGTGAGGTTGCGTTGTATTCAGTGGCGGCGGGCGCCGATCATCGATCGACCACCCGCCAAGTCGCTTGGAGTCAGGTTCAGGCGGCGATCTGTTCGCGGCCCGCTTCCAGTTCCCGCTCGTACATCTCGGTCAGTGCGCGCTTGTACTCGGTCGGGAAGACCTTGACGAAACGACGGCGCGCATTGTTCCAGTCGGCCAGCAGTTCCTTGGCACGCTCAGAGCCGGTGTAGCGGAAGTGCTTTTCCACCAGCGCCTTGAGCAGTTGCTCGTCGAGCACGCGCTCGCCGTTCACCTTGTGCCAGGTCGACGGCGTGTGGGCCTTCTCCTGGTCGGCCGCCGAAAGCACGGATTCCAGCGCCACCATTGCCGTGTTGCAGCGCTTGTCGAACAGGCCGTCTTCGTCATAGACGTAGGCCACGCCGCCCGACATGCCTGCCGCGAAGTTGCGGCCGGTGGTGCCGAGCACGACGACGGTGCCGCCGGTCATGTATTCGCAGCCGTGGTCGCCCGTGCCTTCCACCACCGTGGTGGCGCCGGAATTGCGCACCGCAAAGCGCTCGCCGGCCACGCCGTTGAAGAACGCCTCACCGGCCAGCGCGCCGTACAGTACGGTGTTGCCGACGATGATGTTGGACGTCGGGTCACCACGGAACTCGTGCGGCGGGCGCACGATCACGCGGCCGCCCGACAGGCCCTTGCCCACGTAGTCGTTGCCGTCGCCCACCAGGTCCAGCGTCACGCCGTGCGCCAGGAACGCACCGAACGACTGGCCGGCCGTGCCCTGCATCTGCACGTGGATCGAGTCATCGGGCAAACCCTCGTGGCCGTAGCGCTTGGCCACCTCGCCCGAGAGCATCGCACCCACGGTGCGGTTGACGTTGCGCACCGGCTGGATGAACGAAACGCGCTCGCCCTTCTCCAGCGCAGCCTTGGCCTTCTCGATGAGCTGGTGATCCAACGCACGATCCAGACCGTGGTCTTGCACGTCGACCTGGTAGCACGGCTCGCCTTCCTTCTTGGCCGGCTGGTAGAAGATGCGCGCGAAGTCCAGACCGCGAGCCTTCCAGTGTTCGATACCGGCCTTCGTGTCCAGCAGGTCGGCGCGGCCGATCAGTTCGTTGAACGAGCGGATGCCCAGTTGCGCCATGATTTCGCGCACTTCCTCGGCCACGAAGAAGAAGTAGTTCACCACGTGCTCGGGCTTGCCCGAGAACTTCTTGCGCAGCACCGGATCCTGCGTCGCCACGCCCACCGGGCAGGTGTTCAGGTGGCACTTGCGCATCATGATGCAGCCTTCGACGACCAGCGGGGCGGTCGCAAAGCCGAATTCGTCAGCGCCCAGCAGCGCGCTGATCACGACGTCGCGGCCGGTCTTCATCTGGCCGTCAGCCTGCACGCGGATGCGGTTGCGCAGGCCGTTGAGCATCAGCGTCTGCTGCGTCTCGGCCAGGCCCAGTTCCCAGGGCGTACCGGCGTGTTTGATCGACGACCACGGCGAGGCGCCCGTGCCACCGTCATGACCGGCGATCACCACGTGGTCTGCCTTGGCCTTGGCGACACCTGCGGCCACCGTGCCCACGCCCACTTCGGACACCAGCTTGACCGACACGTCCGAACGCGGGTTCACGTTCTTCAGGTCGTGGATGAGCTGTGCCAGATCCTCGATCGAGTAAATGTCGTGGTGCGGCGGCGGCGAGATCAGGCCCACGCCCGGCACCGCATAACGCAGCTTGCCGATGTAATCCGTCACCTTGTGCCCGGGCAGCTGGCCGCCTTCGCCAGGCTTGGCGCCCTGCGCCATCTTGATCTGAATCTGGTCAGCGGAAGCCAGGTACTCGGCCGTCACGCCAAAACGGCCCGACGCCACCTGCTTGATCTTCGAGCGCAGCGAATCGCCTTCCTGCAGTTCCAGATCGCGCTCGACCACTTCGCGGCCGATCACGTCGGACAGCTTCGTGCCCTGCTTGATGGGAATGCCGCGCAGTTCGTTGCGGTAGCGGCGCTCGTCTTCACCGCCTTCGCCCGTGTTCGACTTGCCGCCGATACGGTTCATCGCCACGGCCAGCGTGGTGTGCGCCTCGGTCGAAATTGAACCGAGCGACATGGCGCCCGTCGCAAAGCGCTTGACGATCTCCTTGGCCGGTTCGACCTCTTCCAGCGGAATCGCGCGCGCCGGGTCCACCTTGAACTCGAACAGGCCGCGCAACGTCATGTGGCGCTTGCTCTGATCGTTGATCAGGTTCGCGTATTCCTTGTACGTCTGGTACGAATTCGCGCGCGTCGCGTGCTGCAGCTTGGCGATCGAATCCGGCGTCCACATGTGCTCTTCGCCGCGGACGCGGTAGGCGTATTCGCCGCCGGCGTCCAGCATGTTTGCCAGCACCGGTGCATCGCCAAAGGCGTCGCGGTGCAGGCGCAGCGCCTCTTCAGCCACCTCGAAGATGCCGATGCCCCCCACGTTGGATGCCGTGCCCTGGAAGTACTTGTCGACCAGTTCGCGCGACAGGCCGATCGCTTCGAAGATCTGCGCGCCGGTGTACGACATGTACGTCGAGATGCCCATCTTGGACATCACCTTGTGCAGGCCCTTGCCGATCGCCTTGGTGAAGTTGTAGATGGCCTTCTCGGCCGTCAGACCCAGACTTGGCGCGAGTTCGGCCAGCGTTTCCATTGCCAGGTAGGGGTGCACCGCTTCAGCACCGTAGCCGGCCAGCAGTGCGAAGTGGTGCACTTCACGGGCCGAACCTGTTTCAACGACCAGACCCGTGCTCGTGCGCAGGCCCTTCTCCACCAGGTGATGGTGGATGGCAGACGTGGCCAGCAGCGCCGGAATGGCAGCCTGCTTCTCGTCGACCGCGCGGTCCGACACGATGAGGATGTTGTAGCCCGACTTGACCGCATCGACAGCCTCGGCGCACAGCGAAGCGAGACGCGCTTCGATGCCTTCCTTGCCCCAGGCCACCGGGTAGCAGATGTTCAGCTCGTAAGCCATGAACTTGCCGCCGGTGTAGTGCTCGATGTTGCGGATCTTCGCCATGTCCTTGAAGTCCAGCACGGGCTGGCTCACTTCAAGACGCATCGGCGGATTGATGTTGTTCAGTTCAAGCAGGTTCGGCTTCGGCCCGATGAACGAGACGAGCGACATCACCACGTTTTCGCGGATCGGGTCGATCGGCGGGTTCGTGACCTGTGCGAACAGTTGCTTGAAGTAGTTGTAAAGCGTCTTGTTCTTGGACGACAGCACGGCCAGCGGGCTGTCGTTACCCATGGAGCCGGCGGCTTCTTCACCGTTGGCGGCCATCGGGGCCATCAGGAACTTGACGTCTTCCTGCGTGTAGGCGAAGGCCTGCTGGCGGTCCAGCAGCTTGGCGGCCGGCTTGGTTTCGGCGGCCACGTCTTCAGGCTTGGCTTCCAGCTCGTCGAGCTTGATGCGCACGGCATCGATCCAGCTCTTGTACGGCTTGGCATTGGCCAGGTTGTCCTTGAGTTCCTTGTCGTCGATGATGCGGCCCTGCTCCATGTCGATCAGGAACATCTTGCCCGGCTGCAGGCGCCACTTCTTGACGATGCGGGACTCGGGAATCGGCAGCACGCCGGCTTCCGAAGCCATCACGACCATGTCGTCATCGGTCACGTAATAACGCGCCGGACGCAGACCGTTGCGGTCAAGCGTTGCGCCGATCTGGCGGCCGTCGGTAAAGCAGATGGCGGCGGGGCCGTCCCACGGCTCCATCATCGCGGCATGGTATTCGTAGAAGGCGCGACGATTGTCGTCCATCAGCGTGTGCTGTTCCCACGCTTCCGGAATCATCATCATCATCGCCTGGGCCAGCGGGTAACCGGCCATCGTCAGCAGTTCGAGGCAGTTGTCGAACGAAGCCGTATCGGATTGGCCCGGATAGATCAGCGGCCACAGCTTGGGCAGGTCATCGCCCAGCACCGGCGACGAGATGCCGCCCGTACGAGCATTGATCCAGTTGACGTTGCCCTTGACGGTGTTGATTTCGCCGTTGTGCGCGACCATGCGGTACGGGTGCGCCAGTTCCCATGCAGGGAACGTGTTGGTCGAAAAACGCTGGTGCACCAGCGCAAGCGCGGACACCGTGCGCGGATCGGCCAGATCCTGGTAGTACCGGCCGACTTGTTCGCACAGCAGCAGGCCCTTGTAGACGATCGTGCGCGCCGACATCGAGGGCACGAAGTATTCCTTGCCGTGCTTGAGCTTGAGCGCCTGGATGGCGTGGCTGGCGGTCTTGCGGATCACGTACAGCTTTCGCTCCAGCGCGTCGGTGGTCATGATGTCGCGGCCGCGCCCGATGAAGATCTGGCGGATCACCGGCTCGGTCTTCTGCACCGTCGGCGACATCGGCATGGTCTTGTCGACCGGAACATCGCGCCAGCCCAGCACAACTTGGCCTTCCAGACGCACGGTGCGCTCAAGTTCCTGCTCACAGGCCAGGCGCGAAGCGTGTTCCTTCGGCAGGAAGATCATGCCGACGCCGTATTCGCCGGCCGGCGGCAGGTTGATACCCTGCTTGGCCATTTCTTCACGGAAGAACTGGTCGGGAATCTGCAGCAGGATGCCTGCGCCGTCGCCCATCAGCGGGTCAGCGCCCACGGCGCCCCGGTGGTCGAGGTTGTGCAGGATGCGCAAGCCCTGCTGGACGATCTCGTGGCTCTTCTTGCCCTTGATGTGGGCGACGAAGCCGACGCCGCAAGCGTCGTGTTCATTGGTCGGGTCGTACAGACCCTGGGCCGACGGTGCGGCGGGGAAGGAGTGTTGTTCCACGGCGATCTTCCGATGTTATCGGTACGACGCACCGTAGAAGCCCCTCGCGCTAGCGCGGATGCGGGCAGAACAACCAATGGCGCGCCGCACCATGAATGCGGGGTGAAACGAATATAAAAGAGCGTTCCATAACACGCAAAAGGTTTTAAATGGGGTCGGATTAAATTAAGAAATGCACGTTGACGGTGCGGGTTTATAAATGGGGACAGGTTACTTGGCGCCAGCCTGATGTGCGTTGCACGCGATTCCCTCTCCGGCCGGTCATTCGGGACGCGCGCTGTCCTCCATGCCCGCTTCAACGAGGCGCCGGGGCGGCCGCCCCTTGGGCAAAGGCGCAACGCGACGGCCACCGGTGCGTGCGAGCGTCGCCAGAAACGCCTCGTTTCCCAGCGGCCAACCGCTGTGCACATGCTGGCGAATCTCAGTGAGCTGGTCTGAACCCAAACCTTCATGCCACAAGGTCCGGTATCGTGATTGACGCTCAAAGGGCGTATTGCCAAGGCGCCAATAGCAATAGTGATCACTCACCCACGGGATGGACTGGATACCGACGTGATGCCGATACGTACTCCATCGGTCGTCCTCCGGCGTGCTGGCAATGCCCGCCCGCACGGCGTTGGATTCCACATACAACAGGATCGGCAACACCCATTCGGCCGGGTCCAGCACCGTCGATCGGAATCGTCCCTCCCATAGCGTGCCGCTACGATCCGCAGCCGCGTTGAAATAGCGCGTATAGCGCCGCCCCACGGCCTGCAGCGTGCGAGAAAGGCTCTCCGCTACCTTGGGCGTTCCCACCAGATGGACGTGATTCGGCATCAACGAGAAACCGTGGATGGCGAAGTCATGCTCGCGCGCAGCCATGCGCAGGGTGTCGAGATAGAACGCGTAGTCGTCGTCGCCGCGGAAGACTTGCTGGCGGTTGTTGCCACGCTGCAACACGTGTACAGGGACATCAATGGGACTAAGGCGAGGCAGACGAGCCATGGGGAAAGCAAGCGACAAAAAACGCCATCGTATCGCCACCCGATGAATCTGTCCCCAATTTTCGCGCCGCAAACGCTTGCATGCGTCTGTCGCTGCGGTGCAACGGCCGAGTTTGCGTGCCGTCAAATCCGCAGCCGTATTGGCCATCGACGACTGGCCCAACTTGATCCCAAGCAAATCGGCTGGGCAACTTCCCCGCGAGACTGGCTCCCATCACATCACGAGACAACACGAGAGGGAGCGTTTCATGGCTTTTCACCGCCTAGCCGTTGTTGCTGCAGCCGCCGGCATGTTTGCCGCCGGATTCAGCCAGACCGCCTTTGCGCAGAGCACTGACTTGGCGCCAGCCACCGGCAATTGGATGGTGCGCTTGCGCGCCGTCAACCTGACAGCCGCCAACAAGTCGGACCCCGTGCCTGCGCTTGCCATTCCGGCTGACGCGATCCAGATCAACAACAAGGTTCTGCCCGAACTGGATATCTCGTACTTCTTTACACCGCACCTGGCAGCCGAGCTGATCCTGACGTACCCGCAGCAGCAGGACGTGACCGTCATGCAAAGTGCGCTGGGCGGCCCGACAAAAATCGGCAGTTTCCGCCATCTGCCGCCGATTCTGACGATGCAGTATCACTTCACGCCAGAGTCGCGCTTCAAGCCGTACGTGGGTGCGGGCATCAACTACACGCGCATCTCCAATGTGAATCTGCAGGTACCCGGCGTGGGTCCGTTAGACCTCAGCAAGAACAGCTTTGGCCCGGCGCTGCAGGTCGGTTTCGACTACCGCCTGACCGAACGCCTCTACTTCAACGTCGACTTGAAGAAGACCTGGATCAGCGCCGACGTGAAGATGGCTGGCCAGACCATCAGCAAGGTGAAGGTTGACCCGTGGCTGCTGGGCGTCGGCCTGGGCTATCGCTTTTAAGGGAGGAAGATCAGCGAACCGACACTGTCCTGATCGACTTTTACCGACGTGCCGCAGGGGCCGTCGACGGCGGGGGCGCTCGTCGGCGGTGGTTGGCGCGTTCGGCCCGGCATGCGTTGGGGCGGCCGGGCATTTTTTTTGGGCGCTCGGTTAAGACCCGCTGCCAAACGTTGGGGAGCTGGTCGCACGACCGGCGCATCCGCCGCTCAAACCGCGTCCACGGCAAAGATGCGGCGATGCTCCTTGATGGCGTAACGGTCCGTCATGCCGGCGATGTAATGCGCAATCCAGCGCGGCTGCTCTTCGGGGTGAGTTTTCGCCTGGTATTGCGGCGGCAGCAGGCGTGGGTCGTCCATGAACGCGCCAAACAGGTCGTCGATGATGCGGCGTGCCTTCGCGGCCATGCGCATCACAAGGTAATGCCGGTACAGGTTGTCAAACAGGAAGCGTTTGAGCACGCGCGCCTCTTCACGCATCGGCTCGGAAAACGCGACGAGCGCCGGCGCGGCACGCACATCTTCGATACTCTGCGGCGCAGCTTCAGCAATACTGGCACGCGTGGTGCCGATCAGATCAACGATCAGCGCGTTGATGATGCGACGAATGGTTTCGTTGATCAGGCGGCGGCCACTGACGTCCGGAAAGGCGGCCTCGGCTTCGCGCCGATGGACGACCCACAACGGCACGTCTTCAAGTTGCTCCAGCGTGATCAGGCCGGAACGCAAGCCGTCGTCGATGTCGTGATTGTTGTATGCAACCTCATCGGCGAGGTTGGCGAGCTGCGCTTCCAGCGAAGGCTGTTGCCCATCGAGAAAACGCCGCCCCAGGTCGCCCAGCGTGGCGGCGTTGTTGCGCGAGCAATGTTTGAGGATGCCCTCGCGCGTTTCGAAGGTCAGGTTCAAACCATCGAAACCGCCGTAGCGCTCCTCCAGCCGATCGACAACCAGCAGGCTCTGCAGATTGTGCTCAAAGCCGCCGTACGGCTTCATGCAATCGTTGAGCGCGTCCTGCCCCGCATGGCCGAACGGCGTGTGGCCGAGATCGTGTGCCAGCGAAATCGCTTCCACCAGGTCTTCGTTCAGGCGCAGGCTGCGCGCAATCGAACGGGCAATCTGCGCGACCTCCAGGCTGTGCGTGAGCCGCGTCCGGAACAGGTCGCCCTCGTGATTCACGAAGACCTGCGTCTTGTATTCGAGCCGGCGGAAAGCGGTGCTGTGGATGATGCGATCGCGGTCACGCTGGAACTCCGTGCGCGATGTGGATGGCGGCTCGACGTGTACGCGGCCGCGCGTCTGCGCCGAATGCGCGGCATAAGGAGCGAGAGGGCCTTCGAGATCGAACGGCGCGGACGGCACATCAAATCGGTCGTTCATCGGGCCATCTCGTCTTGTCTCAGGCGACGGGCGCCTCTGTCGGTGGTCGCAGCACGGCGTGCTGCAAGGTAGCGCGCAAGTCCGCATCGGGCACCGTGGTCACGAAAGCCTGGCCCAGCTTGCGTAGCAGCACGAACTTGATCTCACCGGCTTCGGCCTTCTTGTCGACGCGCATCAGGTCGATGAAGCGATCAACGCCGAGGTCCGGCGCCACCGTCGGCAGGTTCGCCGCACGCGTGAGCGCGGTGATGCGGTTGCGCGTGTCGATGTCGATAAAGCCCAGTCGATGCGACAGATCCGCCGCCATCACCATGCCACAGCCGACGGCTTCGCCGTGCAGCCATTCACCGTAGCCCAGGCCGGCCTCGATGGCGTGGCCAAAGGTGTGGCCGAAATTGAGGGTGGCACGCAGACCGGTCTCGCGCTCATCCTGTGCCACGACTGCGGCCTTGATGCGCACCGAGCCACGCACGGCTTCGGCCATCAGGCCGGTATCGCAATCGTTGAGACCCTTGATGTTTTGCTCGATCCAGGCGAAGTAATCCGCATCGGCGATTGCGCCATGCTTGATGACCTCGGCCATGCCGGCCGCCAGCTCTCGGGCAGGCAACGTGCGCAGCGTATCGATATCGGCCAGCACCGCCTGCGGCTGGTGGAACGCGCCGATCATGTTTTTGCCCAGCGGGTGGTTGATGCCCGTCTTGCCGCCCACCGAAGAGTCGACTTGTGAGAGCAGCGTCGTCGGCACCTGGATGAACGGCACACCGCGCATGTAGCAGGCGGCGGCAAAGCCGGTCATGTCGCCGACAACGCCGCCGCCCAGCGCGATCAGCGTGGTCTTGCGATCCGCACCCGCCGTCAACAGCGCATCAAAGATGCGGTTGAGGGTGTCCCACTTCTTGAACGATTCCCCATCAGGCAATACAACCGTGTCGACCGCCTTGCCGAGCGAGCGAATGGCGTCTTCGACCTTGGTCGCATACAACGGCGCGACCGTCTCGTTGGTGACGATCACGGCACGCGCGCCGCGAATATGGGGGGCGAACAGCTCAGCCCTGGACAGCAGCCCCGAGCCGATATGGATCGGATAGGCGCGATCGCCAAGGTCAACATCAACGGTAATCATGACTGGGGGGAGACTTGCGAGGAGGTGGAGACGCCTGCGGGCGGCGCCACAATGCCGGCCACCTCGAGTTGCATCAGCACCATATTAACAAGCTGCGCGACGGTGGGCTTGCCCGTTTCGATGATGAAGTGGGCCACATCGCGGTACAAGGGATCCCGGATGGCATGCAGCTCCTCGAGCTTCGCACGCGGGTTTTCCGTCTGCAGCAGCGGCCGGTTCTTGTCGTGGCGGGTGCGCAGATACAGGTCATGCGGATTGGCGCGCAGGTAGATCACCGTGCCGCGTTCGCGCAGGAACGCCCGGTTTTCGGCCCGCAACACGGCGCCCCCGCCCGTGGCGATGACCACGCCATCGCGCGCGGTCAGCTCGTCAATCATGTGGGTTTCCCGATCGCGAAAGCCCACCTCACCTTCGTGCTCGAAAATAACCGGCACGCGCACGCCGCACCGCGCTTCGATCTCATGGTCGGAGTCGAAGAACGGCAGATCGAGCCGGCGCGCCACCGCCCGGCCGACCGTGGTCTTGCCCGCGCCCATCAAGCCGACGAAAAATACGTTCGAAACAGACAAAATCACATGAAATCAGGAATTTGAGCCTGATTGTAGTGGCATTTGGACACCATCCCGCACAAACCCCGCCGCAGGACACAAAAAAGCCCGGCGCTCCATTCAGGAGGCCGGGCTTTTTGATCGAAACGCCGCCGTGGGTTACTTCAGCGACAGTTGATCGGAGAGCACACGCGGCGTCAGGAAGACCAGCAACTCGGTGCGATTGTTGATCTTGTTCGTGCTCTTGAACAGATTGCCCACCACCGGAATATCGCCCAGCAACGGCACCTTGTTGATGTCGGTCCGCTCGTTCTGCGTGTAGATACCGCCGATCACGACCGTGCCGCCGTTCTCGACCAGCACCTGCGTCTGCACGTGCTTGGTGTCGATAGCGAAGCCGTTGGTGGTCTGGATACCCACGCTGTCCTTGTTGACGTCGACATCGAGGAAGATGTTGCCATCCGGCGTGATCTTGGGCGTCACTTCCAGCTTCAGGTTGGCCTTCTTAAATTGCACGGAAGTTGCACCGGATGAGGTCGCCTGTTGGTACGGAATCTCAGTACCCTGCTCGATCAGCGCCTTGATGTTGTCCGCAGTCACAACACGCGGGCTAGAGACGATCTTGCCGCGACCATCAGCTTCCAGCGCAGACAACTCCAGCGCCAGGAAGCGGCCGGCACCGGCGTTGAACAGGCTTACAGCCACGCTGGCTGCGTTCACACCATTGATGCCATTGGCCGGGAAGCTGATCGCCGGGCTGTTGTCCCAGGTGGCATCTTTGGTCACCGGCGACACCACGTTGGTGTAGGTATTGCCGTAACCAGCGCCATTCGTCTTCGACGCGAAGCCCAGCTTCGCACCCAAGTTGCGGCTGAACGTGTCGTCGGCCTCAACGATGCGCGCTTCGATCATCACCTGGCGCACCGGAATGTCGATCTTCAGGAGGAATGCCTGTACTTCCTCCAGCTTGCTCGGGATGTCCGAGACGAACAGCTGGTTCGTACGCGTATCTGCCGTGAGCGAGCCGCGCTTGGACAGGATCCGAGAAGTTGTACCACCAGCACCACCTGCCCCGCCGGCAGCCCCGGTGCCCAGCAGCATGTTCCGCACATCGCCGGCGCTCTGATAGTTCAGGCGGAACACCTGGCTGCGCAACGGCTCCAGCTCGGTCACTTGCTGTTGCGACTCCAGTTCGGCCTTTTCCTTCGTCGCCAGCTCGCCGCGCGGCGCAACCCACAGGACGTTGCCGTTGCGACGCGATGCCAAGCCCTTCGAGTCCAGCACGATCTGCAGAGCCTGATCCCAGGGCACATCCTTCAGACGCAGCGAAAGGGTGCCGGTCACGCTGTCGCTGGTGACGATGTTGAGGTTCGTGAAGTCTGCGAAGACTTGCAGCAGCGAACGCACATCGATGTTCTGGAAGTTCAGCGACAGGCGCTCGCCACGGTAGCCGGGGCCGGAAATCAGCTTGTTCGGGTCTTCCTTGGTCGGGCGCACCTCCACCACGAACTGCGTGTCGGTCTGGTACGAGCTGTATTGCCAGTTACCGCGCGGCTCGATGATCAGGCGTGCGCCTGTGCCGTTGTCGGTCGCACGCATGGCCTGCACAGGCGTGCCGAAATCGCTCACGTCATAGCGACGGCGCAGCGACTGGGGCAGCGTCGCGCCCACGAAATCGACCACCAGGTTCTGGCCCTGCTGGGCGATGTTGATCGCCGAGTTGGCTGTCGACAGGTCGACCACCACGCGGCCGGCGAGATCTTCGCCGCGGCGGAAATCGACGTTGCGCACCGCCGGGCGCTCGGCGCCTGCGACAGGCGCCGGGGCTGAAAAGGTCGGCGCTGCGACAGCCGCTGCCACCGGCGCGGCTTCCAGCGTCAGCACGTACTGATTACCGCGCACCTCCGACTTGTACTGCGTCTGGCGCGAGAGATCGAGCACGACGCGGGTGCGGTCGCCGATCTGCACGACGTTCGCCGAACGCAGCAGCTTGCCGCCGTATTGGTAATTGGCGCGGCCCTGCGCGAAGCTGGCCCCGAAGAAGTCGATGGCGATGCGCGCAGGCTGCTGCGTGCTGAACTCCACCGGCTTCTGCGTCGGTGCGCTCTTGAGCGTGACCGTCACCACGGTGGATTCGCCGGCCGTGGCCTGCTCCACCTTTTCGATCGTGTTGCCGGAGACGACCGCCGCAGGCGCTGCCTGCTGGGCGACAGCCTGACCGGCCACCATGAACAGGCACAGTGAAAGCCATGCCACCGCGCCCCCCCGGGCCACTCGGGCCGCCTGCGACAGGCCGCCCTTCACAAGACGCATCGTCATTGCGCGCTCTCCTGAACTTTCAGGGTCGTCATTTTTTCTTTCCATTCGGTCGTGCCTTCGCGCACCAGCTCACGCAGGGTGAGTTCCTGGTCTCCGATGCGGACGATGCGACCATAGTTTTGTCCGATGTACTGCCCCACATGCACATGCTGCGTCTTGTCCCCGACAGACACGACGGCTTCCGTCTCGCCATTGCGCTTCATCGTCCCGACCAGCTTGAAGGCTTCCAGCGGATAGTCTTCCAGCGGCTCGCGACGGCGATTCGGTTCCGGCGATTCGTTTTGCGCGCGCGAAAGTTCTGCCACCTTTTGCACGCTGAACGGATCAGTCTGCTTGGTGGTCGTGTATTCGCGCGGCGCGTAAGGCTTGGGTTCGGGCAGCGGCGGCACGGTCGTACTGACGCTCTGGCGCGCTTGCTGCATCCATTGCTGCAATTCATCGTCTTCGCTCGCGCCGCAGGCCGTCAGCACGACGGCCAGGCACAGCGGAGACAGACGCAGAACGTGCGACATGCGGCGACGGCTCATGGTGCGGCCCCTCATTTGGCGCCTCCCTTGGCGGCTGCATTCGCCTTGCGCTGAGCCGCCTGCTCGTCGGCGTCGAGCGCCCGGTAGGCCTCAGCGCGCGTTTCCATCACCATGCCGCCATCCTTGGTGCCCGTCAGGGAGATGTTCTGCAGCGTGACGATACGCGACAGCGCCGCCACGTCGGCCGCAAACAGCGCCATGTCGTGATAGCGGCCATTTACCTTCACCGCCACCGGGATCTCGGCGTAGTAAGGCTTGACCACTGCGCCGGACGGACGGAACAGGTCGAAGGTCAGGCCACGCGCGATGCCGGCGTGGTTGACGTCGGCCAGCAGCGCATCCATCTCGGTCTTGTTGGGCAGTTGCAGTTCAAGCTTGGCGACGCGCTGCTCCACCTCGGCCTTTTGCTTGCGCAGCGCTTCGAGGTTCACCACCTGCGCGAGCTTGCTCTGGTATGCCGACTTGAGGTTGGCCTGTTCGGTGCGCTTGGCGTCGCGCTCGTCGAACTTGCCGCTCCAATACAACTGCCAGCCCAGGCCGATCACCAGCACGGCAGAGAGAATCATGAACAGGATGCGCGGCGCGATCGGCCACGTTTCCGGCTCGTTCAGGTTCAGGCCACGGAACTGGCTGACCAGGTCTTCCAACGAAATTTCGGTCGAGATGGCCATGGTTATTTCCCCGCCGTGGCCGCACCCGGCTTGGCCGGCGTTGCCGGTTCGGCCTTCCACTGGAAGCGGATCGTGAAGTTGAACAGGCGACGCTGTTCCTTCAGGTTATTCGTCATGGTGGTGGCTACCGATTCGCCCAGTTCGGCATGATCGAGCCAGGGCACCGCGCCCAGGTTGCGCAGCAGGTCCGACACGCGCTCGTTCGACTGCGCCACGCCCGACACGGTGTAACGCTCGCCTTCCTGCTTGAGCGAGGTGAGGTAAATTCCGTCGGGCACCTGGCGCACCAGCTCTTCGAGCAACTGGACCGGGCGGTTGCGCTGGTTTTGCAGACTTTCCACCGCTTGCTGACGTTGCAGCAGATCGTCGATGTCCTTCTTGAGGGTGTTGACCTCGGCGATCTGCTTGTCCATCTCCGCGTTTTTCTGCGTGAGGATGTCGTTGATGCGTTGCGCCTCTTCGGTCTGGTGATCGATCACCATGCCGCCCAGGAATACCACCACCGCACCCACCGCCGCGGCGGCACCCAGGCTCATGAAGACTTTCTTGCGCTTCCCGGCGCGTCGCTCAGCGTGATACGGCAGCAGGTTCACGCTCGGGAGCGCATTCACGACATTTGCGCTGTCATTGGCCATCGCCAGCTCCTTATTGAAGCCCGCGCAGGGCGAGGCCCGCGCTGACGATGTAGGCCGGCAGATCGCGCTGCAGATAGCGCGCGTTGACGTTTTTGGCCGCGCCCATATTGGCAAACGGGTTGGCCAGCGTCGTATTGATCTGCGTCTGCTGCTGGATGGCGGTTTGCACGCCTAGCAGCGATGCGTGGCCGCCCGACAGCACGATCTCGTCGACGCGGCCGACGCTCGAGGTCGACAGGAAATTCTGGATGGCCTGACCGACTTCCATGGCCAGCGTCTCGAGCGAGGGCTTGAGCAGCTGACTCCGGTATTCGTCGGGCAGCGTGTTCTTGCGCTTCTTCACCTCGGCCTTGAGCAGATCGAGGGAGAACAGACGCGAGATGCTCTGCGTGAGCTGGTCGCCCGAGCCCGACATGGGCTGCTCGTACAACTCCTTCCAGCCCTGGTAGAACAGTGCGTGCGAGCGCGCACCACCCAAGTGGAACATCGCCACGACAGGCATGTCGCGCGTCTCGGTTTCGGTGGCGTCCGGCTTGACCGCCAGCATGTGCGTCATGGCGCGCTGGATGGCGTTTTCTTCCACGTCCATGACGATCGCTTTCAGACCGGCCATCTCGGCGGCGGTCACGCGTTCGGTCACGCGCTCGGAAACGGTTGCCGTGACGCGCACCCCGATCCCGCCTTCCGTTTCAGACGGACCGATCACGACATAGTCGAAATTGACGTTCTGCGAAGGTGGAAACAGCCGGTTGGCTTCGCTCTCGACCTGCACAAAGAGTTCGTCTTCGGTCAGGTTGTCGGGCAGGCTGACGGTTTGCGATTCCGTCAGGCTTGCAGGAATGGCAAGCACGGCTTCCTTACCGCGAATGCCGGCCTTGGCGATGGCGCGCTTGAGCGCATTGCCCACCGCATCGATATTCACCAGATTGCCGTCAGCGACGGCACTGCGTTCAATCAGCTCGCTGGCGCATTTTTCGAGACGGAAATCCCCCTGCTTACCGTTGGCGGACAACTCCACCACCTTGACGCTGGAAGACCCGATATCTATCCCGACGATATTGCGGCGCAGCAGGCCGGACAACAAACCCCGTCGCACAGAGACACCCCACCGTTTATAGTTTTTGAACCCTGGCGCCCATCGCAAATCCAACGTGCGCCATAGCCTGCTTAGATTTGCTGCTGGATTCTCACAAAATCCTTTAGAACAGGCAAACGCTCAGGCAGACGGCGACGCATTTCGCGCCATGCCCTTCCGAAAGCGTTGTCAAAACCCCACGGTCGGGGGATACCCCTTTCGTCTGACTTGATTTCCGCTCCGCCTACTTCTAACGGCGGATTCGTAGCCGCCTTGAATCGCGGCACTCCGGATGCACAATCAGCACGCCAACCGAGCATGACGCGGCGCACAAGTGCAGTCTGGTTGGCAGACGTGACACTCGTTACGTGCTGTTACGTCCGATGCGGCCGGACTGCGGAAGCCCCAACGATATAATCGCCGCCACGCTGACTGACACCCCCGGTGCCCACCCGTAATGGCTACTGCCCAAACCACCCCAGCCTCGCCCAAGCCGCCCAAAGCCCGCCGCCCGCTGTGGGCGCGCCTGCTTCTCTGGATGCTCGGCCTGTTCGTTGCCATGGGGGTCGTCGGGGCGCTGCTGCTGGGCTATGCCCTGCTCGTCGCCGCGCCCAACCTGCCGTCGCTCGACGCCATCACCGATTACCGCCCGAAGATTCCGCTTCGCGTCTACACCGCCGACAATGTCCTCATCGGCGAATTCGGTGAGGAGCGCCGCAGCTTCGTGCCGATCACGCAAATGCCCGACGTGATGAAGCGCGCGGTCCTGGCGATCGAAGACGACCGCTTCTACGAGCACGGCGGCGTCGACTTCATCGGCGTCCTGCGCGCGGGCCTGGCGAACCTGCATGGCGGCCTGTCGCAAGGCGCGTCGACCATCACGATGCAGGTGGCGCGCAACTTCTTCCTGTCGAGCGAGAAGACGTACACGCGCAAGATTTACGAGATCTTGCTCTCGTACAAGATCGAGGCGAGCCTGACAAAGGATCAGATACTCGAGCTGTACATGAACCAGATCTACCTGGGCCAGCGCGCGTACGGTTTCGCGAGCGCAGAGCAGATCTACTTCGGCAAGAACATCAAGGACATTACGCTCGCAGAAGCCGCCATGCTGGCCGGCCTGCCCAAGGCGCCGTCGGCGTACAACCCGGTGGTGAACCCGAAGCGCGCCAAGGTGCGTCAGGAGTACATCCTGCAGCGCATGCGCGACCTGCACTACATCACCCCGGAACAGTACACCCAGGCCGTCAACGAGCAATTGCCGGTGCGCGGCGAAGGCCATGAATTCGACGTGCACGCCGAATACGTCGCCGAAATGGTGCGCCAGCTCATGTACGCGCAATACCGCGAAGAAACCTACACGCGCGGGCTGAACGTCTACACCACGCTGCGCAAGGCCGACCAGGACGTCGCCTATCAATCCGTGCGCCGCGGCATTCTCGATTACGAGCGCCGTCACGGCTATCGCGGCCCTGAAGCGTTCATCGACCTGCCCTCCGATGCAGAGGAGCGTGAACAGGCCATCGACGACGCCCTGCTGGAACACCCGAACAGCGACGATCTGCAATCGGCCGTGGTGGTGAGCGTGTCACCCAAGCTGGTGCGCGCGACGATGCTGACCGGTGAGACGATCGACCTGGCAGGCGACGGCCTGCGCTTTGCACAGGCGGCCCTGTCGAACAATGCACAGCCCAAGATCAAGCTGCGCCCGGGCGCGGTGATCCGGGTGATCGAGGACACGAAGACGCAGAAGTGGTCGATCACGCAACTTCCGGAAGTGGCCTCGGGTTTCATCTCGCTGGATCCGCAGACGGGCGCGATCTACTCGATGGTGGGTGGCTTCGATTTCAACCGCAGCAAGTTCAACCACGTCACGCAGGCCTGGCGCCAGCCGGGTTCGAGCTTCAAGCCGTTCATCTACTCGGCGGCGGTGGACAAGGGTTTCTCGCCCTCTACGGTCATCAACGACGCGCCGCTCTCGATCCCGACCGGCGACACCGGCGGCCAGGTGTGGGAGCCGAAGAACTACGGCGGCGGCTATGACGGCCCGATGACGATGCGCCGCGCGCTGCAGAAATCGAAGAACCTGGTGTCGGTGCGCATCCTGCGCGCGATCGGTACGCAGTACGCGCAGCAGTACATCACGCGCTTTGGGTTCGATGCCGATCGGCACCCCGCCTATCTGCCCATGGCGCTGGGCGCCGGTTCCGTGACGATGTTGCAGATGGCGAGCGGCTACTCGGTGTTCGCCAACGGCGGCTATCGCGTGAACCCCTACATCATCGATCGCGTGGTGGATGCGCGCGGCACGGTCGTGCAGCAAAGCCACCCGATGACCGCCGGCAAAGACGCCGTGCGCGTGATTGATCCGCGCAACGACTTCATCATGGATTCGCTGCTGCGCAGCGTGGTGTCGAACGGCACGGGCTACCAGGCCAAGGTCAAGCTGGGCCGCAACGACATGGCTGGCAAGACCGGGACCACCAACGATTCGTTCGACGCCTGGTTCTGCGGCTATACGCCCAAGCTGGTCGGCGTGGCCTGGATGGGTTACGACAACCCGCGCAGCCTGGGGGATCGCGAAACGGGTGGCGGCCTGGCCCTGCCCATCTGGATCAACTACATGAGCTACGCGCTCAAGGGCGAGCCCCAGACCGAGCGCCAGCCGCCCGAAGGCGTCGTACAGATGGCGGGCGACTGGGCCTACGAGGAATACGCCAATGGCCAGGGCGTGGCTTCGGTGGGTCTGGGCGATGCGATGCCGGGGGCCTCCGCGCCGGGCGGCGATCAGCCGCAACAGCCTGGCATCAACCTCGCGCCGACGCAGGAACAGGAGAAACAGAAGATTCTCGACATGTTCCGCGGCAATTGAGCGTCGCGCCCACGAAAAAGCCGCCCTTCGAGGCGGCTTTTCTTTTTGTCATGCGACAACGCTGCGCTCAGCCGGCGGCCAATGTCACATCCACATCGCTTTGCTGGCTGATATAGCGAGAGAGCGCCACATAAAGCTCTTCCTTGCTGCGCGTGTCGACCCAGCGACCGTCGTCGCCCCGGCGGAAGTGGAAACCGCCGGCACGCGCTGCCACCCACAGCTCCTGCATCGGCGCCTGGCTGTTGATGATGATCTTGGAGCCATCGTCGAATTCGAGCGTCAGCACGTTGCCGGTGCGATTGACCTCGATGTCGGCATCCGCCTCGTCGGCAGCCGTTTCGACGATGCTTTCGATGCGGGTAAGTTCCGCTTCGGCCAGTGCCAGGAACTCCGATTCGCTCAGGGGGGGCATGCTACACTCCAAAATCTTGCGCGGACGTTGCGTGGCGGCCGTTTCCGGGCCGTCCTGACCAGCAGGCGCCTCGTCCCATATGACTCCGATCGCCGCAAGGGTCACACCCTGGGCATCCTTTCTGCACCATCATCCGATGATACGAACCGCCGCCATTGTAGCCACTGTCGGCCTGACCCTGACGGTCGCAGGCCTATCCGGCTGCGGGATTCGCGGGCCGCTGTACATGCCCAAGGTGCCACCGGCACCCACCGCGCCGCAAACCGCCGACCCTGGCATCGCCGGCCCGAACGCCGTGCCGCAGCCGCCGGTGCCGGGCGCCAAAGCCGCCGCCGATGCCGCCAGCGCGGTACCCGCGAACCGCTGATCCCTTCCTTTTTCGCTCAACCGGCGCCGTCCTTATCCGGTGCGACGCCCAGAATGTTCCCGCTCATGTCCGAGTCCCTGATCCGCCAGGAAGGCGCGCTGATGATCGAAGGCGTCGCGCTCGACGCGATTGCCGCGCAGTTCGGCACGCCCACCTACGTGTACTCGCGCGCCGCGCTCACCGCCAACTATCGGGCCTACGCCGCCGCATGCGAGGGCCGCAACGCGCATGTGCAGTACGCCATGAAAGCCAACTCGAACCTCGCTGTGCTGCAGGTGTTCGCACAGCTGGGCGCTGGCTTTGACATCGTGTCCGCGGGCGAACTCAAGCGTGTGCTGGCCGCCGGTGCGCCGGCCGCGAAGGTGGTGTTCTCGGGCGTGGGCAAGAGCGCGGACGAAATGCGATTCGCCCTGGAAGTCGGCGTGATGTGCTTCAACGTGGAGTCGATCCCCGAGCTGCACCGGCTGAATGACGTGGCCGCCTCGATGGGCAAGGTCGCGCCGGTGTCGTTGCGCATCAACCCGGACGTGGACGCCAAGACGCATCCGTATATCTCGACGGGCCTGAAGGGCAACAAGTTCGGCGTGGCGTTTGACGAAGTGCTGCCGACCTACCGCGCAGCCGCTGCGATGCCGAACCTGCGCGTGGTCGGCATCGATTGCCATATCGGCTCGCAGATCACCGAGGTATCGCCGTATCTGGATGCGCTGGACAAGGTGCTCGACGTGGTGACGCAGCTCGACGCCGAGGGCATCCGCCTGTCGCACATCGATGTGGGCGGCGGTCTGGGTATCACGTACACGGACGAGACGCCGCCGGACATCACCGCCTTCGCGCGCACGCTGCTGGACCGCGTCGAGCAGCGCGGTTTTGGCGATCGCACCGTGCTGTTCGAGCCGGGCCGCTCGTTGGTGGGCAACGCCGGCCTGCTGCTCACGCGCGTCGAATACCTCAAGCCTGGCGCCAGCAAGAACTTTTGCATCGTCGATGCGGCCATGAATGACCTCGCCCGCCCCGCGATGTACGAGGCGTATCACCACATCGTGCCGGTGCGCGAAAGCCAAAGCGCGCCGGTCGTCTACGATGTGGTGGGCCCCGTGTGCGAATCCGGCGACTGGCTCGGCCGCGACCGTTCGCTGGCCGTGCAGCCAGGCGATGTGGTGGCGATCCTGTCGGCCGGCGCGTACGGCTTCACGATGAGTTCGAACTACAACACGCGCAATCGCGCGGCCGAGGTCATCGTCGATGGCGACAAAGTCCACTTGGCACGCGAGCGCGAGTGCTTTGAAGACCTGATCCGCGGCGAGCATCTTTTCCCGGCGTAAGTCCGCACCGCAAAGAAAAAGCCGACGCGCAAACGTCGGCTTTTTTTTCGGCGCGATCGGCATCAATCGCGGGCTGGCATCGCAGCTCCGGTGATCGCACTGCGCTGCGAGCGCCACGCCCACCAGACCCGCAGCCCCAGCAGCACCGCCATCACTGCGGCGTAGATCGACACCTCGGCAAAGTCATGCTTGCCGGCCTTGTGCCACCAGTAATGCAGGATGGCCAGCACGCCGGTCACGTAGACAAGCCGGTGCAGCCACTGCCAGCGCTTGCCGCCGAGCCTGCGCACCATCGCGTTGGTCGACGTGGCGGCCAGCGGGATCATCAGCACGAACGCCGCAAAGCCGACGGTGATGAAGGGCCGCTTGACGATGTCCTTGAGCATCGATGCCGGATCGAGCCCGCGATCCACCAGCAACCAGATCAGGAAGTGGATCGTGCCGTAGAAGAACGTGTACAGCCCGAGCATACGACGAAGCCGTATCAGCCAGTTCATGCCCGTGATGCGGCGCAGGGGCGTGATGGCCAGCGTGCAGCACAGCAGCACCAGCGTCCACGTGCCGGTCGAGCGCGTGACGAACTCCAGCGGGTTGGCCCCGAACTGGTCTGTCGCGCCCAGGAAGACGATGCGCAGGAACGGCACCAGCGCCACAATCCATACGAACGCCTTCACCACACGCAACTGCTTGGGCGGCAACATCGGCGGTAGGAGTGTCATGTCGGCCTCAGAAGTTCTTGCGCAGGTCCATGCCCGCGTACAGCGGCGCGACCTGTTCGTAGCCATTGAACATCAGCGTCTTGTGCTTGGGCGCGAACAGGCCGCCGAAGCCGCCTTTGTCCTCGCCGATGCGGCGCTCGGTGGCCTGGCTCCAGCGCGGGTGATCGACCGTCGGGTTCACATTGGAATAGAAGCCGTATTCATTGGCCGCGGCAAGGTTCCAGCTCGTCGGCGGCTGCTTGTCGACAAAGCGGATCTTGACGATGGACTTCGCGCTCTTGAAGCCATACTTCCACGGCAGGACCACGCGCACGGGCGCACCGTTCTGGTTCGGTAGCACCTGGCCGTAGAGGCCGAAGGTGAGCAGCGCCAAAGGATGCATCGCCTCGTCCAGTCGCAGGCCTTCGCTATACGGCCAATCCAGCACGGGGCTGCTGATGCCGGGCATCTGCCGCTTGTCGGCCAGCGAGATGAACTGGATGTACTTGGCGCTGCCCTGCGGTTCCACCCGCTTGATCAGCTCGGCCAAGGGGAAGCCCACCCACGGAATCACCATCGACCAGCCCTCGACGCAACGCAGGCGGTAGACGCGCTCTTCCATCGGCGCAAGCTTCATCAGGTCGTCCAGGTCGTAGGTTTTGGGGGTTTTCACCAAACCTTCCACACTGACTTGCCACGGGTGCGGGCGCAGCGTGCCGGCATAGCGGGCCGGGTCGGCCTTGTCGGTGCCGAATTCGTAAAAGTTGTTGTACGTGGTGACCTGGTCGTACGGGGTGGCCTTTTCCACAGTCGTGTACGCCGGATTCGGCTTGCCAGCCAACTTGGCGAGTGGCGGGTTGGCGGCAAAGGCTTCGCGCGACGCCCAAGGCGCCAGCGTTGCACCCGCAGCGCCCATGGCAGCAGCGGCCAAAAAGCGGCGGCGCTGCTCGAAGATGTGCTGCGGCGTGATCTCGCTGGCGGGGATGTCGTCGCCACGCAGCCAGCGGTCAGTCTTGATCAACATGATTCGTGGTCCTCGTTGTGCGGGAACGCTGTCCCATGTGCGTTGGTCGTTCCAGCGCTGCCGACCTGACAACGCCTGGCGAAAAAAAAGTAGCGCTATTCTTTGCGCGGCGCCGGCCCGGCGAATTCGCTGTACTGCCGAAACACGACCTGCGCCACTTCCAGCAATTGCGCCCGCGCAAGCGGGCCAGCGACTGCAAACCCAAGGCCGTGATCCGCCCAATAGAACGCCATCGGCGGCGGGTGATCGACGGCAGGATGGATCGCCTGCAGCACACGGTTGTCGGGGGCGAGCGTCTCCAGCCGAAAGCCGGTATCGCGATTGCTCGGCATGCGCCGCAACTGCACGGAGATGCGCGTGCCGCCGGGCCCCTCATACATCAGCATGGCCGTGGGCGCATCGGCCACGACCGTCTGCCGTCCGCCGATGAGCCGGTAACCCAGCGATCTTAGATCAGGCACATGCAACTGGGCGTCAAGCCGACGCGACAACCATGTGACCAGATGTGCCTCTTCGTCGGCCGGCACTTCCACAATGTGTTTCGACTCGGGAGCGAAGACGACGTGCGATACGAGTGCGTCATTGGCGAACCGCTGCATGGGCATGGTGCGCTCGACGACACCTCGGCTCAGCCAGCCGGCCCCGGACCCGATGGCCAGGCAGGCGACGCTCAGCGCCACCACGCCCCAGTTGCGCATCGCGCCAAAGCCGGTCGCCGTGGGCCGGCGTGCCGCCCCGAGGATCGCTGCCGGAATCCGGCGCTGCGGCACCGGTTCGTTGAGCAACGGATCGAGCGCGCGGTGCAACTGCGCGTCCGTTTCGCGCCAAGCCGCAACTTCGGCCGCGGCACCGGGGTGCGCGGCAAGATAGGCCTCAACCTCAGCGCGGCGTGCCGCAGGCAGGCGGCCGTCGGCGTACGCATGGAGTTCGTCGATATGAATGGAATTGGAGGACATGGCGAGCCTCACTTCACGCGGTGCAGCGCCGTGCTGCCGCCGTCGCCGGGTGCCGAAAATACACCGGATGCAATGGGCGCCCCCTCAAGTGCCACACGCATCCGCTCGCGCGCACGCGACAGACGCGACATCACCGTACCGACCGGCACGCCCAGCACGTCGGCGGCTTCCTTGTAGGCGAACTGCTCCAGACCGACGAGCAGCAAGACCGCGCGCTGGTCTTCAGGCAGCGTCGCCAGCGCGCGCAGCAGATCGCGGCGCAACCCGGGGTCGTCGTCGACGGGGATCTCAGGGGGCGCATCGCTCAGCTCAAGCCGATCGGGCCGGCGCACGGCGTTCAGGTGCAACCGATGCATGATGGTCAGCAGCCAGGCAAACAGCCCATCACTCTCATCCTTGACTCCGATCTGGCCGATTTGGCCGATCGGGCCGAGCCGGGGGCGCAATTGGAAGCGCCAGCGGTACCGCCAGGCGCGTTCAAGTGTGTCCTGGAGGAGGTCGTCGGCGCGGCTCGCGTCACGCACGAGGCCGCGCGCGTGCCGGCGCAGGCGAGGGGTGAGTGCAATCAGCCGGCTGGCCAGATCGGACATGGAAGCGCGAGCGTGGGCGGCGTGCTTACGGCTTGGCGATGTGCCAAACGTTCATGAAGCCATCGCCGGTCTGGTCACCCGGCATCTTGTCCTTGGTCCAGAGGTAGAGCGGCTTGCCGCGGTAGGCCCACTGCTTCTTGCCGTCGTCGCGCGTGATGATGGTGTAATCGCCGGACGGCTTATCGGCATCGTTGGCGGCCAGCGGCGGCCAGTTGTCGGCGCACTTGCCATTGCAGGCGCTCTTCCCGGCCGTGGCGTCACGGTCGAACGTGTAAAGCGCCATGCCGTGCTCATCCGTGAGCGTGCCGTTGGTCACCTTAACGGCCGACGGCGTCGACGACGCCCCCATGCCCATGCCGCTGCAGCCTGCCAAACCGAATGCAGCGAGCAGCGCGGCGCCGGCCAACGCGGCGCGCGGATTGAACGACTTCTGGGAAGCTGCAGACTGGCTCATCTTCTTCTCCTTGGATGGAGAGGCGCGTCGATCGCGCCCTCACTGAGCAGTAAACACGCTAGGCGCGTCTTTATTCCAGTCTGCCGAGATTTTTTTGTGACTGACGGCTTACAGCTCGCCGTAGCTGTGCAGGCCCGAGAGGAACATGTTCACACCGAGGAAGGCGAACGTCGTCACCAACAGGCCGATCAGCGCCCACCAGGCCGCCATGCGACCACGCAGGCCCTTCATCAGGCGCATGTGCAGCCAGGCGGCGTAGTTCAGCCAAACGATCAGCGCCCAGGTTTCCTTCGGATCCCAGCTCCAGTAGCCGCCCCAGGCGTCAGCCGCCCACAGCGCGCCGAGAATCGTGGCGATCGTGAAGAACGCAAACCCAACGGTGATGGCCTTGTACATCACGTCGTCCAGCACCTCGAGGGACGGGAGCCGATCGGCCAGCACGCCGCGCTCCTTCAGAAGATAAGCCGAGCCCACCATGGCGGACAGGGCGAACGTGCCGTAACCGATGAAATTGGCCGGCACATGAATCTTCATCCACCAGCTCTGCAGTGCCGGTACCAGCGGCTGGATCTCCTGCGCGCTGCGCGACACCGTGTACCACAGCAGAAAGCCCACCGCCGCCGACACCACCAGCATCACGAAAGGCCCCAGCGCACGGGTCTTGTAACGCTGCTCGTAGTACAGATAGAACAGCGAGGTGATCAGCGTGAAGAGGATGAACACCTCGTACAGATTCGAGATGGGGATGTGGCCAATGTCTGCGCCCACCAGGTACGACTCGTACCACCGCACCAGCATGCCGGTCAGACCGAGGACCACCGCAGCCCAGCACAGCTTGCTGCCGATGGATCCACCCGCTTCCCAGCGCAGCAGCAGCCCCGTCCAAAAGAACAGGGTAGACAGGAAGATCAGCGCACTCATCCACAGGATGGCGGACTGGCTGGCAAGGAAATACTTGAGGAAGAAGGCGTGTTCAGCGCGGGCGAGATCCGGCCCATTGGCGCCAGCGTATTGCGAGATGCCGAACAGCGACAACACGGCGATGCCGATCATCAGCACGCGCACCGGCTTCCACGTCCAGCCCAGCCATGCGAAGGCAGGCACTGCGGCAACGAGAATGCCGCGCTCGTAGCCGTCCATGTACGCACCATACCGCGAGAAGGCGTAATCCGCGCCGGCAGCCAGCATTGCAGCAAACAGCCAGTCAAACCAGCCCAGGCGGCGGAAATACGACGGGCGCTGCAGCGCACCCAGATCAGCGCTCGCCACGGTCGGTTGGGGATTGGTCGCTTCCATCACCTGCTCACTTCGTTGGTTTTGGGGTCGACGCTCGCTGCACCAGCGGCATCGGGTGCGGCGGGGGCGCCTGCCGCGGCGCGGATATCGTGCTTGAGGCGCTCGAACTCGCGGTCGAAGTCGAGCGTGCGGCGCATGGTCGACATGGCGGTCAGCACATGTGCGCCGGAGGCGCTTTCGTTGGCCTGGCCGGATTGCGGCCGGATCCACAGCCACCAGCGGCGCTCTCGCACGTAGAACATGGAAAACACGCCCAGCACCAGCAGCAGCGACCCAAGATACACGATGTTTTTGCCCGGCGCACGCGTGAGCTGGAAGACGCTGGCCTGCACCTGCTGGAAGTCGCTCAACTGCAGATAGACCGGCGCCCCATAGAAGACATTGTCCGACAGCGCGTTGATGGCGCTCTGCAACCACTGGCTGCTCGCGGCATCGACGGTTGGCGCAGGCTGCCCGTCCTGGGCGCGGGCCAATTGCCACAGTTCCCACATGGAACTGTTGATGATCTTCATCAGCACATCGGCGGCCTTCTCACGCTCGCCTTCGGGCACCGATTTCTGCAGGAACGTGGCCACTGCGGCAAAGCCGCCCTGTGCACCTGCGGAGCCATCCTTCACGTCCGCGGCACCGGCAAAGAGATCGAGCGCGCGACGGGCGCTTTCCATCAACTGGTTGCGCAGTTCCGCGCGGTCTTCGCCCGGCATGGAGAGCAGCGCAAACCGGCGCGCCGCTTCGCCGCGCATCGCCGGATTCTGCAGCGCGGCGCGCAGGCGCATCCAGTCGGCCACGGTGCCTTGCGCATCGGCAGGAATGCGCAGATAGCGGAATGGCTCGTCCGGCTGTGAGCGCATGCCGGCCAGAAACACCGATTGCCCGTCGAGCGTGACGGGCAGCATGTAGTTGCTGAACTCGTGTGCCTGGCCGTTGGCGTCGCGCAGCTTGTACTGCACCGACGGACCGACGTTGCGCAGGTCGCGGTCGCGCGTCATCTTGGTAACGTTGCCCAGCTCCGCGCGCAGACCGTTTTCCGCGCCGCCCTTTTTGCCGACGCCGCGTGCGTCCTGCTTGCCCGAGGCGTCGGTCACCGTTTCCACATTCATCAGGCGGAAGTCGGAGAACTCGACCGTGTAGTCGCCGCCCTTGCCGGTGAGCTTCGAGCTTTCGCCGACGACGCCCGACATGTCGAACGTCTTGGCGTTGTCGCCGTGCATCGGATAGCCGATCAACTTCAGTTTCGAGCCGCCATCTTCAAAGCTCGACTGATAGATCGCCACGCCGTCATACACAAACGGCTTGTTCACCTCCACGCGCGCAGCGGTCTGCTTGCCGGTGCGGCGGTCGGTCACGACGATGTCGCTGGCGAACAGCTTGGGCATGCCGGTCGAATAATGCTCGACGGTGAACTTCTTGAGCGTGATCGTGAACGGCAGATCCTGGATCAGGGCGCCATCCGCGATGTTCAAAATCGCCGTGCTGACGGTCGAACCTTCCGGCACGAACGCATTACCGCGAAAGCCCGGGTTCGATGTCGACAGCCGATGCTCCGGGCCGATGTCGCTGATGACGGCATTGCCCTTGATGGGCGACTTGCCGCCAAACCACATCTGCGCGCGGATCATCATGTCGCCGTCCAGCAGCCCGCCGATACAGATCACGACGATGGCCGTATGCGCCAGGATGTAGCCGATCTTGTTGCCCGCCCCTGCCTTTGCCGTGATGAGCGTGGCCCCACCATCGCGCGCAAACGCCTTGATGCGGAAGCCGCGGTTCTGCGCAAGCGCGGCCAGGCGTGCGGTCACGGTGGCGATATCGACGGGGGAATCAAATTCGTCACGGTGATGGAACGCGCGCAGGCTGCCTTCGCGCACGTTCTCGCGCCAGGCGCGCATGTCGGCCAGCATCTTGGGCGCGTTGCGCACGATGCACAGCGACGTCGACACCACCAGGAATGCCAGGATCAGCAGAAACCACCACGCGCTATAGACGGTCGGCAGGGTCAGCGATCGGAATACGTCGGCCCAGAACGGCCCGAATTGGTTGACGTAGTTCGGGTACGGATCGTTCTGCTTGAGCACCGTGCCGATCACGCTGGCGATGGCGATCACCGTCAGCAGGCTGATCGCAAAACGCATCGACGACAGCAGCTCGACCGTTTCGCGCAACGCGCGACGGCGGGAGCGGATCTGGACGCCGGAAGTGGAGACCGAAGACATGCGGGGAAAAAACCTGTTCAGAAACGAAAACAGGGTGGCGATGCCAGGCGCATTGCCACCCTGTTCTTCTTATTGATTGTGCGGCCGTCACATGACAGCCGGGTGCGGCAGATTAGCGCAGGCCAGCAATGTAGTCGGCCACCGCCTTGATCTGCTGGGCCGTCATGCGACCGGCCAGGTCGTGCATCTGTACGCTGTTCTTGCGAGCGCCGCTCTGGAAGGCCACCAGTTGAGCCTCCGTGTATTCAGAGAACTGACCTGCGATACGCGGATACTGCGCCGGGATGCCAGCACCCGTCGGACCGTGACAGCCTGCGCACGCTGCGATACCGCGCTTGGCGTCCCCGCCGCGATACAGCTTCTGGCCCAGCTCGATCGTGTCCTTGCTCTTGGCCGAACCCGGCTTCCAGGCCGGTTGCTTGCCCAGGTAGGCCCCGATGTCCTTCATGTCCTGATCCGACAGCGCGCTGGCATACAGCGACATGACCGGGTGGTTGCGATCAGTCTTTGCCTTGAAATCCTTGAGCTGCTTTTCGACGTATTCGGCGTGCTGGCCGGCCAGCTTCGGGTTGACGTTCATGGCGCTGTTGCCGCCGGCGCCGTGACAGCTGGTACATGCGGGCACGCCATTGGCCGGCACACCGTTGTTGAAGATCGTTTCGCCGCGCGCGGCGTCGGCCTTGGCGACTTTTTGCTCTTCGGCATGGACCACGGAAAAGGCCGATGCCAGGGACAGCGCTGCGACAGCAAAAACGTTCGCGATGCGGTTCATTCGCACACCTTGTTTAGATTGTTTTCGAATGCTGCGTGCGCCGCCCTATGCGGGACCCTGCGGCGCCGGGCGCCCCCTCCTCCTCGTGCCGGATCAGCGCATGAAAACGGACCGGCCCGGGCCTCGGGGCGGTCCTGCGACGGATCTGGTGGGGACGTCCGTAAACCGGCGTATTGTACAATAACACCTCTGCAATGCGACCTCGCGGCGCAGCAACCACGCAGTTCTGAACTGCAGTTTACAGGTACTGCCGCGCATGTCGCTCCTGCATCAAGCCCGTTTCTTCATCACCGTCAATCATCTGCGTGATTTACCGGCGACCGCCGTGCCGGAAGTCGCATTTGCGGGCCGCTCCAACGCAGGCAAATCGACCGCAATCAATATCCTGTGCAATCAGAAGCGGCTGGCTTTTTCCAGCAAGACGCCCGGCCGCACGCAGCACATCAACTATTTCTCGGTGATGCCTGCCAAGGCGGAAGACCCACTCGGCTTCCTGGTCGACCTGCCCGGTTACGGCTATGCCGAAGCACCCGGCGAGACCAAATCGCACTGGGTTCATCTGCTCGGCGACTACGTCCAGGCGCGCCAGCAACTCGCCGGGCTCGTTATCATGATGGACGCGCGCCGGCCGTTTACCGACCTCGATTGCCAGATGGTCGAGTGGTTCCTGCCGACAGGCAAGCCGATCCACGTGCTGCTCACGAAGGCGGACAAGTTGACCAACAACGACGCCTCGCGCGCGCTCATGGCGGCACGCAAGGTGCTGGCCGATTACCGTGCGCAGATCGACGGTGATGTGTCGCTGACGGTGCAGCTGTTCTCGAGCCTGAAGCGCCGCGGCATTGAAGAAGCGCAGCGAATTGTCGCAGGCTGGCTGTGCCTGCCAGAGGCGCTGGAGCCCCAGCCGCAAGCCGAACAGGCAAAAAAAACCCCGTCGCCAAACGCGCAACGGGGGTAACGACCCCATCGAGCCATCGATGGGAACCCGCGTCAGGGAGGAGCCGCGGGGGACGCTGCATCAGCGTCGCTGGCGCATTGTCCGAGCATAGGATGGATAATCGCGACAAAGGTTTCGAAACTTCACAGTGTGTTCTTAGGGTCTGCTGAAATGATCGCGAGCTTCCCCGACCATCGTCCGCGCCGCATGCGCCGCGACGATTTCTCCCGCCGCATGATGCGCGAATCGCGCCTCACTCCCGACGACCTCATCTACCCCGTCTTCATCCTCGAAGGCACCAATGTGCGCCAAGCCGTGCCGTCCATGCCGGGCGTGGAGCGCGTGTCGATCGATGTGCTGTTGGGCGTGGCAGAGCAGTGCGTGCAGCTTGGCATTCCCGTGCTGGCGCTGTTCCCTGTCATCGAGCCGTCGCTCAAGACGCCGGATGGTATCGAGGCCGCCAATGCGGACGGACTGATCCCGCGCGCGGTGAAAGCGCTCAAGGCGCGCTTCCCTGAACTGGGGATTCTGACCGACGTGGCGCTCGATCCGTACACGAGCCACGGCCAGGACGGCGTGCTCGATGCCAACGGCTATGTGCTCAACGAAGAGACTGTCGACATTCTGATACGCCAGGCGCTGGTGCAAGCCGAGGCGGGCGTGGACATCGTCGCACCGTCGGACATGATGGACGGCCGCATCGGTGCGATCCGCCTGGCGCTGGAGAACGACGATCACATCTACACGCGCATCATGGCCTACGCGGCAAAGTACGCTTCAGCGTTCTACGGCCCGTTCCGTGATGCGGTGGGCTCGGCCGCCAATCTGGGCAAGAGCAACAAGATGACTTACCAGATGGACCCGGCCAACTCGGACGAGGCGTTGCGCGAAGTGGCGCTCGACATCGCCGAAGGCGCCGACATGGTGATGGTCAAGCCCGGCATGCCGTACCTCGATATCGTGCGACGCGTGAAGGATGAGTTCCGCTTTCCCACATACGTCTATCAAGTCAGCGGTGAATACGCGATGCTGAAAGCCGCCGCGCAGAACGGCTGGCTCGATCACGACAAGGTCGTGCTTGAGTCGCTGCTGGCGTTCAAGCGCGCGGGCGCGAACGGCATCCTGACCTATTTCGCGCTGGACGCCGCGCGCTTGCTGCGCGCGTAATCAAGCCGTCGGCTTGGCTGCCTGCGCCGTGCCGATGGCTCGGCGCAGGCTTTCCAGGAACGTGTCGGCGCGCTCGAAGCCAACCACACGCGCCTTCAGTTCGCGACCCTGCGCATCGAAAAAGATCGTCCCAGGCGGGCCGAACAAGCCAAAGCGCTTGAGCAATGCCTGGTCATCGGCATTGTTGGCCGTCACGTCGGCCTGCAGGAGCACCACGTCGGCAAGCGCCTTGCGCACCCGAGCATCGGTAAAGGTGAGGCGCTCCATCTCTTTGCAGCTTACGCACCAGTCGGCGTAGAAATCGAGCATCACCGCGCGGCCCGACGCACTGGCGTTGCGTACCTCGGCGTCGAGTTCGTCCGTGCTCTTCACGCGCTTGAAGGTCAGGCCATGCGCCTCGGCTTGCGTGGAAGCACCGGTCGATGCACGCAGCACCCCGGCCAGCGGTTGCAGCGGATCGCGCCCACCTGCAGCCACGCCCACCAGTTGCGCCGCACCCGCCAGCGCCAATACGACACCCACCACCTTGCCCAGGCGCTGCACGTTGCCTGCGCCGTCCGGCAGCGAGTCGAACGTCCGCAGAAACACGGCCGCACCGATCAGCAGCGCGCCCCAAGCCACCATCGCGGCCCACGCAGGCAACACCGGCTGCACGATGTAGAGGGCCACGGCCAACAAGATGAAGCCGAAGATCGCCTTGGTGACGGTCAGCCAATGCCCCGAGCGCGGCAGCAGATTGCCGGCACCCACGCCCACGAGAATCAGCGGCACCCCCATCCCCATGGACAGGGCAAACAGTGCTGTACCCCCCGTGGCCGCATCGCCGGTTTGTGCAATGTAGGCCAGCGCCCCCGCCAACGGTGCCGTCACGCACGGTGAAACGATCAACGCCGACAGCGCCCCCATAACCGCGGCGCCCGCAATCTGGCCGCCGCTTAGCTTGTTGGATGCCTGCGTCAACCGGTGATGCCACGACGCTGGCAACTGCAACTCGTACACGCCAAACATTGACAGCGACAGCAACGCAATCAGCAACGCAAACGTGCCCAACACCCAAGGGTTCTGCAGCGCAGCCTGAAGACCCTGCCCCGCCAAGCCCGCCGCCACGCCAAGCGCCGTATAGACCGTCGCCATCCCCAGCACATACGCCGCCGACACCAACGCAGCACGCATGCGCGTGGCATGCTCGCCCACCACGATGGCCGAGATGATCGGCAGCATGGGCAGCACGCACGGCGTGAATGTCAGCAACAAACCAAAGCCGAAGAACAGCAAGGCAATTGCCCCGAGGTTGCCACTGCCCAGCGTGCTGGCGATATGACTCTGTTGGTCCTCAGGCTCGGCCCCGCTGACTACTGCGGCGCTTGGTGCCGTCGGCACAGCGGCCGGCTCCACCTGGAATCGACTCTTCATCGGCGGATAACACAATCCCTGATCCGCGCATCCCTGTGACGTGACGATCAATGTGAACGGAGCCGTTGCGTTCTGTGCCTTCACGTGGAATGCGACTTCATGGCGATAGGTTTCGACGTCCTTGTTGAACGTCTCATCGAATTTGACCTTGCCTGCCGGCATGTCGGGCGGCGCAAGCGTGACCGTGGCCGGATCTGCTGCCACCGCGAAACGTTCGCGGTACATGTAGTAGCCATCGGCGATGGCAAACTTGATTTCGACAGTTTGGCCATCGACCTGTGTGGCGGAAAAGCGAAACGCCTGCTCGGGCGGGAGGAAATCGTCGGCAGCATGTGCGGGCAGTCGCGCCATCGCCAACGCGATAAGCAGCATTAGCAACTGCATCATGCGTCGCGCGGACAGAAACGAGGAGAAAGTCATATCAACGGCAAACGAACATCAATCGGGATGCTGGCGCGTTTCGTTGGCGACCCACCCAAGATACGCCGGCAAGCCGGCAGCGAGCGGCACAGCGATGATCTCAGGGACCTCATACGGATGGACCTCGCGCAGCGCGGTTTCCAACGCAGGGTAGGCGGTCCGCGTGGTCTTGATCAGCAGCGGAATCTCGACGGCCTGCTCGATCGCACCATTCCACCAATAGGCCGACGCGCAAGCCGGCAAGCGGTTGACGCAAGCTGCCGCACGAGATTCCAGCACAACCTTGGTAACGCGATCCGCGCTCGCGGCATCGGGTAGGTTGGTCAGCACCAGCAGCACTTCGGTTCCGGCAGACATAGACACTCCACGGATGTTTCCGATAGGTGGACGCCGAAATTAGGCAACAAAAAAGCCAGGATCAGAATCCTGGCTTCATTGTAATGCGCGCAGAAGCACGCATCCTGCAGCTTGCCCAGCGCGACGCCTTGTCGCACTGGCAAACATTCGCGATGCTTACTCAGCAGCGCCGTCGACTTCCACAGCTTCGGCAACTTCCGGACGGTCGAGCAGCTCGACCAGTGCCATCGGCGCATTGTCGCCCTGGCGGAAACCGAACTTCAGGATACGGGTATAGCCGCCCGGACGAGTCGCGAAACGCGGGCCCAGTTCGTTGAACAGCTTGGTAACCATGTCGCGGTCGCGCAGACGGGCGAATGCCAGACGGCGGTTGGCGACGGTGTCCTTCTTGGCCAGCGTGATCAGCGGCTCGACAACCTTGCGCAGCTCCTTGGCCTTCGGCAGGGTGGTCTTGATCAGCTCGTGCTGCAGCAGCGAGTTGGACATGTTGCGCAGCATCGCGAGACGGTGCGACGAGGTGCGGTTCAGTTTCCGCAAACCATGACGGTGACGCATGATGATTCCTTCTTAAGAGTGTTTGACCAGCTCTTCTATCACCTCTCGCGAGGCGCGGGCCGGTAGCCTTAACAATAGGCCGTTCAGACAGCAACGGCGGGAAAACCGGCCGATGCGAACGCACCGGCCGAGCACTGCAACTTACTTCTCCAGACCTGCGGGCGGCCAGTTCTCGAGCTTCATGCCGAGCGTCAGGCCGCGCGAAGCGAGGACTTCCTTGATCTCGTTGAGCGACTTGCGACCCAGGTTCGGGGTCTTGAGCAGTTCGTTCTCGGTACGCTGGATCAGATCGCCGATGTAGTAGATGTTTTCCGCCTTCAGGCAGTTGGCCGAACGCACCGTCAGCTCCAGGTCGTCGACCGGGCGCAGCAGGATCGGATCGATCTGCGGTGCTCGGGCGGCGGCGGCCTCGGCGGCGCTTTCAGTGCCTTCCAACGCGGCAAACACCGACAACTGATCCACCAGAATGCGAGCCGACTGGCGGATCGCCTCTTCCGGCGAAATCACGCCATTGGTTTCGATGTTCATCACCAGCTTGTCGAGGTCGGTACGCTGCTCAACGCGAGCGGACTCAACGGCATAAGACACACGGCGCACCGGCGCGAACGATGCGTCCAGCACAATGCGGCCGATGACCTTGCTCGACTCATCGCCGAACTTGCGCACGTTGCCCGGCACATAGCCGCGGCCTTGCTCGACCTTCAGCTGCAGATCGAGCTTGCCGCCAGCCGACAGGTTCGCAATGACGTGACCCGGGTTGATGATTTCGACATCGTGCGGCAGCTCGATATCGGCCGCAGTCACCACGCCTTCGCCTTCCTTGCGCAGCGACACCGTGACTTCATCACGGTTGTGCAGCTTGAACACCACGCCCTTCAGGTTCAGCAACAGGTTGACGACGTCTTCCTGAACGCCATCGATGGTGGAGTACTCGTGGACGACCCCAGCGATCGTCACTTCGGTCGGTGCATAGCCGACCATTGACGACAGCAGCACGCGGCGCAGCGCGTTACCGAGCGTGTGGCCGTAGCCGCGCTCGAACGGTTCCATGACGACCTTCGCGTGATGATCGCCAAGCGGCTCAACCGCAATAATTTTGGGCTTCAGGAGTGCTGTTTGCATTAGGTTGTCCTATTTCAATACCCTCGGCTCGTTACACCGATAAGGCTGACGGGGACTAAAAGAATCCGCCACGGAATACGTGACGGAAGACGCGCGTACCGCAATCGCGTTGCGGCACGTAACGATTCGGATTGGATCTGCGCACCAGTGATACCCAGCGCTCGAACACAATGTAGACGATGAGCGTCCCCAAAAGGCGCACGAGCCCGCACCTTGCGGCACGGGCCTCGTCATTAACGCGAATACAATTCGACGATCAGGCTTTCGTTGATGTCGCCGGCGATATCTGCGCGATCCGGAACTTGCTTGAAGGTGCCTTCCATCTTCTTGGCATCCACGGCAACCCACGTCGGGAAGCCGGTTTGCTCTGCCAGCGTCAGCGATTCGGCAATACGCACTTGCTTCTTCGACTTTTCACGGATGGCAATCACGTCGCCCGTCTTGATCTGGGCCGACGGCACGTTCAGTGCTTGACCGTTCACCAGAATCGCCTTGTGCGACACCAGCTGCCGCGCCTCTGCGCGGGTCGAGCCGAAGCCCATGCGGTACACGACGTTGTCCAAGCGCGATTCCAGCAGTTGCAACAGGGTCTCACCCGTGTTGCCCTTGCGACGATCGGCTTCAGCGAAGTAGCGGCGGAACTGACGCTCAAGCACGCCGTAGATGCGCTTGACCTTCTGCTTTTCACGCAGTTGGTTGCCGTAGTCTGAGGTGCGGGCACCGGAGGTGCGGCCGTGCTGACCAGGCTTGCTGTCCAGCTTGCACTTGTCGGCGAGGGAGCGACGTGCGCTCTTCAGGAAAAGGTCAGTACCTTCGCGGCGAGACAGTTTCGCCTTGGGACCGGTATAGCGTGCCACGTTATGTTCCTTCGTTATCAGTCATCCGAGGCGCACGGCTTCGGATGGTCCGCCTGCTCAGCCCTAAACAACGGGACGGCAGCGAACAGTGGGCTTATGAAAAGACGAAACCCGCCTTCCGGGAACCCGGAAGACAGGCAAGCGGGCAAGTATAGCACCCGCAGACCGACCTCGCCAGCAGCGGGCGCGGTCGGTCGAATCGCTTAGATACGACGGCGCTTCGGCGGACGGCAGCCGTTATGCGGCACCGGCGTCACGTCTTCGATCAACTGGATCTTGATACCCAGGTTGTTCAGTGCACGCACTGCCGATTCACGACCGGGGCCCGGGCCCTTGATGCGCACTTCCAGGTTCTTGATGCCTTGGTCCTGCGCCACGCGGCCAGCACTTTCAGCTGCGACCTGGGCGGCGAACGGCGTCGACTTACGCGAGCCCTTGAAGCCTTGGCCACCCGAAGTCGCCCACGACAGAGCGTTGCCCTGGCGGTCGGTGATCGTGATGATCGTGTTGTTGAACGACGCGTGAACGTGCGCGATGCCGTCGGCGACGTTCTTGCGAACCTTCTTGCGCGCGCGCTGGGCGGCGGTATTCGCTGCTTTTGCCATAGTTCCTATCCTTTACCCGACGGATTACTTCTTGAGCGCGACGCCGGCCTTGCGCGGACCCTTACGGGTACGGGCATTGGTGCGAGTACGCTGACCACGCATCGGCAGGCCCTTGCGATGGCGCACGCCACGGTAGCAGCCCAGATCCATCAGGCGCTTGATGTTCATCGTCGTTTCACGGCGCAGATCGCCTTCAACGAGGAACTTCTCGATTTCCTTGCGCAGCGCGTCCTGGTCCGGATCCGTTAGGTCCTTCACCTTCTTGTCGGTCGGGATGCCAGTAGCCTCGCAAATCTTCTGAGCGCGCGAGCGGCCGATACCGTAGATCGCCGTCAGGCCAATCACGGTATGTTTGTGGTTGGGGATGTTGACCCCTGCGATACGTGCCATTCGTCAATCCTCTTTGCGAAATTAGCCTTGGCGCTGCTTATGACGCGGGTCCGACGAGCAGATCACACGCACCACGCCCTTGCGCTTGATGATTTTGCAGTTGCGGCAAATGCGCTTAACAGAAGCCAGCACTTTCATGATTTTCCTCTTCCTTCAATTCCAGTCCGCTCACTTCGCCCGGAATACGATGCGCGCGCGGGACAGATCATACGGGGTCAATTCGACCGTCACCTTGTCCCCGGGCAAGATGCGGATGTAATGCATGCGCATCTTGCCGGAAATATGGCCTAACACTACGTGGCCGTTCTCTAGCTTGACGCGAAACGTTGCGTTGGGGAGGTTTTCCAGCACCTCGCCCTGCATCTGGATCACGTCATCTTTAGCCATGTCCCTTCAGGTTCGTGCGATCGCTCTTAGCGGAGCGTCAGGTTTCCCTTGAAATTCGCCTTCTTCATCAAAGACTCGTACTGCTGAGACATCACGTAGGACTGCACTTGTGCCATGAAGTCCATCGTGACAACCACGATGATCAACAGGGATGTCCCACCGAAGTAGAACGGCACATTCCAGCGCAGCACCAAGAACTCCGGCAACAGACACACCAGCGTGATGTAGATCGCACCCGCCAGGGTCAACCGCACCAGAATCTTGTCGATATACCGCGTGGTTTGCTCGCCGGGACGGATGCCCGGAATGAACGCCCCACTTTTCTTCAGGTTATCCGCCACTTCCCGGCTGTTATAGACCAGCGCGGTGTAGAAGAAACAGAAGAAGATGATCGCCGCTGCATACAGCAGGATGTACACCGGCTGACCCGGCGACAGCGTCGCTGCCAGGTCCTTGACGACCCGTGCGACCGGATTCGTCGAGTTACCGGCTGTAAACCAGCCCGCGATCGTGGCCGGGAACAGAATGATCGACGATGCAAAGATCGGCGGAATCACCCCAGCCATGTTCAACTTCAGCGGCAAATGCGACGACTGCCCGCCATAAATCTTGTTACCAACCTGCCGCTTTGCGTAATTGACGAGGATCTTGCGCTGACCGCGTTCAATGAACACAACCAAGAACGTCACCGCACCGATAATCGCCACCACCAGGATCGCCGAGAAAATCCCCATCGATCCGGTACGCACCAGCTCGAACAACCCGCCGATCGCGTTGGGCAGTCCCGCAGCAATCCCGCCGAAAATGATGATCGAGATCCCGTTGCCCAGACCGCGCTCGGTGATCTGCTCACCCAGCCACATCAGGAACATGGTGCCCGTCACCAGCGTAATCACGGCGGTGGCCCGGAACATCAGACCCGGATCCAAAACCAGACCCGGCTGTGCTTCGAGTGCCACTGCAATCCCCAGCGCCTGGAACGTTGCCAGGACGACCGTACCGTAGCGCGTGTACTGCGTAATCTTGCGCTGGCCGGCTTGGCCTTCCTTCTTCAACGATTCCAGCTGCGGCAACACGATCGTCAGCAGTTGCATGATGATCGACGCCGAGATGTACGGCATGATCCCCAGCGCAAACACCGTGAAACGCGACAGCGCGCCGCCGGAGAACAGGTTGAACATCCCGAGGATGCCACCCGACTGCCGTTGGAAAAGCTGCGCCAGTTGATCCGGATCGATACCCGGCACAGGAATGTGCGCACCGATCCGGTACACCAGCAGTGCCAGAACCAGGAACACTAGCCGACGGCGAAGATCGCCGTACTTGGCCGTGTTCTTGGCCTGGGCCATCACATTAGGTTTCGCCGTGGCCAAACGGATGCTCCGTCAGTGTAAAACAGCAGGCTATTAGGCCAGCGAGCCACCAGCCGCTTCGATTGCAGCTTTCGCCCCAGCCGTCGCGCCGATACCCTTCAGAGTGACCTTCTTGTCGATTTCGCCAGACAGGATCACCTTGGCGCTCTTGACCATCTCGCCAACGAGGCCGGCTTGCTTGAGGGACAGCAGATCAATTTCTTCGATCGGCAGGCCCGCCAGGTCGCCCAGACGCACTTCAGCGGTGAATTCCTTGGTCAGCGAGGTGAAACCACGCTTGGGCAGACGACGATGCAGGGGCATCTGGCCGCCTTCGAAGCCGACCTTATGGAAACCACCTGAACGCGACTTCTGACCCTTGTGACCACGACCAGCCGTCTTGCCCAGGCCCGAACCAATACCGCGACCAACGCGGCGCTTGGCGTGCTTGGAGCCGGCTGCCGGCTTCAGGTTATTCAGTTGCATGTTCTTCTCCGTCTTGCCTTAGCCGATGACCTTGACCAGGTAGGACACCTTGTTGATCATGCCGCGCACTGCGGGCGTGTCCTGCAATTCGGACACCGAGTTCATGCGGCGCAGGCCCAGGCCGCGCACCGTGGCGCGGTGGTCTTCGCGCGTACCGATCAGGCTGCGCACGAGTTGGACTTTCACGGTTTTCTGCGACATATCGTTCACCTATCCCTTCGGCTTAGCCGAGGATCTCTTCGACCGACTTGCCACGCTTGGCGGCAACTTCGGCCGGGGTGCTCATCTTGCGCAGGCCATCCAGCGTTGCGCGCACCATGTTGTAAGGATTGGTCGAACCGTGCGACTTGGTCACGATGTTCGTCACGCCCATCACTTCGAAGATAGCGCGCATCGGGCCGCCGGCGATCACGCCGGTACCGTCCTTCGCGGGCATCATCTGCACCTTCGCGGCGCCATGCTTGCCAACCACTTCGTGCTGCAGCGTACCGTTCTTCAGCGGGACCTTGACCATCTTGCGACGGGCTTCGTCCATTGCCTTCTGCACGGCCACCGGGACTTCCTTAGCCTTACCCTTGCCCATGCCGATACGGCCGTCGCCGTCGCCGACCACAGTCAGAGCAGCGAAACCGAGAATCCGGCCGCCCTTGACCACCTTGGTCACACGGTTGACCGCGATCATCTTCTCGCGAAGACCGTCGTCGCGTTCGTCCCCTTGGACCTTAGGTTGAATTTTTGCCATGACGATATCCTCTATGCCGGCTTAGAACTTCAGGCCAGCTTCGCGTGCCGCGTCGGCCAGAGCCTTTACGCGACCGTGATAACGGAAACCCGAGCGATCGAACGCCACGGCTTCGATGCCGGCAGCCTTCGCCTTCTCAGCGATACGCTTACCCACCAGGGTGGCAGCAGCGGTGTTGCCACCGTTGCCGTTCAGTTCCTTGCGGACTTCGGCTTCCGCCGTCGAGGCCGAAGCCAGGACTTTGGTGCCATCTTCCGAGAAGACCTGCGCATAAATGTGCAGGTTCGTACGGTGCACAGCCAGACGGGCGACGTTCAGTTCCGCAATTTTCAGGCGGGTCTGACGTGCACGGCGCAGACGCGAGTCATTTTTGTTCATGATGTGCACCCTTACTTCTTCTTGGTTTCCTTCAGGATCACACGCTCATCGGCGTAGCGCACACCCTTGCCCTTGTAAGGCTCCGGCGGACGATAACCACGCACTTCAGCGGCGACCTGACCAACTTTTTGCTTGTCCGAACCCTTGATGATGATTTCGGTTTGCGTCGGCGTTTCCGCCTTCACGCCTTCCGGCATCTCATGGATCACGTCGTGCGAGAAACCGAGTTGCAGCTTCAGAGCGGTGCCCTGAACCGATGCACGGTAACCCACGCCGACCAGGTTCAGCTTGCGCTCGAAGCCCGTCGTCACACCCTTGACCATGTTGGCCGTCAGGGCGCGCATCGTACCTTGCAACGCATTGGCTTCACGCGACTCATCTGCCGGCGCGAACGTGATCGTGCCGTTGTCGGTGGTGACCTTGACCAACGAGTGAATCGGCTGCGTCAGGGTACCCAGCGGGCCCTTAACGGTCAGCAGACCACCTGCGAAATTGACCTCAGCGCCCTTGGGCAGCGCGATGGGAGCCTTACCTACGCGAGACATGGTTCCCCTCCCTTAGGCGACGTAGCAAATGACTTCGCCACCGACACCGGTTGCGCGGGCGCGGCGGTCCGTCATCAGACCCTGCGGGGTCGAGATGATGGCGACACCCAGGCCGTTCATCACTTGCGGAATTTCATTACGGCCCTTGTACACACGCAGACCAGGCTTCGAGACGCGCTCCAGGCGCTCGATGACCGGGCGGCCAGCGTAGTACTTCAGACCAATCGTCAGCGTGGACTTACCACCCTGCTCGGTCACGGCGAATTCGTCGATGTAGCCTTCGTCCTTCAGGACTTTGGCGATTGCCACCTTCAGCTTCGACGACGGCATGACCACCGACGCTTTTTCCACCGCTTGCGCGTTGCGGATACGCGTCAGCATATCGGCGATCGGATCGCTCATGCTCATACTGTTTCTCCTGTAGCCTGTGCGTGATTACCAGCTGGCTTTCGTCAGACCCGGGATCTCGCCCTTGAAGGCGATCTCGCGGAGCTTGTTACGCGCCAGGCCGAACTTACGGAACGTACCGCGGGGACGACCGGTGATCGAGCAGCGGTTGCGCTGACGCGTCGGATTTGCGTTGCGCGGCAGCGCTTGCAACTTCAGACGCGCTTCGTAGCGCTCTTCTTCCGACTTGCTTTGGTCGGCCACGATGGCTTCGAGAGCGGCGCGCTTCTCAGCGTACTTGGCCACGAGCTTGGCACGCTTCTTCTCGCGTTCGATCAGAGACAATTTAGCCACGGTAACCCCTTAATTACGGAACGGGAACTTGAACGCATTGAGGAGCGCCTTCGCTTCCTCGTCGTTCTTCGCAGTCGTCGTGATGCTGATGTTCAGACCACGGAGTGCGTCGATCTTGTCGTACTCGATCTCGGGGAAAATGATCTGCTCTTTCACACCGATGTTGTAGTTGCCGCGACCATCGAACGCCTTACCCGACACACCACGGAAGTCGCGCACGCGGGGCAGCGACACGGTGATGAAGCGATCCAGGAATTCGTACATACGTTGGCCACGCAGCGTGACCATCGTACCGATCGGGTAACCCTGGCGAATCTTGAAGCCGGCGATAGCCTTGCGGGCTTTCGTCACGATGGGCTTCTGGCCAGCGATCTTGATCAGGTCGCCCGTGGCGTGCTCGATGACCTTCTTGTCATTGATGGCTTCACCAAGACCCATGTTCAGGGTGATCTTGGTGATACGCGGCACTTCCATCACGGACTTGTAGCCGAACTGCTTGATCAGTTCGGGCACAACCTTCTCTTTGTAAAACTCTTGCAGACGTGCAGTCATGCTCAACTCCTCTCTATTGCCCAGAATCAAGCGCCGACGGCAGCACCGGTGGTCTTCAGCACGCGCGTCTTCACGCCGCCTTCAACCTTGATGCCGACGCGCGACGGCTTGCCATTGGCATCCACGAGCGCAACGTTCGAAATATGGATGGGCATGACCTTGTCGACCACACCACCCGTGGTACCCAGCATCGGGTTCGGACGCACGTGCTTCTTTGCAACGTTCACGCCTTCAACCGTCACATGCTCGGCGAGCACGGCCAGCACAGTACCTTGCTTGCCCTTGTCTTTACCGGTACGGACGATGACGCGATCGCCCTTGCGAATCTTGTTCATGCGGCCTCCGTTTACAGCACTTCCGGCGCGAGCGACACGATCTTCATGAAGCGCTCGGTACGGAGTTCGCGAGTGACCGGCCCGAAGATACGGGTGCCGATCGGCTCAAGCTTGGTGTTCAGCAGCACGGCGGCATTGCCGTCGAACTTGATGAGCGAGCCGTCAGGACGGCGCACGCCCTTGGCGGTACGTACCACCACGGCATTGTAGATATCGCCCTTCTTCACGCGACCACGCGGGGCAGCATCCTTGACGCTGACCTTGATGATGTCGCCGACGCTGGCGTAGCGGCGCTTCGAACCGCCCAGCACCTTGATGCACATGACTTCACGCGCACCCGTGTTATCGGCCACTTCGAGCCGGCTTTCTGTCTGAATCATGGTGTTCTCGTCCCAACTTAATTCGCCAAACGCACAATGCGCAGAGGCGATCAGTCTTGGTCCCGCCGGCTGCTGGCATTGCGCCAACTGCGATTGGGTTGATCAACTTGAAGTCGGTAGCTGCCCGACGGCGATTGCCGCCTGGCCCATTCGCTTTTTCCCTCACCCGAGCTACCAGCAGATTTGCCAGCCACCCTCTGAAAGGGAAAGACCGAGACTATATCACATAATCTCGGCCTTGCAACAGCAAACTACTCCGCTGTTGTTTTAGATCACGCGTGCAGCCTCAAGCAGACGCGACACTACCCACGACTTGGTGCGGGAGAGCGGACGCGATTCCGTGATTTCAACCTTGTCGCCTTCGTTGTACTGATTGGCTTCGTCGTGCGCGTGATACTTCTTCGAGCGCACCACGTACTTGCCGTACAGCGGATGCTTGACGCGGTTTTCGATCAGGACCGTGACGGTCTTGTCCATCTTGTTGCTGACAACGCGACCGACGAGCGTGCGCTTCAGGGACGTTGCGGCTTCAGTCATTTCTGGTTCCCCTTCTGGCCCAGCACGGTGCGGACACGCGCGATGTCACGACGCACCTTCTTCAGCTGGCTGGTGTTCTGCAGCTGTTGCGTCGCTTTTTGCATGCGCAGGCCAAATTGGGCCTTCAGCAGCTCGGAGAGCTCCTGGTTCAGCCCGGCGACATCTTTGTCGCGCAGATCGGATGCTTTCATGGTGTGTGCTCCTTACGTTCCGACCTGACGCACCACGAAGCTGGTCGCGATCGGCAGCTTGGCAGCGGCCAGGCGGAATGCCTCGCGTGCCAGTTCTTCGCCAACGCCGTCCATTTCGTACAGCATCTTGCCCGGCTGAATTTCAGCCACGTAGTATTCCGGGTTGCCCTTACCGTTACCCATACGGACTTCGGCAGGCTTCTTCGAGATCGGCTTGTCCGGGAAAATCCGGATCCAAATGCGGCCGCCACGCTTGATGTGACGGGTCATCGCACGACGGGCCGACTCAATCTGACGCGCGGTCAGACGGCCGCGGCCCATCGCCTTCAGACCGAACTCGCCGAACGAGACTGCGTTGCCGCGCGTCGCGATACCGGTGTTACGGCCCTTCTGCTCCTTGCGGTACTTCCTGCGCTTAGGTTGCAGCATGTTTATTCTCCAGTCTTGGCGTCGGCGCCACGACGGGCACCTGCACCAGCACCAGCACCGCGGCGCTGACCGGCCGGGCGACCTTCGCCCTCACGGCGACGACCTTCCGGGCGACCCGGACGCTTGCGGCGCTCTTCTTGCGGCTCTTCCACGACGGGTGCGTCGTTGCGACCGAGGTGGTCACCCTTGTACACCCACACCTTGACACCGATGATGCCGTAGGTGGTTTCCGCTTCGGAGAAGCCGTAGTCGATATCTGCGCGCAGCGTGTGCAGGGGCACACGGCCTTCGCGGTACCACTCGGTACGGGCAATTTCGATGCCGTTCAGACGGCCCGAGCTCATGATCTTGATGCCTTGGGCACCCAGACGCATCGCGTTCTGCATCGCGCGCTTCATTGCGCGACGGAACATGATGCGGCGCTCGAGCTGCTGCGTGATCGAATCGGCGATCAGCTGTGCATCGACTTCCGGCTTGCGGATTTCTTCGATGTTCACGTGCACGGGCACGCCCATGCGGCGCTGCAGTTCAGCCTTCAGCAGTTCGATGTCCTCGCCCTTCTTGCCGATCACCACGCCCGGACGCGAGCTGTAAATGGTGATACGAGCATTCTTGGCCGGACGCTCGATGACCACGCGGCCCACCGACGCGTTCTTCAGCTTCTTCTTCAGAAACTCACGAACCTCGATGTCTTCCTTGAGCATGCCGGCAAACTGGGTGTTGCTCGCGTACCAACGCGATGCCCAGTTACGGCTGACAGCCAGACGGAAGCCAGTCGGATGAATCTTCTGTCCCATCGTGACCCCTTAGTTGCCCAGCGTCACAGTGATGTGACAGGTTTGTTTCTCGATGCGGTTGCCACGGCCCTTCGCACGCGCCGTGAAGCGCTTGAGCGACGTGGCCTTGTCGATGTAGATCGACTTGACCTTCAGCTCGTCGATATCGGCGCCTTCATTGTGCTCGGCGTTCGCGATGGCGGACTCAACCACCTTCTTCACGATGCCAGCCGCCTTCTTCGGGCTGAACGTCAGCACGTTGAGCGCGCGCTCGATCGACAGGCCGCGAATCTGGTCAGCGACCAGGCGCGTCTTCTGTGCGGAGATACGGGCGCCGCGATGAATCGCTTTAACTTCCATGATTGCCCCTTATCGCTTCGCTTTCTTGTCGGCAGCGTGGCCCTTGAACGTACGCGTGAGCGCAAATTCGCCGAGCTTGTGGCCAACCATGTTTTCCGTGACATACACGGGCACGTGCTGACGGCCGTTGTGAACGGCGATCGTCAGGCCGATGAAGTCCGGCAGAATGGTCGAACGACGCGACCAAGTCTTGATGGGCTTCTTGTCCTTCGTTTGCACTGCCGCCTCAACCTTCTTCAGCAGGTGGGCGTCAATGAAAGGACCCTTTTTTACGGAACGAGTCATATCTAAGCTCCTACCTACCGATTAACGCTTGTGACGGCGCTGAACGATCATGCTGTCAGTGCGCTTGTTACGACGGGTGCGGTAGCCCTTGGTCGGCGTACCCCACGGGGACACCGGATCACGGCCAGCAGCAGTCTTCCCTTCACCACCACCATGCGGGTGATCGACCGGGTTCATCACCACACCGCGAACGGTCGGGCGAATGCCGCGCCAACGGGTTGCACCGGCCTTGCCGATCTGGCGCAGGCTGTGCTCTTCGTTGCCGACTTCACCAATGGTCGCGCGGCACTCAATGTGCACGCGGCGCACTTCACCCGAGCGCAGACGCACTTGAGCGTAGATGCCTTCGCGAGCCAGCAGCACGGCGGACGTACCGGCCGAACGGGCAACTTGAGCGCCCTTGCCCGGCAGGATTTCCACGCAGTGGATCGTCGTACCGACCGGGATGTTGCGGATCGGCAGGTTGTTACCGGCCTTGATCGGCGCTTCCGAGCCGTTGGCGATGGCTTGGCCAACCACAGCGCCCTTCGGGGCGATGATGTAGCGGCGTTCGCCGTCAGCGAACAGCACGAGCGCGATGTTGGCGCTACGGTTCGGGTCGTATTCCAGGCGTTCGATCTTGGCCGGGATACCGTCCTTGTCGTTACGCTTGAAATCGACGATGCGATAGTGATGCTTGTGACCACCGCCCTTATGACGGGTGGTGATGTGGCCGTTGTTGTTACGACCCGACTTCTGGATTTGCTTTTCCAGCAGCGGAGCGTGCGGCGCGCCCTTGTGAAGGTCGGGGTTAACGACCTTCACCATCGAGCGGCGGCCCGGCGATGTCGGCTTGGTTTTGACGAGTGCCATGATTACTTGGCCTCCGCTTCAAAATTGATTTCCTGGCCCGGCTTCAGCGACACATAGGCCTTCTTCACGTGGTCACGACGACCCATGAAGCGGCCGAAGCGCTTTTGCTTGCCCTTCTGGTTCAGGATCTGGACGGACTCGACTTCGACCTTGAACAGCAGCTCGACAGCAGCCTTCACTTCGCCCTTGTTGGCGTCGCGAGCCACTTCGAACACGACCTGTTCGTTCTTCTCGGCCACCAGGGTTGCCTTTTCAGACACCACAGGCGCCAGCAGCACCTGCATCAGGCGATGGTCGTTCTTGGCAACTTGCGTCATTTCAGCAACTCCTCGATCTGCGCGACGGCTGCCTTGGTCACGAGCACCTTCTTGTAGTGCACGAGCGACAGCGGGTCGGCGTGACGCGGCTCAACCACGAGCACGTGCGCCAGGTTGCGCGATGCCAGGAAGAGGTTTTCGTCCAGGTTATCGGTAATCACGAGCACCGAATCCAGGCCCATGGCGCGGAACTTGTCGGCCAGCAGCTTGGTTTTGGGCGCGTCGACGGACAGGCTGTCAACGACGTTGATGCGACCTTCACGGGCGAGCTGCGAATAGATCGAGCGCATGCCGGCGCGGTACATCTTCTTGTTGACCTTCTGCGAGAAGTTTTCTTCCGGGCTGTTCGGGAAGATACGACCACCCCCGCGCCACAGCGGGGAGGAGCTCATACCTGCACGGGCGCGGCCCGTACCCTTTTGACGCCACGGCTTCTTGGTCGTGTGCTTGACCTCTTCACGGTCCTTCTGCTTACGGTTACCGCTGCGAGCGTTGGCCTGATAAGCGACGACGACTTGGTGAACGAGGGCTTCGTTGTAGTCACGGCCGAACACTTCCGGCGAGGCAGCAACGCCGGCGCCGAGTTGACCGTTGTCCTGGAGCAGCTTCAGTTCCATGCGTTTGCTCCTTATGCCTTCTTGGCGCGGGCCTTCACGGCCGGCGTGACGATGACTTGACCGCCCTTGGCGCCCGGAATCGCACCCTTGACCAGCAGCAGCTTGCGCTCCGCGTCGATCTTGGCGATTTCCAGATTCTGGACGGTACGGGTGACGTCACCCATGTGACCGGTCATGCGCTTACCCGGGAACACGCGGCCCGGATCCTGCGCCATACCGATCGAGCCCGGCACGTTGTGCGAGCGCGAGTTACCGTGCGAGGCGCGGCCCGACGAGAAGTTGTAGCGCTTGATGGTACCGGCGTAGCCCTTACCAATCGTCACACCCTGGACGTCGATCTTCTGACCGACTTCGAACAGGTCGACGCTGATGTTCGCGCCAGGCTGGAACTCAGCGGCACGAGCGGCATCCACTCGGAATTCTTTGATGACTTCGCCCGCTTCCACGCCGGCTTTGGCGAGATGACCCGCCAGCGGCTTGGTGACGCGGCTGGCGCGTCGGGTGCCGAAGGTGACTTGAACCGCGGTATAACCGTCGGTCTCGTCCGTCTTGATTTGCGTCACGCGGTTGTCGCCGACCTCGAGCACGGTGACGGGAATCGAATCGCCGTCGTCCGTGAAAATACGGGTCATGCCAACCTTGCGACCTACAAGGCCAAGGCTCATGGTTTGCTCCATTCCCAGCTGCGATTGGCCGGGGCTGATTGATACTACGAATCTTGAACTGGACTGCGCCTAAAGAGACAGCGCGAGGCCAAATGGCCAGCCCACTCCCCTGAGTAAAGGGGTAGCCCTACAATATATCCCGGTTACGAACAATATGCAAGGCCTATTGCCGGATAGCGTCCGGATGTCGTGTGCAATGCAACATCCGCCACCTCAAAAGCAAAACGGCGAGCACTTGGCTCGCCGTTTGCCCTTTACCGGAAGGATCCGGCAGCGGTGTCTTGCTTATTGCAGCTTGATCTCGACGTCCACACCGGCCGGCAGGTCCAGCTTCATCAGCGCGTCGACAGTCTTATCCGTCGGGTCGACGATGTCCATCAGGCGCTGGTGCGTGCGGATTTCGAACTGGTCGCGGCTGGTCTTGTTGACGTGCGGCGAACGCAGAACGTCGAAACGCTGGATGCGAGTCGGCAGGGGCACCGGGCCCTTGACGATCGCGCCGGTGCGCTTGGCGGTCTCGACGATTTCAGCGGCCGACTGGTCGATCAGGCGATAGTCGAAAGCCTTCAGGCGGATACGGATCTTCTGGTTCTGCATGATGTTTCCTTAAAGAGCATGGCGGCCGGGCCGCCGGTAGATTGAAAGAGCGATGCAACAGGCGATGCGCCGCACCCCTTGCGAGGAACAGCGCATCAATCCGCCTTTTACTTCAGGATCTTGGCAACGACGCCAGCACCGACGGTACGACCACCTTCACGGATTGCGAAGCGCAGACCTTCTTCCATGGCGATCGGGGCGATCAGCTTGACGGTGATCGACACGTTGTCGCCCGGCATGACCATTTCCTTGCCTTCCGGCAGGGCGATCGAGCCAGTCACGTCCGTCGTACGGAAGTAGAACTGCGGACGGTAGTTGTTGAAGAACGGCGTGTGACGGCCGCCTTCGTCCTTCGACAGGATGTAGACCTCGCCCGTGAATTCCGTGTGCGGCTTGATCGAGCCCGGCTTGGCCAGCACTTGGCCACGCTGAACGTCTTCGCGCTTCGTACCGCGCAGCAGAATACCGACGTTGTCGCCTGCCTGACCTTGGTCCAGCAGCTTGCGGAACATTTCCACGCCCGTGCAGGTCGTCTTGTCGATCTTCGGCTTGTCGCCGTCCATGGCGATACCGACGATTTCGATTTCTTCGCCGACCTTGATCACACCGCGCTCGATACGGCCGGTCACCACGGTGCCGCGACCCGAGATCGAGAACACGTCTTCCACCGGCATCAGGAACGTGCCGTCAACAGCGCGCTCCGGCGTCGGGATGTAGGTGTCCAGTGCGTCGGCCAGGTTCATGATGGCCACTTCGCCCAGTTCGCCCTTGTCGCCTTCCAGCGCCAGCTTGGCCGAACCCTTGATGATCGGGGTGTCGTCGCCCGGGAAGTCGTACTTCGACAGAAGTTCGCGCACTTCCATCTCGACCAGTTCCAGCAACTCAGCGTCGTCCACCATGTCGCACTTGTTCAGGAAGACGATGATGTACGGCACGCCAACCTGACGGGCCAGCAGGATGTGCTCACGCGTTTGCGGCATGGGGCCGTCAGCGGCCGAGCACACCAGGATGGCGCCGTCCATCTGAGCGGCACCGGTGATCATGTTCTTGACGTAGTCGGCGTGGCCCGGGCAGTCAACGTGCGCGTAGTGGCGGTTGGCCGTTTCGTACTCGATGTGCGCGGTGTTGATCGTAATGCCGCGTGCCTTTTCTTCCGGCGCTGCGTCGATTTCGTCGTACTTCTTCGCGGTACCACCGAACTTGCTCGACAGCACGGTTGCGATCGCTGCGGTCAGCGTCGTCTTGCCGTGGTCAACGTGACCAATCGTACCAACGTTCACGTGCGGCTTGGTCCGCTCGAACTTTTCCTTTGCCATGTCAGCTCCTCAATTCGGAATCGGCTAATTACTAGATTTGGGATGCAGGCGGCACGCACGCGCGCGCCGCCAAAACACGTTGATTACTTCGTACCCTTGGCAGCCATCACAGCTTCGGCGATGTTCTTCGGCGCCTCAGCGTATTGCTTGAATTCCATGGTGTACGTGGCGCGGCCCTGCGTTTGCGAGCGCAGCGACGTCGAATAACCGAACATTTCCGACAGCGGGACTTCGGCCTTGATGATCTTGCCGCCGCCCACCATGTCGTCCATGCCCTGCACGATGCCGCGGCGGGACGACAAGTCGCCCATCACGGTGCCCGTGTAGTCTTCCGGCGTTTCCACTTCCACAGCCATCATCGGCTCCAGCAGAACCGGCGTGGCGCGGCGCATGGCTTCCTTGAAAGCCATCGAACCGGCCATGCGGAACGCGTTTTCGTTCGAGTCCACGTCGTGGTACGAACCGAACGTCAGCGTGACCTTCACGTCCACCACCGGGAAGCCCGCCAGAATACCGGCCGGCAGCGTGTCGACGATACCCTTCTCGACCGCCGGAATGTATTCGCGAGGAATCACACCGCCCTTGATGGCGTCGACGAATTCGAAGTTCTTGCCAGCCTTCTTCGCCTCCTCGTCCGCCGGTTCCAGCGTGATCACAGCGTGACCGTACTGGCCGCGACCGCCGGACTGCTTGACGAACTTGCCTTCGACGTCTTCGACCTTCTTGCGGATGGTTTCGCGGTAGGCAACTTGCGGGGCGCCAATGTTGGCTTCCACGCCGAATTCGCGCTTCATGCGATCGACCAGAATTTCGAGGTGGAGCTCGCCCATACCCGAAATGATTGTCTGACCCGATTCTTCATCGGTACGCACACGGAACGACGGATCTTCAGCAGCCAGGCGGTTCAGGGCGATACCCATCTTTTCCTGGTCAGCCTTGGTCTTCGGCTCGACTGCCTGCGAGATCACCGGCTCCGGGAACACCATGCGCTCGAGAATGATCGGAGCGCTCGGGTCGCACAGCGTGTCGCCCGTGGTGGCGTCCTTCAGGCCCACCGCAGCGGCGATGTCGCCTGCCAGCACTTCCTTGATTTCTTCGCGCTGGTTGGCGTGCATCTGCAGAATACGGCCCAGACGCTCCTTCTTCTGCTTCACCGGGTTGTACACGGTGTCGCCGGAGTTGATCTTGCCCGAGTAGACGCGGAAGAAGATCAGCTGACCAACGAACGGGTCAGTCATGATCTTGAACGCCAGCGCCGAGAACTTCTCGTTGTCGTCTGCCTTGCGCTCGAGCTTCTTCTCTTCGTCGTTTTCGTCGATGCCTTGAACCGGCGGAATGTCGACGGGCGACGGCAGGAAGTCGATCACGGCGTCGAGCATGCGCTGCACGCCCTTGTTCTTGAACGCGGTGCCGCACAGCATCGGCTGGATTTCGCAGGCGATGGTACGGTCGCGCAGTGCCTTGACGATCTCAGCACGGGACAGCTCTTCGCCGCCCAGGTACTTTTCCATCAGCTCTTCGCTGGCTTCAGCTGCCGACTCGACCATCTTCTCGCGCCACTCGTTCGCGACGTCAACCAGGTTGGCCGGGATGTCGTGGTATTCGAACTTCACGCCCTGGCTGGCTTCGTCCCAAATGATGGCCTTCATTTCCAGCAGATCGACGACGCCCTGGAAGCCGTCTTCAGCGCCGATGGGCACCACGACGGGCACCGGGTTGGCCTTCAGACGGGTCTTCAGCTGGTCGTAGACCTTGAAGAAGTTCGCGCCGGTACGGTCCATCTTGTTGACGAACGCCAGACGCGGCACCTTGTACTTGTTGGCCTGACGCCAGACGGTTTCGGACTGCGGCTGCACGCCACCCACTGCGCAGTACACCATGCACGCGCCGTCCAGCACACGCATGGAACGCTCCACCTCGATGGTGAAGTCCACGTGGCCCGGGGTGTCGATGATGTTGAAGCGGTGCTCGGGGTAGTTACCGCCCATGCCCTTCCAGAAGGCGGTGGTAGCAGCGGACGTGATGGTGATGCCGCGCTCTTGCTCCTGCTCCATCCAGTCCATGGTGGCAGCGCCATCATGCACTTCACCGATCTTGTGGTTCACACCGGTGTAGAACAGGATCCGCTCGGTCGTGGTGGTCTTGCCGGCGTCGATGTGAGCGGAAATACCGATGTTACGGTAGCGCTCAATGGGGGTCTTACGAGCCACGGTTAATCCTCAGATTCGTCAACGGGGCGCTGGCCCACGGCCAAGCGCCCCTAATACAAATGGGCGAGATGTGCGCACACAGCCCGCCCAGCAACCAACAACGTTGTCGCGTCGCTTAGAAGCGGAAGTGCGAGAACGCCTTGTTGGCTTCAGCCATGCGGTGCACTTCGTCGCGCTTCTTCATGGCGCCGCCGCGGCCTTCCGAGGCTTCGAGCAGCTCACCAGCCAGACGCAGGGCCATCGACTTCTCGCTGCGCTTCTTCGCAGCTTCCCGCAGCCAACGCATCGCCAATGCCAGACGACGCGACGGCCGGACTTCGACCGGCACCTGATAGTTGGCGCCACCAACACGACGGCTCTTCACTTCGACCACCGGCTTGATGTTGCCGATAGCCAGCGTGAACACCTCGATCGGCGCCTTGCCTGCTTTCTTCTCGATCTGGTCGAACGCACCGTAGACGATACGTTCAGCCACCGACTTCTTGCCGTCCAACATCAGGACGTTCATGAACTTGGCGACTTCCACATTGCCGAACTTCGGGTCCGGCAGAATTTCCCGCTTGGGGACTTCACGACGACGTGGCATCTTCTTTCCTTCTCTGTTCAGTTGAGAACCGCTTCGGTTCTCCGGCCACCAACTAGCTTGTCTTCCAACAATCTGAGCCGGGTGACCACTTACTCGACGGTGCCAGTGCGGTCGAAAAACGCACCGTTGTACCGCCTGCTCATGACAAGACCGTGACCGCAAAAGCGGCGCGATCTCACTGACGACTTAGGCCGCCTTCGGACGCTTCGCGCCGTACTTCGAACGCGCTTGCTTACGGTCCTTGACGCCTTGCAGGTCAAGGGAGCCGCGCACGATGTGGTAACGCACACCCGGCAAGTCCTTCACACGGCCGCCGCGGATCAGCACGACGCTGTGTTCTTGCAGGTTGTGGCCTTCACCGCCGATGTACGAAATGACTTCGAAACCGTTGGTCAGGCGCACCTTGGCGACCTTACGCAGTGCCGAGTTCGGCTTCTTCGGCGTCGTGGTGTACACGCGGGTGCACACGCCGCGACGCTGCGGGCAGTTCTCAAGTGCCGGGCTCTTGCTTTTCAGCTTTTCCGAGACGCGGGGCTTGCGAACCAGTTGATTGATGGTTGGCATTGTTCAATCCAGCTTGGTTTTTGAAAAATCGCCGGCTCACATAACGTGAACGCCTCATTTGTGAGGCGGACGGCGCAATCGGGTTTTATGGAAGTGGCGAGCAGAACGCTCTGAAGGGAGGACCTGCGGGAACAGATCAAGACCAAAGAGCGCGAGCCCGTCTGGTTCAGAATGTCTTGCACAGCGCTTTGCCGGGCACGGACGCGCGAAACCAGAAGCCAAAAACTCGAATCTGGCACTATAGCGGGCTGTCTTGCAAGCGTCAAGCGCGCCGCCAGTCTGGCGACGCGTGAACAGGTCAGCATCGGCGCGGTGTGGCGCCAATCGCACGCGGCGCACGCGCTGGCCATACGAAGACAAGTGCAGCTGCGGCCACAAACCCGAGCGCAAGAACGGATACGCCGATCCATCCGGCGCGGGCCCACGCCACGCCGGCCAATCCACCGCCTGCTGCCGCGCCGAAGAAGAACGCTCCGGTGTACAGACCATTCACGCGCCCCCGGATCTCGGGCGACAGCGTGTTGACCATGTAGCGGCCAAGCGCCTGGTCGCCGATGGCGCCGAAATCGAGCAACAGCGCCGCAGCCACGAGCATCGCCAACATGACGGGAACGCTCAGGCCCGGCAGCAGCGCCGAAGCAAGCGCCACGAGCAAACCCGTTGCCGCGCTGCCGTGCGCGAGCAGCGTACCCACGCGCACGAGACCGCGATCCGCCAGCCGCCCGGCAATCGGCGCGGCCACGACACCGGCGGCACCGCACAGCGCGAAGATCCCGATGCCATTTTGCGAAAGATGGAACGGCGCTGCCGCCAACCGCAGGGCCACAGCCGTCCAGAACAGCGTGAACGCCGCCATCAGCAAGGCCTGCGTAGCGGCACGGCGACGCAACACCGGCTCTCTGCGCAGCAGATTGCCGTACGAGCCCAGCAGCGCGCCGTATGACAACGTGCGCGGCGGCACGAAGGTCGGCATCACGCGCGGCAGCAGGACGGCCAGCACGGCAATCGCCACCCCAGAAGCACCGTAAAACGCCCGCCACCCCCACTGCGCGGCGATGAAGCTGGCGGCCGGGCGGGAGAGCAGGATGCCCAGGTTCAGGCCGATCATGATGTCACCGAGCACGCGCCCTCGCCGGTGGTCGGCGGCCAGGCGCCCCGCCAGCGCAATCAGCATCTGAATGACAGTCGACGTCAGGCCGATGGCGAAGGCGGTGAGCATCAGTACCTGGCCGCTGTGCGCGACGGTGGTCAGCGCCAGCGAAGCCACCGCGCCCCACAGCGTGCGCGAGGCCAGCGCGCGGTTGTCCTGCAGGTCGGTCAGCGGCATCAGCAGCAACAGACCGATGCCATAACCGATCAGCGTGGCGGTGACGAGCAAGCCAGCGGCGGCGGTGGTCCAGCCAATGCTCGCGGCGATCTCGGCAATGAGCGGCTGGATGCCGAACAGGTTGATGACGATAAGCCCGACGGCGACGGCAAACAGCGGCGTGGCGCCCAGGGGGAGCCGGTCGGCGGCGGGCGGGTTGGGATCGGCGATGGCAGGAGCTTCGGTAGTCATGATGAACAGGACGAAGGTTCGGAGGGCCCATCGTAGCCAGCCGATTTGCGCAGATTAAGGTAGGCTCTGGCGCCATATTGTTTCCATACGTGCGCAAATATGGACCGGCTTTCTGATGTGGCGATCTTCGTGCAGGTAGTGGAGCGCGGCAGCTTGTCGGCGGCGGCCGAGGCGATGGTGATGTCGCGCGGGGTGATCAGCAAGGCGCTGGCGCGGCTGGAGGCGCGGTTGCAGACGCGTCTGCTGCAACGGACGACGCGGCGCCTGTCGCTCACCGAAGCGGGCGCGGCGTTCTTCGAGAAAAGCCGCGAAGGCCTGGCGCTCGTCGATGCAGCGGAGCAGGCCGTGAGCGCCCTGCGCGACGAGGCGCGCGGCACGTTGCGCGTGTCGGCGCCGGCCTCGTTTGCGGTGACATTGCTGGCGCCGCTCTTGGGCGCATTCCAGGCGCGCTACCCCGCCGTGCAGATCGACCTGGACATGAACGACCGCTACGCTGATCTGGTCGCGGGGCGCATCGACGTGGCGATCCGCATTGGCATGCTCGAGGACTCTTCGCTGGTCGCGCGGCGGCTGGCGAATTGCGCGCACGCCATCTACGGGGCGCCATCGTATTTTCGCGAGCGGGGCATTCCGCAGTCGCCCGAGGATTTGCGCAATCACAACTGCCTCGTCTACGCCAACTACGACGGGCCACACGACTGGGTGCTGACGGACGCCGCCGGCCATCGTCATATCGCTCACGTCGCGGGCTCGATGCTCGCCAATAACAGCCTGGTGCTGCGCGAGGCGGCACGGTCAGGGCTGGGCGTGTCGCTGGGGCCAGCGTATCTGGTGCGTGACGATGTTGCGACGGGGCGCTTGCAGGCCGTGCTGACCGACTACACGGCGCGGGAGGTGCCGCTGCACGCGGTGTTCACGCAGCGTGTGCACCTGCTGCCGAAGGTGCGGGCGTTTGTCGATTTCCTGGGCGACCACCTGAGCAGCACCGGCGCGATGGGGCCACTGCCGCTGTCCGCCTAGGCTTGGTCGCGGCACTTCTCCAGCACGTCGAGCAGCGCCTGGCCGTAGCGGTCCAACTTGGCCATGCCGATACCGGGAAGCTCGCCCAGCGCTTCACGCGAGTCGGGATCGGTCTCGGCAATGCGCGCCAGCGTGGCGTCGTGGAAGATCACATACGCAGGCACGCTGTGCTCGCGCGCAGCCTGCGTCCGCCAGGCACGCAACGCCTGCCAGCGCACCTGCGCTTCGGTAGAAAGCTCGGCGGCCGGATCGGCGCGACGCTCCTTCTTCGTCGACGATGACGACGCGCTACGCACCTTCTCGGCCTGTCGGCGCAGGATCACCGATCGCGCGCCCTTGAGCACGGGGCGCGCCGCGTCGGTCAGGATCAGCGCGCCATGGCCGCCGTGGTCCACCGCAAACAGGCCTTGCGCGACCAGTTGTCGGAACACGCTGCGCCACGCGGCTTCGGACAGATCGCTGCCGATGCCGAAGGTAGAGAGCGTTTCGTGGTGCCACTGTTTGACGCGCTCCGTTGCGTTACCGCGCAGGATATCGATGAGCTGGCCGGCGCCAAAGGTCACGCGGCTCGCCTGCTGCACGCGGTATGCACACGACAGCGCCATCTGCGCCTCGCGCGTGGCATCCCAGGTTTGCGGCGGCGTCAGGCAGGTATCGCAGTTGCCGCACGGCTGGCTGCTCTCACCAAAGTACGCGAGCAGCGCCACGCGCCGGCAGGTTGCGGCTTCGCACAGGCCAAGCAGCGCTTCGAGCTTGGCGGTGGAGACGCGCTTGTGCACATCGTCCGCATCGGACTCGTCGATCATGCGGCGCTGCTGTACCACGTCGGCCAGGCCATACGCCATCCACGCGTTGGCGGGCAGACCGTCGCGGCCGGCGCGGCCCGTCTCCTGGTAATAGCCTTCAAGGCTCTTCGGCAAGTCGAGATGCGCAACGAAACGCACATCGGGCTTGTCGATGCCCATGCCAAAAGCGATGGTCGCCACCATCACGACGCCCTCCTCCTTGCGGAAGATGGCCTGATGGCGGGCACGCACTTGGGAGTCCATCCCTGCGTGATACGGCAGCGCGCGGATGCCTTGCTCGGCCAGCCACTGGGCGGTCTCCTCCACCTTTTTGCGCGAGAGGCAGTAGACGATGCCGGCGTCGCAGGTGTCGCCATCCATGTGCTCGGCGCGGATGAAGCGCAGCAGTTGCTGACGCGCGCTGTCCTTCTCGACGATGGTGTAGCGGATGTTCGGGCGATCGAAGCTGGAGAGGAAGACGCGCGCGTCCGTCAGCGCCAGCCGCTCGACGATTTCGTCGCGCGTGACGGCATCGGCCGTGGCGGTGAGCGCAATGCGAGGCACGTGCGGGAAACGCTCGTGCAGCACGGAAAGCTGGATGTACTCCGGCCGGAAATCGTGCCCCCACTGCGACACGCAGTGCGCTTCGTCGATGGCAAACAGGCCGATGCGCGATCGCTCAAGCAAATCGAGGAAGCGCGGCGTCATCAGCCGCTCGGGCGCCACGTAGACGAGATCCAGCCGGCCCGCCGCCAGATCGCGCTCGACCTGCGCGGCCTCAGCGCCCGTCAGCGCGGAATTGAGGTACGCGGCGCGCACGCCGGCTTCTTCCAGCGCGGCCACCTGGTCCTGCATCAACGCGATCAGCGGCGAAACCACAATGCCGGCGCCCTGCCCACGCCGGTGCCGCACGAGTGCAGGTATCTGATAGCAAAGCGATTTGCCGCCGCCGGTAGGCATCAGCACCAGGCAATCGCCGCCGTCCGCAACATGGGCGACGATCTCCGCCTGCGGGCCGCGGAATGCGCTGTAGCCGAACACATCGTGCAGCACCGCATGCGTGGCGGCGGCGGTGTCTTCGGGCAGCGCCTGCAGCGCGTGGTCTATGGCGGGGGAGTCGTACATCGGGACGGCGGGTGCGCGCGGTGTCACGCGCGGGCTGGGCGAAACCGCTATTGTGACAAACCCCGCCGAGGGGCGGTCAATCAGGACACTCGGATTGTGGGCAACGCTGCGGTCAAACCTTGCGCGCCACGATGCGATGGATCGTCCGACCCGAGGACTGGCTGACCGCCGCCTCGTCAAAGATCAGCTCGGTGCCGGCCAGCGCCTTGCGCACGGGCGTCGCATCGAAGGACGCGAACAGCCTGCCGCGCCCATCGCGCTGATCCGCCTCAGGCGTGACGCGCCAGCTCAGGTACAGCGTGCCGCCCGGGCGCAGCAACGACACCAGGCGCTCCACCGACGCGCCAATCTGCTCGGGCGGCAGATGCATGATGACCGTCTCGCAGAGGACGTTGTCGAACGCGCCTTCGGCAATACCGACCAACTCGGGCAGCAGCGCCTGCCGAAACGACAGCCCCGGATACTGCTCGCGCGCGGCTTCGAGCAACCCGGCGGAGGCGTCGTAGCCGACGGCGGGATACCCATTGGCGTTGAGCCACGCTACCTCGCGGCCCGCGCCGCAGCCGATGTCGGCGGTGGCGCCGCCTGCCTTGAACTCACGGCGCAGCAACGCATACAGGTCTTCAGGCGCAGGCTGGTCGCGCCACTCCTGCGCGAAGGTTTCGGCGAGCGCGTCGTAGGCGGCAACGGTCTGCGTGTCCATGGCGATCCTATTTCATTGTGAAACTGCGTAACAGCGTCAGATCGCCGGCCTTGCGCATCGGCACGACAAACGTCTGCTGGCGCTCGGACGGCGTGTTCTCGTCGGTGATGATGCTGACGGTGGCGGTGGTGATCGCACTGCCGTCATTGCCGCTGCCGTAGTAATTCACGTAGACGAGATACGTGCCGGGCACGGGGGCCGGGTTCGAGTAGATCTCGGGACCATACCCGGTGGTGACGTCCACGTCGAGCGCCCCACCGTTTTCGACCACGCGGTTGCCGTACCAGGCATGCTGGCCGTCGGGCGATATGACGTGCAAGTCGAGATCGGTGCCATCGGTGTCCCACGACAGGACCACGCGCAAACGCGGACGCTGCTTGCCAGCGTAGCTGTCGTAGAACTGCACGCGCTTGGCGTCGCCGCGCGCGCTGCGCACCTCCACGCTGTTGCTGCCGGCGCCAAATGCATACGGGCGCGAGAACGTACCGTCTGCCTCGATGCGCTGCGGCATGGCCACGCCATTGACGATCAGCGTGCCCACCGACGAGCCGTCGGCGCCACGGCGGCGGCGCGGCTTGCTTTCTTCCATTGCTGCAGCAGCCTTCGGCTGGTTGCGGATGCGCCCGGCGATCATCGACGCCAAACCCTGCCCTTGGGGCGTCGACACCGATACGGCCGGGTAATGCACGTCCTGCGTGTAGCGGGATTCATCGCCCGCCGAATTGCGCCAGCCATTGAGCGGCGCAGTCATCTCGATATTGCCGGCGTCGGTTTGCGCAAGCACGCTGCCAGCGGCCGCAAACGCGGCCAGCGCGATGGCAGCGGCGAGACGGAAAGTGGAAGGCATCATGTGCGTCACGTCAGAAGCGGATCGATTTCATCAGCGCCAGCTCGCCGATCTTGCGCAGCGGCACACTGACGAACTCGCGCCGCTCGTTGGGCGTGTTCTCGTTATAGATCAGCGTCAATTGTGCGGTGATGAGATCCCGGTCATGTGCCTTTTCGTCGAAGTTGTAGCCGCCGGCGTTGAAGTTGCCCCAATAGTTCACGTAGAACAGCCACACGCCCGGGCGTGGCGCGGCGGTCGAGAAAATCTCCGGCCCGGCACCGTCGACGCTGTCCACGTCGAGGCCGCCGCCGTCGGACAGCAGCGGCTGCGCCCAGAACGCGTGGTCGCCAATCGGCGAAATGACGTGCATGTCGACCTCGGCGCGCGGGTCGTCCCACGTGAGGACGGCGCGCAGCTTGGCCGATGTCTTGGTGGTGTCGGCCTCGTAGAACTGCAGGCGTTGGCGTGACTGCCCGTCGGCACTGACGATTTCGACGCTGTTCGAGCCGGGGCCGAACGCCCAGGGGCGCGCAAAACGGCCTTCGCCATCGCCATACAGCGGCATGGCGTTGCCGTTGACGACGAGCACCGGCGGGCGGCGCTGCTTGCCCGCCGCGCGGATGCGCCCGGCGATGAGCGTGCGGTACTTTTGCGCGCCACGGTCCACGGGGGGTTTCGGATACGCCGCGGTGTACTGTTCCAGCTCGTTGGTCAGCTTGCTGTTGCGCCAGCCGCCGATCGGCCCTTCCAGATCGGCCACCGGCTCCGCCAGCGCCGAAGCGGCCAGCAGCAGCGCGACGGTGCACAGCGCCAAGCGCGTCATCCCACTCTTCACAGCAAACCCTCCCCTCGAATCAGGCGACGCGCCATCGCCTCGACAAACTGTTCGTCCTGCCCGCGCGGGTGGCGCGCAAAGGCGAGGTGCAGATACTCGTGCGTCAGCGCGATGCGGTCCTCCTCGGTCGCAAGGCGGTGCACGTACAGCCGGTTGCGGCGCGCATCGGCGTACGGCCGGCCCTCGTGCACGACGCACACGGCGGGCAGCGGCGGCGTCTCATAGCCCGCCTCCGTGCGAAGACGCGCGGACCAACCGGGCGCACGCGCCTGGAGCCACTGCTGTGCCCCTGCCACGGGTGAACAATCCCCCGCTACCGGGCTCTGAAATGACGTGAGCGTCGCCTGCGGCCACCACTGCGCGAGGATGGCGTCGAACCCCTGGCCGCGCTGAGCAGCGGCGCGCGCGGCGGTCCAGCTCATCTGGCCGCGCGCGCTGATGGTGCCGTGGTATTGCACGGACTGGCCCGCCAATACCAGCGTGTCGGTAAATTCGGCTGCTTTGCGTGCGGCGGCCATCGGCGGGCGCGGCAGCACACGCTGGGTGCGCGAGCTGTCGGCGATGCGGTAGCAGCCCCTGTCGCGCGAGGCGTGCTGCACGAGGTAGCTGCGCGCCGCCACGGCCAACGCACGCGCTGCCTGGGGCTCGGCGAGTTCGCCTTCGCGCTCAACCACCCGTGCCACGTAATCGTTCATGCCCAGGCGGCCGGTAATGACCGGCACGTTGTTCTGGCGCGCGAGCGTCAGCTCCCCCTTGCTCTCGATGGGCAGCGTGTTGCCGTTGACGAAGCGCACGGCGTAGCGGCCTTCGAGGCGACCGGCGGCGACCGGCTTGCCGCTGGCGTCGCGCACTTCGCGAATCGGGTAACGCGCGAAGAAATCCACCACGACACAGGCATCGTCGTCGGGCACGGGCGTCTGCTCGATCAACGATGTGAGACGCGGTGCGGCGGCGGCCAGCACCTGATTGCTCGATCCGGCACCACTTAGCCAGACAGGCGTGCCGTCGGCCAGCCAGCCCGCGGCGCCGCCGATGGACGCGCCGGGGCGCTGCGGGTCGGGCATCGTCCACGTCTTGGCGCGCAGCAAACCGCCGAAATCCGATACTGTGCCCTCGCCACGCCCGACGGTCAGCACCGAGATGAGCGTTTGCGCGGCCGTTTCACGCCCTTCGGCCGGAACGCTGCGCAGCGCGGTGAGCAGATCGGCGACCGGCACGCGATGCGTCGGCTGCATGGCACGCAGCTCGCGCAGCCATGTGGGCGCCCCGGCCTGCTGCCAGAAACGGCGCCAGTCCGCGCGGTCCAGCCCGAGGCGCACCGGTTCGAAATAGCGTCCGCACGACTGGATGAGCGCGCGCTCGCGGTCGATGCTGTTGCCGGCGGTGCAGCAGTAGACCTCTTCGGGGTCGTTACCGTGGCACGTGTAGTCGGGCGTGCTGATGCGGCGCGAGACGAGATAGCTGTAGACGAAGAGTTTCCAGACGCTGCCGAGCGGTGTTTCGGTGTCGCGCGGCAACGCAGTGGCTTGCGGCACGCCGCCGGCAGGGTCAGCGCTGAATTGCCAGAGCTTGGCTTCATCGCCATGCAAAGCGGCATATCGAAGCTGCGAAAGCGACTGGACAACCGGCGCGGCGAGGGCGTGCCCAGCCTGCCCGGCAGGCGCGAGTGCGCCGCCGGCCCAGAGCAGACCGGTCAGCACACCACGCGCGAGCAGGCGGGAAGGCATCGCCAGATCACTCCACCTTGAACGGATAGCTGGCGGTCTTGCCGTCGCCTTGGAACGCTTTGGCTTCCGGCTGGTACATGCGGAAATAGCGCACCGGCGGCAGCGCAAAGCGGCCCGGCAGCGAGAAGCGCACAAGCTGGCGCAGCACGGTCGGGCGCTCCAGCGCGGGCACCGGCTGGTTGTACGAGAGCTGGCCCATTTCATACGCGGCTTTGCGCTCGAACGCCTGCGCGCCATTGCCTTCGTTCGGCTCACCCTTCAGTCCGTCGATCTGGATGCCCCACGTGGTGGCCTCCACTTCGGCCCCAGGCGGCAGCGGCACTTCGACCAGGCCGTAGCGGTACGTGCCCTGGCGCGGCGTCAGCACGACCTCGTCGACGTAGAGTGCATTGCTGTCGAGCGTGTCGCCCGGCTTGACCGGCTTGGCGGTAAAGGCGATGCCGCTGCTGCTGGTGTCGGCCGCCGGCTGCTTGGGCGCCTTTGGATCGGCCTTGGCGGGCGCGCTGTCGGTCGGCTCAAGACGGTACAGCTTGCGCTCCACCGTGATCGGCAGCTTGGAGGCCTCAGCCGCGCGGCTGCGGTACGACACGATGGCCGATTGGGTGGTCACGTCGGTCGGAGCCGCCGTCAGGTCCAGCGCGGCGGGGGCTTGCGCGCCGGTCCAGCGCCACGTCGGCACACCCACCGGAGAGCGCGTCGCCTGCCAGCCACCAGCCGCAACAGCCGGTTGGATGGCGGCAACGCTCGCGCCTTGCAGACCGCCCAGACCCTTCTGCAGCCAAACCAGCGCGACAGCGCGATCCATCGTCGGCATGGCAGCGCTGGCGCGGGCCAGCAGCGGGCCCGGATCGGCAGCCGAGCGCCCGCCGCCCATCAGCAGGAGGCTTTGCACCAGCGGTGAGGTGTCGGCGGCCAGCGCATTGCGGGCAGCAATGTCAGCAGAGACCAGCGCTTCCGGCACAGGCTGGCCGACTTGGCGCATCAGTTGTGCCGTCAGCACCGTCGCCACCTGGCGGCCGCGCGGCGAATCCGGCGCCACGAAGATCAGGCTGTCACCCGCTGCAGGATCGGCATCGGCCGGGGCCTTGGCCGCCTTGCCGCCACTGGGCGCAAGCTCGTTCGCCACGCCCGACAGCGGCGTCGCCACCGGCAGCCCCATCTCATTGGCAAACCACAGCGCCAGCGCGCGGTGCAGCAGCGGCTCGTTCTGGCTGGTGCGCTTGTAGGCTTCGAGCACCTGCTTCCAGTTGTCTGCCGGCAGGCTGATGCCGACCGAGCGGCTGGCAAGCCAATCCGCGTAATACGCATACGACGTGATGAGCGCGCTGCTGGTGGTCAGCTCGCCCCACCAGCCAAAGGTGCCGCTGGTGCCCGCCAGCAGTGCCAGCCGCTGGCGTTGCGTGCGCAACAGCGCGTCGACGCCTTGCGTGCCGGCCGGGCCGCCGTCGCCCAGTCGCGTGCCGGTGGCCGCCAGACTTTGCTGAGCGATTGCCAGCGGGATCAGGCGGCTGGCGGTCTGCTCGGCGCAGCCGTACGGATATTCGATCAGGTCATCCGCCACGCGGGCGAACTGGCTGGCGGTGTTGCCGACCACACGCAGGCGCACGTCGCGCGCATCAGCCGGCAGGCCAAGCGGCAGGCGCGTGCCCTGCAACTGCGTGAGCGGGACGACGTTTTCACGGTCGGCCAGCCAGCCCGTTGCATCCAGCTTGAGCGTGGTCTGCAGACGGTCCGAAACCTTGTCGTCCTGCTTCAGCTCGGCGTTCACGACACCCGCCTGCAGCGCCGTAATGGGCGCGCGCAGGTAGTTGGCGCCGCGCTTGAGCGTCACGCGCTGGTTGATGTTCAGGCCAGCGCCGGAGACGATCCAGTCGGCGGTGATGTCCTTGTCGGTCTGGTTGAAGGCGACCATGTCCAGACGCGGCTGATCGTTTTCGCGGAAGCGTTGCGGGCCCGTCCATTTCAGGTACAGCGGCTTGTCAGAGCGAATGCTCGCCGTGCGCTGGCCAACGATGCCGTCCGATGCGCCGGTGGTGGACACCGCACGCACCGTGATGCGCCAGCGCGCCAGCGAATCCGGCATCTTGAACGTCATGCGGGCGCGGCCGTCAGCGCCGGTCTGCAGGTTGGCGACCCAAGCAGCGGTGTCCTGCTCGTCGCGGCGGGGCCGCTCCAACACCTTCACGCCGCGCTCGTTGTGGCGGCCATACGTTCCACCCGGTTTGCCCGGCAGCGAAGCGAGCGCCAGATCGTAGCTGATGAAACTCTGGCTCGACGTGGTACGCACGCTGTTGCGGCGTGGGTGATAGAAGAAATCGACGATGCTGGGCGCCACCTCTGGCTGCAGCACGTAAATCATTTCGTCGACCACCGACACGGTCAGGTTGGCCGGTACGGGCTTGCCCGCCAGCGCGCTGGTCAGGTCCAGCGTGACGGTCTCGCCCGGGGCGTAGACGGCCTTGTCGGCATGCACGGCCAGGTCCAGCGTCGGTTGTGTGACGACGATGCCGGCGTTCTGGAACACCATGTCGCCGTCGCGCACGTACAGCACCGAGAACGTCATGTTGGGCGCGAACTCCGCGCCGATCTTGATGCGCGCGCGGTATTGCGACGGCGTGACCTTCGTCAGGCTGAGCCAATCGCCGCCGCGCGTGAGCAGCGCGTGGTGCTCGACCTTGTCACGTTCAAGCGTGAGCAGCGCATCGTCCACCGGCAGCGGGAAGGTGATCAGCGCTTCGGCCGTGTCGCCAATCTGGTAGCGATCGCGGTCGAACACCATTTCGATGTTGCCCGGCACAGTCTGCACGCCATCGCCGGCCACCCAGTGGCTCGATGCGGCAAGCAGGTTACCGGCCGCATCGCGCACCGACAGCGTGTACGAACCCGGCTGGTCGAACTTGACCGGGAACGTGGCATTGCCCTTGGCATCCGGCGCCAGCGTGCCTTCGGTGCGCGTGCGCGTTTCCAGGCGCACCAGATCCCACTTGGCGGGCGGCGCGCTGGCACCGCTTGCTCCACCGACAACCGGCATCGGCGTCAGCGTAAACGACACGTTTTGCCCCGGCGTGGTGAAGTTCGACGTGGTCGCCAGCTTGTACGGCGTCGCGCCACGTGCGATCAGCAATTCGCGCGTGACCTTCACGCGGTACGCCGCGCCATCGTTGGCAAACACGGTCACGACGTAGCGGCTCGGCTCCTTGGCGGCGGGCAGTTCAAGCTTGGCGTTGCCGTCCCCATCGGTGGTCAGTTCCTGCTGCTCCAGCTTGACGGGGAACAGGCCCGCGTAGCGCAGCTCGCCCTCCACCATCGTCACCTGCTGCGCGCGCAAGCTGACCGACACCTTGCCGTTCTTGACGGGCTTGCCATCCGGATAGCGCAGGCTGATCTTGCCCTTGACCGCTTCGCCCGTGCCGTAGCTCGCCTTGTCCAGCGACAGGTTCACGTCAAAGTGTGGCTTGATGTATTCGGCCACGCGGAAGGCGCCGCCGTATGTGCCGCCGTTGTAGTCGAAGCGCAGCGAGTAGCCGCCGGCAGGCGCGTTGGACGGCAGTGTAAAGCGCGCGTCGGCACCGGTCTCGCCCGTCAGGCGCGTGGTCGACGTGGCCACCGGTGCGCCATTCGGGTCGAGCACTTGCAGCTTGATGTCGCCAGCCGCCGGCACGGTCGATTCGGTCGCGTTCTTGAAGTTGCGGCCGATGAACTTGACGCTCACCTCGTCGCCCGGGCGATACAACGGACGATCGGTGAAGGCGTACAGCTTGGTGTTGTAGATCTCGCTGTCGTAGTAGAAATTCTCGGAGATGAACACGCCGCCCGCGCGGTCGCTGCCGATCACGTAGCTGCGTTCAGGCGAGACGTGACGCAGGTCGGCCGTGCCGTCCGCTTCGGTGGTACCTGAGGCCAGCACGCCTACGCCGTCGGTCCAGCTGACCGATGCGCCGGCGACGGGCTTGCCGCTCTTGCGCTCGGCCGTCCACACCATCATCCCTTGCGAAGTGCCCTTGGTGACGGCCACGGTGTCCGACACGAACAACAGCGTATGCGCACGGTACGCGCCAATCACGGCTTCAACGATGTACAAACCCGCCGGCAGCTTGCCGACCGGGATCATCACGTTGCCGGCGTTCTGCGGCATCCATTCGCTGCTGCTGCCTTCGAGCTGCACGTCCTTGGGCGGCGCGATGGGCTTGGCATCCCAGATCGGGTAGCGGAAGCGGCCCAGCAGTTCGTAGCCCTTGAGCGGCGCGTACTGCGGGTTGTTCGAGAAGCGCGTGGGCGCGGTCATCTGATCGCCCATGCTGAACTGCGGCGCAGTCTCCACGGCCTTGCTGCGCGTGGCGAACGACAGCACGCGCTGCCAGGCGCGGCGGGCCTGTCGCGTCCAGTTGTCCCACAGATAGGCCAGCGTATTGGCCAGGCCTTCGCCCGTGTAGTTGGCCTTGACGTCGATGCGGTGCAGGTTCTTCTGCGCCTTCAGAAATTCCAGCGGCTGCGGCACGCGGTAGACGAGGATGTCGGCGCCGCCGTAGCGGGACAGTTCGTCCTTGTACTCGCGGCCCGGGGCTTCAAGGCGGACCAGCGCTTCCTGATCGGTGCCGTAGCTCGCATCCGAGAGCAGGAAGAACGGCTGTCCCTTGATCGGCTCGTAGCCGCTGCCCGGCACGTCGAACAGCGTGGGGTTCGGCGCTTCCGGCGCGTCCGCCGCGTGCGCTGTCGGCACCGAAGCGACCAACGCCAGCACCGTCACGCAGACGGCGGCAACGAGATTGAACGACAGCCAACGGTTGCGCATGAGTTTTTCTACCGTGTCAAAAAGGCCAGACGAAACACGCCGATGAAGTTGGGGTTGCCGCTCTGCGGCTGCCAGCGCGAGTCTTTCCATTGCATCAGTTCAGAAACCGGGACCGCGCGCAGGCCGTTGTCGGTGCGGGTGACGGTGCCGGTGTGGTAAGCGATGTAGCGATCCATCCAGATCATCAGATGCTGGTCGTCGCCTTGATCGAAGAAGAGCAGATCGCCCGGGAGCGCCTGGTTGACGTCCTTGGCGATGAAGCGGCTGTTCTGCTGGATGAGCCCCAGCGCCGAAACATAGGCGCCGGTGCTGCCATCGAGGCGTGCCCACCGCTGGGTGAGCGTGCGCTGGGCGGGCGTGAGGTTCAGCTCGGGCGGCAGTTGCCGGGCGGATTCTGCATCGCGCATGCCATTGGCGCGCAGCCAGCGGGCGTCGTGGGGGCGCAGCGCCTCGCCGGCGGCAAAGCGCACGAGGCCGGCGCAGTCACGGTGCGTCCAGCGCGGGGTCGGGCCTTGGCGGAGCTGCTCGTTAACGATGCGCACGAACCACGCGCGGAACACGCTGGATTGGTCCGGCGTCAGGGCATCGGCATCGGCGGGCGCCGTATCAGCCCAGCCCGACAGCGCATGTACAGCCGGAGCGAGCAGGCAGGCGCCCGCCGCCGTCAACCAACGGCGGCGGTTCAACGCGGCGGCCTGGGCGCGCAACGTCATTGCTGCGTGCTGGTGTTGTCTTCGGAGGCGGGCGCCGCAGCCGCTGTGGCCGGCGCATCGGCCGCCGGAGCTTGCGCTGCCGTTGCGTCAGCCGGCGGCGGCGTTCCGTCTCCACCGGCAGGCAGGCCGCGTCCGCTGGAGAGCCACGTCACCGGCACCCAACCGCGCGCCGACGGCACACCGCCGTCCAGCGCCAGCGACACCGGCGCGTATCGCGACAACGCCTTGAGCTTCGGAAACAGATGCGTCTGCGCCGCGTTGAGGAACACTGCTTCCTGATCGGCGGGCAGCGCGGCACCGGCTTCGCGGCGAACGAGCGGCGCGAGCGATGCGGGCGTCATCGTCAGGACGATGCGATCGGTCTTGTCCTTCGGCAGGCTATCGGCCACGGCGGGGAAGCGCTTCGCGAGCACCGCCAGGGCGTCTTCAACGAGGCGCGCGTCGGGCGAGAACACGACCACATCGCCCGCAATCGCGAGCGTGACGGGGAAGTAGCGATCGGCCGACAGCTGCGCCGCAAACGGTGCGGCGGCCGATTGGGCCGTACCGTAGCGCGCGCTGACCGGGCGCTGCCACAGCGTGGCGTTGGCAGGGCCCTGCTTTGTCGTCACCGGCAGGCGCTTGTACGGACCGGACTTGTCGTCGGCCTGCGCCTTGGCTTCGTACGAACCGACAATCTTGCCGAATAGCGCGCCGAGCGCCGGCTTAACGGCTTCTGCCTGCGACACCGACGACAGCTTCGCGACGAACAACGGCGCCACCAGCGACGACTTGCCGTACCAGCACACTGCAGCCGGGCCCGCGAATGCCTCGCCGACATGTGCGGCGGCTTCGCTGACCTCCTTGGCATCGCCAGCCACGGACTTCAGCAGCGAGCCAGCGGCCTTCCAGTCGACCGGCAGCGTCGCGCACGCGGCAGGATCAGACGGCAGCGCCCGCCACAGGCCGGCGTTATCCCACTTGGCCGAAAGCCGGGCCGGGTCGATGAGCGCGGCGCTCTGCCAGCCGTTGCCCGTGCCGTCCTTGCCCGAACCGAAGTCGAAACGCAGCGCTTCAATGCCGGGGAAGTACTGCTGATAACCGAACGACAGATAGTTGGCGCTCACCACAACGTGATGGCCCGTCGGTTCCTGCGCGGGCAGCGCGTACGCCGTGCCTTGCACATTGCGCTTGCCAGCGTCGTCGGAGAACAGCGCCGCCAGCGCGTTCGCCTGCTTGGAGATCGGCTTGCCGTCCTTGTCGAGCAGCATGCCCGGCTCGGACAGCGCGATCAGCCGGTCGCCCTTGCTGGCAATCAGGATCGAACGCGTGGCCGAAAGCCTGAGCGCATAGACCGGCGCGCCGGAATCGCCGAGCCCATCGGCGACCTTGGTGAGCTGCGTGTCGCTGGTGGCAACAGTGGCGACGGCTTCCAGCGCCTTGGCGAGGCCGTTGCGCTGCATCGAGAGCACCCAGTAGCGCAGCTTGTCGTCGGGGCCGCGCCACAGCATCACGCGGGCGGGTTCGTCAAACACGTGCTTGAGCACCGTCTCGGCCAGGTCGAGCTTCTGCTCGTACGCCAGGCGGCGCAGCGCACCGGCCACCGAGAGGCGGTCTTCGTTGCCTTCGTAATAGGCCACGAAATCTTCGGTGAGCACGTCGCGCAGCAACGGCACACGCAGCACGTCGCGCGGCAGTTGCGACAGGCTCTGGCTGTCGATCAGGGCGTCGGGATAGGTCAGGTCGAGCTGGACTTGGCGGGCGTGCAGCGCGCGCGAGCGGCCAAACGGGTGCCAGACCATCTGCACCACCGCCGCGCCGGCAACGACCAGGGCGACCGCACCAACGGCGATCTGCTTGCGTGTGAGCTTCATGGAGGAATCGTCGGCAAGACTGGAGGGGCCGGCGACTTGCTGGAATCTGCTCCGCTGGAGGGCGCGCAGATTGTAAAAAGTGCCGGTCTATAACCGGGAAATCATAGCGGTTGGCATGTTAAGGCGGGTTAACGTCTCAAGAAAATACGAACCCGACAGCACCAGTGTTGTTTGGCGTCTGCACACGGCGCCCAGCCAAAATGCGGGCAAAAAAAAGCCCGGCACGTGGCCGGGCTTTGATGGTGTTGCTGGCGTTCGCTTACGCGTCGCCTTCTTGCTGAACAGCAGGCGTTTCGAAGATCGAAGCGGCTTCTTCTTCGGCAATCGCTGCAGCGCGGTCGCGGTCGGCCACTTCCTTCGCCTTGCGGGCGCGGTGGTAGGCCAGGCCGGTACCGGCCGGGATCAGACGGCCCACGATGACGTTTTCCTTCAGACCACGCAGGTCGTCGACCTTGCCCATGATGGCGGCTTCGGTCAGCACGCGCGTGGTTTCCTGGAACGACGCCGCCGAGATGAAGCTGTCGGTCGACAACGATGCCTTCGTAATACCCAGCAGCAGGTTCTCGTAGGTCGCCGGACGCTTGCCCAGCGCGATCACCTTGTCGTTCTCGTCGAGCAGGTCCGAACGCTCCACCTGTTCACCCGGGATGAAGCGGGTGTCGCCGGTATCGACGATCTGCACACGGCGCAGCATCTGACGAACAATCACTTCGATGTGCTTGTCGTTGATCTTCACACCTTGCAGACGGTACACGTCCTGCACTTCGTCGACGATGTAGGTCGCCAGCTCTTCCACGCCCTTCAGACGCAGGATGTCGTGCGGGTCGGCCGGGCCTTCGACGATCATCTCGCCCTTGTTGACCACCTGGCCGTCGTGCACCAGCACCTGCTTTTCCTTGGCGATCAGGAACTCGTGGGCGTTGCCGTCGAGATCCGTAATCACCAGGCGCTGCTTGCCCTTGGTGTCCTTACCGAACGAAACCGTACCGGTGACTTCCGCCAGCACGGCGGCGTCCTTCGGCGAACGGGCTTCGAACAGCTCGGCCACACGCGGCAGACCACCGGTAATGTCACGCGTCTTCTGCGATTCGGTCGGGATACGTGCGAGCACTTCACCCACGTGCACCTGCTGACCGTCCTTCACGGTGATCAGCGCGCCCACCTGGAAGCCGATGGTCACGGAGTGGTCCGTGCCCGGGATCTTCACTTCGGCGCCCGACGAGTCGAGCAGCTTCACCTGCGGACGGATGCCCTTCGTGGCAGCGGTACGACGCTTCGCATCGATCACCACCAGCGTCGACAGACCGGTCACTTCGTCCATCTGCTTGGCGACGGTCACGCCTTCTTCGACGTTCTCGAACTTGATGGTGCCCGAGTACTCCGAAATGATCGGACGCGTCAGCGGATCCCACGTGGCGAGCTGCGTGCCGGCCTTGATGGACTGACCATCCTTGACCAGCAGCGTCGCGCCGTACGTGATCTTGTGGCGCTCACGCTCACGGCCGTGGTCGTCGGTGATCAGCGCTTCGCCCGAACGCGAGATGACGATCTGCTCGCCCTTCGCGTTGGTGACGTAACGCATGGTCGCCGTGAAACGCACGGTACCGGTTGCCTTCGCTTCCACGCTCGATGCCACTGCCGCACGCGATGCCGCACCACCGATGTGGAACGTACGCATCGTCAGCTGCGTGCCCGGCTCACCGATCGACTGCGCAGCGATCACACCCACTGCTTCGCCGGAGTTGACCAGCACACCGCGGCCGAGGTCGCGACCGTAGCACTTGGCGCACAGGCCGTAACGCGTGTCGCAGGACAGCGGCGTGCGGACCTTCACTTCGTCCACGCCGAGCGCGTCGATCAGGTCCACCATGTCTTCGTCGAGCAGCGTGCCGGCCTCGATCGCGGTTTCCTGCGTTTCGGGGTTCACCACGTCGTTGACGACCACGCGGCCCAGGATACGGTCGCGCAGGGCTTCGATCACTTCACCGCCTTCGACCAGGGCCTTCATGGCCACGCCGTTGGAGGTGCCGCAATCGTCTTCCACCACCACCAGATCCTGCGTCACGTCGACAAGACGACGCGTCAGGTAACCCGAGTTCGCGGTCTTCAGTGCCGTATCAGCCAGACCCTTACGTGCACCGTGGGTCGAGATGAAGTACTGCAGAACGTTCAGGCCTTCGCGGAAGTTTGCGGTAATCGGCGTCTCAATAATCGAGCCGTCAGGCTTGGCCATCAGGCCACGCATACCGGCGAGCTGACGGATCTGCGCCGCGGAACCCCGTGCGCCCGAGTCGGCCATCATGTAGATGGAGTTGAACGACTCTTGCTTGACGGTGTTGCCGTGGCGGTCGACCACGTCTTCGGTCTGAAGCTGCTCCATCATCGCCTTGCCCACCTGGTCGCCGGCGGCGCCCCAGATGTCCACGACGTTGTTGTAACGCTCCTGGTCCGTCACCAGACCCGACATGTACTGCTTGTCGTATTCCTTCACCTTGGCGGCTGCCTCGGAGATGATCTTCTCCTTGGCCGGCGGCACCAGCATGTCGTCGATGGCGATCGAGATACCGGCGCGCGTTGCCAGGCGGAAACCCGACTGCAGCAGCTTGTCAGCGAAGATCACGGTTTCGCGCAGACCGCACTTGCGGAATGCCGTGTTGATCAGGCGCGAAATTTCCTTCTTCTTCAGCGGCTTGTTCAGCACCGAGAACGGCAGACCCTTGGGCAGGATCTCAGACAGGATCGCGCGGCCGACCGTGGTCGATTGCAGCGTGATCTTCGGCGCGAAGCGGGCATCGCCGTCGGCTTCCGGGTTCACCAGCTCATACTCGGTGATCCGCACGTTCACACGCGAAGCCAGTTCGACTTCCTTGTTCTCGTAGGCGCGAATCACTTCCGAGATGTCAGCGAAGGTCATGCCCTCGCCCTTGCCGTTGATCTTGTCCCGGGTCGTGTAGTACAGACCCAGCACCACGTCTTGCGACGGCACGATCGACGGATCGCCGTTCGCCGGGAACAGCACGTTGTTCGACGCCAGCATCAGCGTGCGCGCTTCCATCTGCGCTTCTAGCGACAGCGGAACGTGAACAGCCATCTGGTCACCGTCGAAGTCGGCGTTGAACGCCGCGCAGACCAGCGGGTGCAGCTGGATGGCCTTGCCTTCGATCAGCACCGGCTCGAACGCCTGGATACCCAGGCGGTGCAGCGTCGGCGCACGGTTCAGCATCACCGGGTGTTCGCGGATCACCTCTTCGAGGATGTCCCACACCACCGGCGTCTGGCTTTCCACTTCCTTCTTCGCCGCCTTGATCGTGGTGGCGATGCCCATCGTTTCCAGCTTGTGGAAGATGAACGGCTTGAACAGCTCGAGCGCCATCAGCTTGGGCAGGCCGCACTGGTGCAGCTTCAGCGTCGGGCCCACCACGATGACCGAACGGCCCGAGTAGTCCACGCGCTTGCCCAGCAGGTTCTGACGGAAACGGCCGCCCTTACCCTTGATCATTTCAGCCAGCGACTTCAGCGGACGCTTGTTGGCGCCGGTCATCGCCTTGCCGCGACGGCCGTTGTCCAGCAGCGAATCCACTGCTTCCTGCAGCATGCGCTTTTCGTTGCGCACGATGATCTCCGGCGCCTTCAACTCGAGCAGACGCTTCAGACGGTTGTTCCGGTTGATCACGCGGCGATACAGATCGTTCAGGTCCGACGTGGCGAAACGGCCGCCGTCCAGCGGCACCAGCGGACGCAGCTCGGGCGGCAGCACCGGCAGCACTTCCAGGATCATCCAGTCCGGCTTGATGCCCGAACGCTGGAATGCCTCGAGCACCTTCAGGCGCTTGGCGAACTTCTTGATCTTGGCTTCCGAGCCCGTGGCCTGCAGCTCGGCGCGGATCGTCTCGATCTGCTTCTCGATGTCGATGCCGCGCAGCAGCTCGCGAATGCCTTCCGCGCCCATCATGGCGACGAATTCGCCTTCGCCGTACTCGTCGCACTTGGCCAAGTAGTCGTCTTCCGACATGATCTGGCTCTTCTTGAGCGCGGTCATGCCCGGCTCAACCACGACGAATGCTTCGAAGTACAGCACGCGCTCGATGTCGCGCAGCGTCATGTCGAGCACCATGCCCAGACGCGACGGCAGCGACTTCAGGAACCAGATGTGCGCGGTCGGCGCAGCCAGTTCAATGTGGCCCATGCGCTCACGGCGCACCTTGGCCAGCGTGACTTCAACGCCGCACTTCTCGCAGATCACGCCACGGTGCTTCAGGCGCTTGTACTTGCCGCACAGGCACTCGTAGTCCTTGATCGGGCCAAAGATCTTGGCGCAGAACAGGCCGTCACGCTCAGGCTTGAACGTACGGTAGTTGATGGTCTCGGGCTTCTTGACTTCGCCGAACGACCACGAACGGATTTTCTCAGGCGACGCGAGGCCGATCTTGATCGCGTCAAACTGCTCTTCTTGCTGTACCTGACGGAATAGGTCGAGCAATGCTTTCATTCCAAACTCCTTGAGTTTGAGGCTGGCGCCCTGGTGTGACCCAAAGGCGCCGGCCCTAAATCTTCGTCAATGGCTGCTGTTACCAGGGCATGGCGATGTTGCCGCCACGCCCTCACCGCATCGGCGCTTAGTTGCGCTCGAGGTCGATGTCGATACCCAGCGAGCGGATTTCCTTCACCAGCACGTTGAACGATTCCGGCATGCCGGCATCGATCGAGTGCTCGCCCTTGACGATGTTCTCGTACACCTTGGTCCGGCCGTTCACGTCATCCGACTTCACGGTCAGCATTTCCTGCAGCACGTAGGATGCGCCGTACGCTTCGAGTGCCCACACTTCCATTTCACCGAAACGCTGGCCACCGAACTGGGCCTTACCGCCCAGCGGCTGCTGCGTCACCAGCGAGTACGGACCGGTCGAACGCGCGTGCATCTTGTCGTCGACCAAGTGGTGCAGCTTCAGCATGTGCATCACGCCCAGCGTGACCGGACGCTCGAAGGCTTCACCGGTGCGGCCGTCGAACAGCGTGACCTGCTGCTTGGAAGCGGTCAGGCCCTTCTCCTTCGCGATGTCTTCCGGATAGGCGAGGTCCAGCATGCGGCGGATTTCATCCTCATGCGCACCGTCGAACACCGGCGTCGCGAACGGCACGCCCTTCTTCAGGTTCTCGGCCAGTTCCAGGATTTCAGCGTCGGACAGGCTGTCCAGATCTTCAACCTTGCCGCTTTCGTTGTAGATCTGTTCCAGCAGCTTGCGGATCTCGGCCGCCTTGGCTTGCGCCTTGAGCATGTTGCCGATGCGTTCACCCAGACCGCGCGCGGCCCAACCCAGGTGGGTTTCGAGAATCTGACCCACGTTCATCCGCGAAGGCACGCCCAGCGGGTTCAGCACGATGTCAGCAGGTGTGCCGTCGGCCATGTAGGGCATGTCTTCGATCGGGGTGATCTTCGACACAACACCCTTGTTACCGTGACGGCCGGCCATCTTGTCACCAGGCTGCAGGCGACGCTTCACGGCCAGATACACCTTGACCATCTTGATCACGCCCGGCGGCAGTTCGTCGCCTTGCGTGAGCTTCTTGCGCTTCTCTTCGAACGCGAGGTCGAAGTCGTGGCGCTTCTGCTCGATGGCGACCTTCACGGCTTCCAGTTGCAGCGCAACTTCGTCTTCCGCCGGGCGGATGTCGAACCAGTGCCACTTGTCCAGATCGGCCAGGTATTCCTTGCTGAGCGCGGTGCCCTTGGCCAGCTTCTTCGGGCCGCCGTTGGCAACCTTGCCCACCAGCAGACGCTCCAGACGCTGGAAGGCATCGCCTTCCACGATACGCAGCTGGTCGTTCAGGTCCAGGCGGTAGCGCTTCAGTTCTTCGTCGATGATCGACTGGGCGCGCTTGTCACGCACCACGCCTTCACGCGTGAAGACCTGCACGTCGATCACGGTACCGCTCATGCCCGACGGCACGCGCAGCGAGGTGTCCTTCACGTCGGACGCCTTCTCACCGAAGATCGCACGCAGCAGCTTCTCTTCCGGCGTCAGCTGGGTCTCGCCCTTGGGCGTAACCTTGCCGACCAGCACGTCGCCGGCTTCCACTTCCGCGCCGATGTACGTGATGCCCGACTCGTCCAAGCGAGCCAGTTGGGCTTCGGCCAGGTTCGAGATGTCGCGCGTGATTTCTTCCGGTCCGAGCTTGGTGTCGCGGGCAACGACCGACAGTTCCTCGATGTGGATCGAGGTGTAGCGGTCCTCAGCCACGACGCGCTCCGAGATCAGGATCGAATCTTCGAAGTTGTAGCCGTTCCAGGGCATGAACGCGACCAGCATGTTCTGGCCGAGCGCCAGCTCGCCCATGTCGGTCGAGGCACCGTCAGCAATCACGTCGCCGCGGGCAACGATGTCGCCCACCTTGACCATCGGACGCTGGTTGATGTTCGTGTTCTGGTTCGAACGCGTGTACTTGATCAGGTTGTAGATGTCCACGCCGACTTCACCGGCCACGGCTTCGTCGTCGTTCACGCGGATCACCACGCGGTTCGCGTCAACATAGTCGACCACGCCGCCACGGGTTGCCTGCACGGCGGTACCCGAGTCCACCGCCACGGTGCGCTCGACGCCCGTACCCACGAGCGGCTTGTCCGCACGCAGGCAAGGCACGGCCTGACGCTGCATGTTCGCGCCCATCAGTGCACGGTTTGCATCATCGTGCTCGAGGAACGGCACCAGCGAAGCTGCAGCCGACACGATCTGCGACGGTGCCACGTCGATGTACTGCACGCGGTCCGGCGTGACCATACGGGTTTCACGCTCGCTGCCTTCGCGCGCGGAAACCAGTTCGTCGATCAGGTTACCGTCTTTGTCGAGCGTCGCGTTGGCCTGCGCCACCACGTACTTGCCTTCCTCGATGGCCGACAGGTAATCCACCTGGTCGGTCAGCTTGCCGTTTTCAACCTTGCGGTACGGCGTTTCGAGGAAGCCGTAGTCGTTCAGCTGTGCGTACAGCGCCAGCGAGTTGATCAGACCAATGTTCGGACCTTCCGGCGTTTCGATCGGGCACACGCGGCCATAGTGGGTCGGGTGCACGTCACGGACTTCAAAGCCCGCACGCTCGCGCGTCAGACCGCCCGGGCCCAGTGCCGAAATACGACGCTTGTGCGTGACTTCCGACAGCGGGTTGGTCTGGTCCATGAACTGCGACAGCTGCGACGAACCGAAGAACTCGCGAATCGCCGACGAAATCGGCTTCGAGTTGATCAGGTCGTGCGGCATCAGGTTTTCCGTCTCGGCCTGACCCAGACGTTCCTTCACGGCACGCTCAACGCGCGACAGACCAGCGCGGAACTGGTTTTCCGCCAGTTCGCCGACGCAACGCACACGACGGTTGCCGAGGTGGTCGATATCGTCCACTTCGCCCTTGCCGTTACGCAGGTTCACCAGCAGCTTGATCGTGTCGAGGATGTCCTCGTCGGTCAGCACCATCGGGCCGGTACCGGTCGAGCGGTTCAGGCGGCTGTTGACCTTCATGCGGCCAACGCGCGACAGGTCGTACGAGTCTTCGCTGTAGAACAGACGTTGGAACAGCGCTTCGACGGCGTCTTCGGTCGGCGGCTCGCCCGGGCGCATCATGCGATAGATCGCGATACGCGCGGCGGTCTGGTCGGCCGTGTCGTCCGTGCGCAGCGTCGCGGACATGTACGGACCCTGATCCAGGTCGTTCGTGTACAGCGTCTGGATTTCCTTCACGCCGGCGTCACGCAGCTTCTCGAGCACGCCTTCGGTCAGTTCGTCGTTGGCGTTGGCCAGGACTTCACCGGTGTCCGGATCGACGATGTTCTTCGCCAGCACACGGCCCAGCAGGTAGTCTTCCGGCACGCTGATCAGCTTGGTGCCCGCGGAATCCAGGTCGCGGATGTGCTTGGCGTTGATGCGCTTGTCCTTCTCGACCACGACCTTGCCGTTCTTGTCGGAAATGTCGAAGCGAGCGACTTCACCGCGCAGACGCTCGGGCACGAATTCCATCAGTGCGCCTTCGGTCTTCAGCGTGAAGTTATCGAACACAAAGAAGTGCGCCAGGATCTGTTCCGGCGTCAGGCCAATCGACTTCAGCAGGATCGTCACCGGCATCTTGCGGCGGCGGTCGACGCGGAAGTACAGGATGTCCTTCGGGTCGAATTCGAAATCGAGCCACGAGCCGCGGTACGGAATGATCCGCGCCGAGAACAGCAGCTTGCCCGAGCTGTGCGTCTTGCCCTTGTCGTGCTCGAAGAACACGCCCGGCGAACGATGCAGCTGGGACACGATCACACGTTCCGTCCCGTTGATCACGAACGAACCGGTGGAGGTCATGAGCGGAATTTCGCCCATGTAAACTTCCTGCTCCTTGATCTCCTTGACCTTGGTGGGATTCTCGCGGTCGTTGATGATCAAGCGCACTTTTGCGCGCAGCGCCGAGTGGAAGGTCAGACCACGCTGTTGACATTCCTTGACGTCAAACGGCGGGTTGGACAGGTGGTACGACACGAACTCCATGCGTGCCAGACCATTGTGCGACACGATGGGGAAAATGGCGTTGAACGCCGCTTGCAAACCTTCGCTCTTGCGTTGTGCAACAGGAGTGTTCTCCTGCAAGAACTGGGCATACGATTGAATCTGGGTGGCAAGCAGGAAGGGAACCTGATGAACCGTTGCGCGTTTCGCGAAACTCTTGCGAATACGCTTTTTCTCGGTAAAGCTGTACGCCATGGGATCTCCGAATCATCGCAAGTGCGCGCGACGGACTTAAGGCGATAAGGCACGCCTGACACTTGAGGTGTTCAGCGACTGGTGACGGGATTTGGCGGTTGGCCGCTACCAACCTCTGGCTGACGGTACTGCGCGCGCCGTTCGCACATGGGCCCATGGAGCCCATGCTACGGACGGGGGAGTACCCGACCAAACTTGCCTTCTGCAGTCGGTTCAGAAGACAAACATCAGCGGACTGCGAACTGCCTAGTGTGCCACTGATGTTTGGCCTCTGCTGGCCTTGTCTGGGCCGGCTGCCGGAAAACCCGGCGAAGAGACTTCAACGATACTTACAGCGTGATTGCGGGATCGCTCAACAACTGGCCCCACAAGCGCAAAAAGGCTGGCGCCGGGAAAACTCCCTTTGCCAGCCTCCATCGCGTACCGGATACGGCACGCGAGACCTGCACTTACTTGGCTTCGGCTTCCGCGCCGGCTTCCACCAGCTTCTTCACCAGCTCGTCGGCGGTCTTCTTGTCAACGCCTTCCTTCACGGGCTTCGGTGCGCCATCGACCAGGTCCTTGGCTTCCTTCAGGCCCAGACCAGTGATTTCACGCACGGCCTTGATGACGCCAACCTTGTTCGCGCCGGCGCTCTTCAGCGTCACGGTGAATTCGGTTTGCTCTTCAGCGGCAGCAGCGCCACCAGCAGCAGCCGGACCGGCCACGGCCACGGCAGCAGCCGACACGCCAAACTTCTCTTCGAACGCCTTGACCAGGTCGTTCAGTTCCATCACGGACATCGCGCCAACGGCTTCCAGGATGTCGTCTTTGGTGATTGCCATTTGAATAACTCCAGAATGTGATTCGGTATCGATCGTGCGATCTGTAAGCGGTGGAGCAGCCTATTAGGCCGCTGCAGCCTCGCCTTCGCCTTGCTTGGCAGCCAGGGCACCCAGGGCGCGGGCAAAGCCCGACACCGGAGCCTGCATGACGAACAGCAGCTTGCTGAGCAGTTCTTCGCGGCTCGGAATCGTTGCCAGCGCCTTTACGGCGTCGACGTCGAGAACCTTGCCATCGTACGAACCGGCGCGCAGCACCAGCTTGTCATTGCCTTTGGCGAAATCGTTCAGCACCTTGGCCGGGGCCACTGCGTCTTCGGAAATACCGTAGATCAGCGGGCCAGTCAGTTGCTCGGCGAGTTCGGCAAACGGCGTGCCTTCAACAGCGCGGCGTGCCAGCGTGTTCTTCAGAACGCGCAGGTAAACGCCTTGCTGGCGCGCTTGCGCGCGCAGCTTGGTCAGATCGCCAACCGTGATACCGCGATATTCAGCAACGACGATGGTCGAGGCCTTGGCGACTTGCGCCGTTACCTCGGCCACGACGGCCTTCTTATCTTCGAGATTGAGTGCCACGGTTAAGCTCCAAAACGACTTCGGCTTGCGCAATCGCTGCGGTCACCTCGGTCAGTCCAAAAGTACGGCGTCCGATTGGCACAAATCACTTCGGCAATACCAAAGTCACTCATTCCCTTCGGGGGCGCCATCTGCGTTGGCTGAGCATCGGCTCCGTTTCCGGAATCGGCTGCGATTAAGGTGTTGGCTCCAAGGAGCCCTTCACCGCCAACGGTCTTTGATAACCAGCGGCGTCGGCCTGCTTGCGCAAACGTCTACCACTGCCCAAAGTCTTGTCCCTTAAGCTTCCAGGGTCCGCGTGACCGGGGCCACGCGAGAGAAAACTGCTAACACCAGGATGGTTATCGGGCCGCCCGGTGCGAAAGATCGACAGCGATCAGGCAGCCAGGGTTGCCTGGTCAACACGCACGCCCACGCCCATCGTCGACGAGACGGCGACCTTGCGCAGGTACACGCCCTTGCTCGACGCCGGCTTGGCCTTGGTCAGAGCGTCCAGCAATGCAGCCAGGTTGCTCTTCAATGCTGCCGGCTCGAACGAGCGGCGGCCGATGGTGGCGTGGATGATACCGGCCTTGTCGACACGGAATTGCACCTGACCCGCCTTGGCGTTCTTCACAGCCGTGGCAACGTCCGGCGTCACGGTGCCGACCTTCGGGTTCGGCATCAGGCCGCGCGGGCCCAGGATCTGACCCAGCGTACCGACCACGCGCATCGTGTCCGGCGAGGCGATCACGACGTCGAAGTCCATCTTGCCAGCCTTGATCTGCTCGGCGAGGTCTTCCATGCCGACGATCTCAGCGCCAGCAGCCTTGGCTTGCTCGGCCTTGTCGCCTTGTGCGAACACAGCCACGCGCACCGACTTGCCGGTACCCGCAGGCAACACCACCGAACCACGAACCACTTGGTCCGACTTCTTCGCATCGATGCCCAGTTGCACAGCCACATCGATGGACTCATCGAACTTGGCGCTGGCGCATTCCTTAACGAGGCTCAGTGCTTCGTCGATAGGGTAGAACTTGGTACGTTCGACCTTGGCCTTGTTCGCGGCCGCACGCTTCGAAATCTTTGCCATGATTACAGGCCCTCCACCGTGATACCCATCGAACGGGCGCTACCGGCGATCGTACGCACGGCGGCGTCCAGATCAGCTGCGGTAAGGTCAGCGTTCTTCGCCTTGGCGATTTCCTCTGCCTGAGCGCGGGTGATCTTGCCAACCTTGTCGGTATGCGGCTTGGCGGAACCCTTCTGGATACCGGCAGCCTTCTTGATGAGCACAGTCGCGGGCGGCGACTTCATCACGAAGGTGAAGCTCTTGTCGGCGAAGGCGGTGATCACCACCGGCACCGGCAAGCCCGGTTCCATACCTTGAGTCTGCGCGTTGAACGCCTTGCAGAACTCCATGATGTTCAGACCGCGCTGACCCAGGGCCGGGCCGACGGGCGGGGACGGATTTGCTTTACCAGCCGGAATTTGCAGCTTGATAAAGCCAATAATCTTCTTGGCCATCTTGACTCCAATCCGGATTGCCTAGCTCAGAAAACAATGGCAATCCTGTTGAGTGGTAACGCACCGGCGCAAGGCCGACGCTCCTCTGTTGGCGCAGGCGGCTTCGCCACCGTTGCCCGTCAGGTCCAGTGGACCGGACGACTAGTGCAGTGGCTTGCGCCACCACACCGAATTTTTTTAAACCTTCTCGACCTGGCCGAACTCGAGTTCGACCGGTGTCGCACGCCCAAAGATCGTCACGGAAACGCGCAGGCGCGATTTCTCGTAGTTCACTTCCTCGACGTTGCCGTTGAAGTCGGTGAACGGGCCTTCCTTCACGCGCACCATTTCGCCCACTTCGAACAGCGTCTTGGGACGCGGCTTTTCGACCCCTTCCTGGATCTGGGCCATGATCTTGTCGACTTCGCTCTTGGAAATCGGCGAGGGGCGATTGCCCGTACCACCAATGAAACCGGTCACCTTGGAAGTGTTTTTCACCAAGTGCCAAGTCTCGTCGGTCATTTCCATTTCGACAAAAACATAGCCAGGGAACAGGCGACGCTCAGTCACGGTCTTGCGGCCGCTCTTGCTTTCCATCACCTCTTCCGACGGCACCAGAATCTGGCCGAACAGATGTTGCAGGCCTTCGCGCTCGATGCGCTCCTGCAGCGCGCGTTGCACGCTTTTTTCCATGCCCGAATAGGCATGCACGACATACCAGCGCTTCTTGGAGGCCGGTGCGGACGAATCCGTGGACGTGTCGTTCACTACGTTATCCGTCATGGCTTCACCCGATTATTTCCAGCCCAACACGAGCGAGAAGATCACCCACTCGATGAGCTTGTCCGCAGACCACAGGAACAAGGCCATGATCACGACGAACGCAAACACCAGACCGGTCATCTGCCCGGCTTCCTTGCGCGTCGGCCACACCACCTTGCGAACTTCGCGGTAAGACTCACGCGCGAACTCGATGAAGCCTTGCCCAGGTGCGGACACCAGCGCAACGCCCGCGCCCAGCACCAGCCCGCCAATCAGCGAGGCAGCACGGACATAGCTTGGCTGTTGTGCCAGCAGGTAAAAACCGATCACCCCAGCAACTAGCAGCAGGAACGCCAAGACCAGCAGCCACTTGCCGCTGGCGGTGTTGACGGTTTCGACGTTCGGATTGGCCATGTTTCCCAAACGAGACTAAGCCGCGTGGCGCGTTTTCCTGCGCGACGCGGCTGATGAATTGGCAGGGGCAGAGGGAATCGAACCCCCAACCTTCGGTTTTGGAGACCGACGCTCTGCCAGTTGAGCTATACCCCTAAAACAGCTTTGGGGTTGCCATTCGGTCAACCCCACTCTGGCACTTCACGTGCGGCCGGTTGGCAGCCGCACGGAAGAGTTACAGCACTTACTCGATGATCTTAGCGACGACGCCAGCACCGACGGTACGACCACCTTCACGGATTGCGAAGCGCAGGCCTTCTTCCATGGCGATCGGGGCGATCAGCTTGACGGTGATGGACACGTTGTCGCCCGGCATGACCATTTCCTTGTCGGCCGGCAGCTCGATCGAGCCGGTCACGTCCGTCGTACGGAAGTAGAACTGCGGACGGTAGTTGTTGAAGAACGGCGTGTGACGGCCGCCTTCGTCCTTCGACAGGATGTAGACCTCGCCCGTGAAGTGCGTGTGCGGCTTGATCGAACCCGGCTTGCACAGCACTTGGCCGCGCTCGACGTCTTCGCGCTTCGTGCCGCGCAGCAGAATACCGACGTTGTCGCCTGCTTGACCCTGGTCCAGCAGCTTGCGGAACATTTCCACGCCCGTGCAGGTGGTCTTTTGCGTGGCCTTGATACCGACGATCTCAAGTTCTTCGCCGACCTTGACCACACCGCGCTCGATACGGCCGGTCACCACGGTGCCGCGACCCGAGATCGAGAACACGTCTTCCACCGGCATCAGGAACGTGCCGTCAACAGCGCGCTCCGGCGTCGGGATGTAGGTGTCCAGTGCGTCGGCCAGGTTCATGATGGCCACTTCGCCCAGTTCGCCCTTGTCGCCTTCCAGCGCCAGCTTGGCCGAACCCTTGACGATCGGGGTGTCGTCGCCCGGGAAGTCGTACTTCGACAGAAGTTCGCGCACTTCCATCTCGACCAGTTCCAGCAACTCAGCGTCGTCCACCATGTCGCACTTGTTCAGGAACACGACGATGTACGGCACGCCAACCTGACGGGCCAGCAGGATGTGCTCACGCGTTTGCGGCATCGGGCCGTCAGCGGCCGAGCACACCAGGATGGCGCCGTCCATCTGGGCAGCACCGGTAATCATGTTCTTGACGTAGTCGGCGTGGCCCGGGCAGTCAACGTGCGCGTAGTGGCGGTTGGCCGTTTCGTACTCAACGTGCGCGGTGTTGATCGTAATGCCGCGTGCCTTTTCTTCCGGCGCCGCGTCGATCTGGTCGTATGCCTTGGCGGCACCACCAAACTTGGTCGCCAGCACGGTCGTGATCGCCGCGGTCAGCGTCGTCTTGCCGTGGTCAACGTGACCAATCGTACCAACGTTCACGTGCGGCTTGGTCCGCTCGAACTTTTCCTTTGCCATGTCGCGACTCCTGTCTCGGTAGCGATTTGCGTTGGTGGATGCGTGGTGCCCATGGGCAGGATCGAACTGCCGACCTCTCCCTTACCAAGGGAGTGCTCTACCACTGAGCCACATGGGCAAAACTTGCTAACAGTGAATGGAGCGGGTGAAGGGAATCGAACCCTCGTCGTAAGCTTGGAAGGCTTCTGCTCTACCATTGAGCTACACCCGCCCGGGTTACTACTTCCCTTGCCGCCCGGCCTTGCGACCGAACTCACTGCTTAATTCTGGTGGAGAGGGTTGGATTCGAACCAACGTAGGCGTAAGCCAACAGATTTACAGTCTGCCCCCTTTAGCCACTCGGGCACCTCTCCGAAGAGAACTTGCGATTATGGGACCATCAGGCCACCCTGTCAAGCGCTGCTTGATGAAATCGCGAGATTTCGAGCATTGATGCTCTCATCCTTATATGGCGCAATGCTTGCAGAGATCGGAGTCGCTACGAGAACAGTCCGCCAAGCGCGCGGCGCCCTGAAGAGCCGCAGATCGCTCCGCAACGTCATGGAATATGCGCAGCAATCTAGCGAAGCAGGTCCTGGCACAGAGCGACTCGCAGACCGCGCGGTCGCATTTGCGCGTCGCGCAGCAAGACGGCCGTGGCCAACCGCTCTTTGGGGCGCGGGGCTCAAACAGACATACGAACCGATTGAGCAACGGAGGCTCGTTCCACGCAGCGTAAGCACCCGGTGAACCCGTCTTGCCAGCTAGGTGGCGCTGGGCGTCCAGCGATGCGGGAGCAGTTCGGCGATGTCGGCCGCCTTGTGGGTCGGCAGTCGCGTGAGGACGTCTTTCAGATAGGCGTAGGGATCGTGCCCGTTGAGCTTGGCCGATTGGATCAGGCTCATGACGGCAGCCGCGCGTTGACCGGCGCGCAGTGAGCCTGCAAACAACCAATTGGAGCGACCCAGGGCAACCGGCCGGATCTGTCGCTCGACGTGGTTGTTGTCGATGGGCACCGTCGGGTCGTCGAGGTAACGCACGAGAGCCGGCCACCGCTTGAGGCTGTAGTCAATGGCCCGCGCGATCGCCGAGCCGTCTGGGACGCGGCGTCGCTGTTCCTCGAGCCAGGCGTGCAGCCGCTCTAGAATCGGGCCAGCCCTTTGTTGCCGCGCTGCCAGGCGCTGGTCTGGCTCAGCATCCCGCACTTGCGCCTCGATCTCGTACAAGCTCACCATGTAGCGCAGTGCCTGGCCCGCCAATTCGCTCTTGTGCTTGTCGTGCAGTTCAAAGAACTTGCGCCGCGAATGGGCCATGCAACCGATCTCAGTGACGCCACCGTCGAAGCTGGCCTTGTAGCCGGCGAAGTCATCACATACCAGCTTGCCTTGCCACTGCCCCAGGAACGCGCGAGCGTGCTCGCCGCTGCGGCTGGGCGCAAACTGGTAAATCACCGCGCGCATCTTCTCGAACTCGCTCGGCGCATAGGCCCACAGGTAGGCGCGGTGCGTCTTGCCATTGCCGGGCGCGAGCATCTGCACTGGCGTTTCGTCGGCGTGCAGAACACCGTGGCTCAGAACCTCTTCTTGCAGGGCGTCCACCAGCGGTTGCAGACGCACGCCACAGATGCCCACCCACGCGCCCAGTGTCGATTGCGGGATGGCCAGACCGGCGCGCGCATAGATGCGCTCCTGCCGATACAGGGGAAGGTGGTCGCCGAACTTGGACACCAGCGTATGTGCCAGCAGTCCGGCCGTCGGGATGCCTTTGTCGATGACGTGGGGTGGCACCGGCGTCTGCACCAGCGTCTCACACTGATCGCACACCCATTTGCCGCGGATGTGACGCTCCACGGTGAACGTGCCCGGCGTGTAGTCCAGCTTCTCGCTGATGTCTTCGCCAATGCGCTTGAGCGCACACCCACAGGTGCAGGTCTCTGCGTCCGGCTCGTGGTGGATGTCGGTGCGCGGCAACTGCGGCGGCAATGCCTGGCGCTTGGGCTTGCTCTTGGCTTCAGATTTGGACGACGGCAGGAGCGCTTCCAGTTCGGTCTCAATCGCCTCGAGGTCTGCGTCAATGGCTTCGTCCAGCAGACTCGCCTGTTCAGATGTCAGTTGCTCGCTGCGCTTGCCGAACTTCCAGCGCTTGTGGATGGCCAGCTCGTGTGTGAGCTGGTCGATCTTGGCTTGCCGGTACCGCAACTCCCGGTCCTTCTCGCCGACCTGGGCCATCAACTGCGCAGCCAGTGTGCGCAGTTCGTCCGGGCTCAGGGCATCGAGGTTGGTGGGTAGGTTCATGCGGCGAGTCTGCCAGAACCCCAAGTCCTCTGGAAGGAAGCCAGTTTACGGCTTTGGGGGTATTACACGACCGTGATCGCGTGGTCGTGGGTGAGCGTCTGCCAAGGCAGCCCCGTCACCAGCGCACGCAATTGCTCGGGATTGAGCGCCGTGGCGATCGCCTGGTCGCCGTTCGTCCAGATGAAGCGCCCCTTGTTGAGGCGCCGCGCGGCCAGCCAGATGCCGAAGCCGTCGTAGACCAGCACCTTCATGCGCGTCGAACTCTTATTGGCAAACAGGTAGGCGTGGTGGGGGCGTGCCGCGCCGAACACCTTGACGACCCGCGCGAGGATCGTTTCGGTACCGGCGCGCATGTCCAGCGGCTCCACGGCCAACCAGATCGCGTCCACCCGAATCAACGCAACCACCCTTGCAGCCACTGGGCGCACTGCGCTGCGGCCGATCCCGGCCAGCGAAGACTGATCGTCGTCGCGCCACGGCGGACTTCGATCTGGATGTCCGGCACGGCAGTGGTCGGCTCGCCGATCCGCAACGGGATGAACTCGCCTTGCGGCACCCTCATCAACTCGCGGTCCTCAGGCGCGCCATTCTTTGCTTCCTGCTCGGCGACCCAGCGCCGCAGCAGATTCGCATTGAGGCGATGGTGCAGGGCTATCGCCGCGATCGAAACACCCGGCTGCATGCACTCCTGCACTGCCTTGGCCTTGAACTCGGCGCTATGCCGACGTCGGCGCCGTATTGGCGCGCTCTCTTCGATAGTGTCCACGTGTCCACCTAGAACTAGATGGACACGATGCTCCTTGCTACGCGGGTCCCCTTCAAGACGGGTTCACCGGGTGCTTACCACGCAGCAATGAGCCGATCTGGTTCACCGGACCAAGATGTGCCAGGAGAAGCCGGGTATCGAAGCTGAGCGCGCAAAGACAAACACCCCAGCGCAAAGATTGAGCTGGGGTGTTGTATGGGGAGAGCCTGGCGATGACCTACTTTCACACGGGAATCCGCACTATCATCGGCGCGGAGTCGTTTCACGGTCCTGTTCGGGATGGGAAGGGGTGGTACCGACTCGCTATGGTCACCAGGCTATGACTTGTTGCCACGTTGACGGGGTCAACGCGACCAATATGGGAATGTAGATTTGGGGTTGTGAGTGATGTGTATCAGGCACAAGGCGGACCCAGCCGGAAACATACCGGTTATAGGATCAAGCCGCACGGGCAATTAGTACTGGTTAGCTGAACGCATTACTGCGCTTCCACACCCAGCCTATCAACGTCCTGGTCTCGAACGACCCTTCAGGGAGATCAAGTCTCCAGGGAATCCTCATCTTCAGGCAAGTTTCCCGCTTAGATGCTTTCAGCGGTTATCTCTTCCGTACATAGCTACCCTGCGATGCCTCTGGCGAGACAACAGGTACACCAGCGGTACGTCCACTCCGGTCCTCTCGTACTAGGAGCAGCCCCCGTCAAGATTCCAACGCCCACGGCAGATAGGGACCAAACTGTCTCACGACGTTTTAAACCCAGCTCACGTACCTCTTTAAATGGCGAACAGCCATACCCTTGGGACCGGCTACAGCCCCAGGATGAGATGAGCCGACATCGAGGTGCCAAACACCGCCGTCGATATGAACTCTTGGGCGGTATCAGCCTGTTATCCCCAGAGTACCTTTTATCCGTTGAGCGATGGCCCTTCCATACAGAACCACCGGATCACTATGTCCTGCTTTCGCACCTGCTCGACTTGTCGGTCTCGCAGTTAAGCACGCTTTTGCCATTGCACTTTAGGTACGATGTCCGACCGTACCAAGCGTACCTTCGAACTCCTCCGTTACACTTTGGGAGGAGACCGCCCCAGTCAAACTGCCTACCATGCACTGTCCCCGACCCGGATTCACGGGCCAAGGTTAGAACCTCAAACAAACCAGGGTGGTATTTCAAGGACGGCTCCACCGAAACTAGCGTCCCGGTTTCAAAGCCTCCCACCTATCCTACACAGATCGGTTCAAAGTCCAATGCAAAGCTACAGTAAAGGTTCATGGGGTCTTTCCGTCTAGCCGCGGGGAGATTGCATCATCACAAACACTTCAACTTCGCTGAGTCTCGGGAGGAGACAGTGTGGCCATCGTTACGCCATTCGTGCAGGTCGGAACTTACCCGACAAGGAATTTCGCTACCTTAGGACCGTTATAGTTACGGCCGCCGTTTACCGGGACTTCAATCAAGAGCTTGCACCCCATCATTTAATCTTCCGGCACCGGGCAGGCGTCACACCCTATACGTCCACTTTCGTGTTTGCAGAGTGCTGTGTTTTTATTAAACAGTCGCAGCCACCATTTTATTGCAACCCCTTCGTCCTTCTGGCGCGAGCCAGTCAAACTACAAGGGCGTACCTTATCCCGAAGTTACGGTACCAATTTGCCGAGTTCCTTCTCCCGAGTTCTCTCAAGCGCCTTAGAATACTCATCTCGCCCACCTGTGTCGGTTTGCGGTACGGTCTCGTATGACTGAAGCTTAGAGGCTTTTCTTGGAACCACTTCCAATTGCTTCGCGACCTAAAGTCGCTCGCCCCACACCCTTGAATCACGCACCCGGATTTGCCTAAGTGCCATCTCCAATGCAGGGACCGGGACATCCAACACCCGGACAACCTTCCGCGATCCGTCCCCCCATCGCATCATACGACGGTGCAGGAATATTAACCTGCTTCCCATCAGCTACGCATCTCTGCCTCGCCTTAGGGGCCGACTCACCCTACGCCGATGAACGTTGCGTAGGAAACCTTGGGCTTACGGCGAGGGGGCCTTTCACCCCCTTTATCGCTACTCATGTCAGCATTCGCACTTCTGATACCTCCAGCATCCTTTACAAGACACCTTCACAGGCTTACAGAACGCTCTCCTACCATGCACTTACGTGCATCCGCAGCTTCGGTATATTGCTTAGCCCCGTTACATCTTCCGCGCAGGACGACTCGATCAGTGAGCTATTACGCTTTCTTTAAAGGGTGGCTGCTTCTAAGCCAACCTCCTGACTGTTTTAGCCTTCCCACTTCGTTTCCCACTTAGCAATATTTAGGGACCTTAGCTGGCGGTCTGGGTTGTTTCCCTCTTGACACCGGACGTTAGCACCCGATGTCTGTCTCCCGTGATTGCACTCTTCGGTATTCGGAGTTTGCTATGGCGGGGTAATCAGCAATAGACCCCCCAACCATGACAGTGCTCTACCCCCGAAGGTGAGACACGAGGCACTACCTAAATAGTTTTCGGAGAGAACCAGCTATTTCCAAGTTTGTTTAGCCTTTCACCCCTATCCACAGCTCATCCCCTAACTTTTCAACGTTAGTGGGTTCGGTCCTCCAGTACGTGTTACCGCACCTTCAACCTGGCCATGGATAGATCACTTGGTTTCGGGTCTACACCCAGCGACTGAACGCCCTATTCGGACTCGCTTTCGCTACGCCTTCCCTAATCGGTTAAGCTTGCCACTGAATGTAAGTCGCTGACCCATTATACAAAAGGTACGCCGTCACCCGTTTCCAGGCTCCGACTGTTTGTATGCATGCGGTTTCAGGATCTATTTCACTCCCCTCCCGGGGTTCTTTTCGCCTTTCCCTCACGGTACTGGTTCACTATCGGTCGATTACGAGTATTTAGCCTTGGAGGATGGTCCCCCCATCTTCAGACAGGATTTCACGTGTCCCGCCCTACTTGTCGTACACCTAGTTCCACAATACTGTTTTCGCATACGGGGCTATCACCCACTATGGCCGGACTTTCCATTCCGCTTTGCTAACAATACTGCTAAAGAGTACAAGGCTGATCCCATTTCGCTCGCCACTACTTTGGGAATCTCGGTTGATTTCTGTTCCTGCAGCTACTTAGATGTTTCAGTTCACTGCGTTCGCTTCTGTTACCTATGTATTCAGTAACAGATGACCCATACGGGCCGGGTTTCCCCATTCGGATATCTGCGGATCAAAGCTCGTTTGCCAGCTCCCCGCAGCTTTTCGCAGGCTACTACGTCCTTCATCGCCTGTAATCGCCAAGGCATCCACCACATGCACTTATTCGCTTGACCCTATAACGAGTATGTCTCGCTATAGGCTGAGTTCTCGCGTTGTGCCGTATTCCAAGACAATCTCATCGATTGCTCTGGTAATACTGGTTGATACAATCACAACCCAGTGTCGCGTTTTATATGTGCGCCTCATCAACGCACCGCGACACCTTTACTACATTCCATATTGTTAAAGAACAGCCGAACTTTTACGCTCGTCTTGGCTAGGCCAAACGCAAACACCATCGACACCGCGTCGATGCTTGCGTTTGGTAACCAAAAGGTAATGGTGGAGGATGACGGGATCGAACCGACGACCCCCTGCTTGCAAAGCAGGTGCTCTCCCAGCTGAGCTAATCCCCCAGTCACGGCAGAGAACTTCTTCCACCGTCCGTAACTTGGTGGGTCTGGTAGGACTTGAACCTACGACCCCCGCCTTATCAAGACGGTGCTCTAACCACCTGAGCTACAGACCCTTGGCTGTAACATCAAACAAACCGATAAGTGTGGACGCCTAACGTCGGATGCACGCTCTTAAAGGAGGTGATCCAGCCGCACCTTCCGATACGGCTACCTTGTTACGACTTCACCCCAGTCATGAACCCTACCGTGGTAATCGCCCTCCTTGCGGTTAGGCTAACTACTTCTGGTAAAGCCCACTCCCATGGTGTGACGGGCGGTGTGTACAAGACCCGGGAACGTATTCACCGCGGCATGCTGATCCGCGATTACTAGCGATTCCAGCTTCACGTAGTCGAGTTGCAGACTACGATCCGGACTACGATGCATTTTCTGGGATTAGCTCCACCTCGCGGCTTGGCAACCCTCTGTATGCACCATTGTATGACGTGTGAAGCCCTACCCATAAGGGCCATGAGGACTTGACGTCATCCCCACCTTCCTCCGGTTTGTCACCGGCAGTCTCTCTAGAGTGCCCTTTCGTAGCAACTAGAGACAAGGGTTGCGCTCGTTGCGGGACTTAACCCAACATCTCACGACACGAGCTGACGACAGCCATGCAGCACCTGTGTCCACTTTCTCTTTCGAGCACCTAATGCATCTCTGCTTCGTTAGTGGCATGTCAAGGGTAGGTAAGGTTTTTCGCGTTGCATCGAATTAATCCACATCATCCACCGCTTGTGCGGGTCCCCGTCAATTCCTTTGAGTTTTAATCTTGCGACCGTACTCCCCAGGCGGTCAACTTCACGCGTTAGCTACGTTACTAAGGAAATGAATCCCCAACAACTAGTTGACATCGTTTAGGGCGTGGACTACCAGGGTATCTAATCCTGTTTGCTCCCCACGCTTTCGTGCATGAGCGTCAGTGTTATCCCAGGGGGCTGCCTTCGCCATCGGTATTCCTCCACATCTCTACGCATTTCACTGCTACACGTGGAATTCTACCCCCCTCTGACACACTCTAGCCGTGCAGTCACCAATGCAATTCCCAAGTTAAGCTCGGGGATTTCACATCGGTCTTGCACAACCGCCTGCGCACGCTTTACGCCCAGTAATTCCGATTAACGCTTGGACCCTACGTATTACCGCGGCTGCTGGCACGTAGTTAGCCGGTCCTTATTCTTCCGGTACCGTCATCGACCCCAGGTATTAACCAGAGCCATTTCTTTCCGGACAAAAGTGCTTTACAACCCGAAGGCCTTCTTCACACACGCGGCATTGCTGGATCAGGCTTTCGCCCATTGTCCAAAATTCCCCACTGCTGCCTCCCGTAGGAGTCTGGGCCGTGTCTCAGTCCCAGTGTGGCTGATCGTCCTCTCAGACCAGCTACTGATCGTCGCCTTGGTGAGCCTTTACCTCACCAACTAGCTAATCAGACATCGGCCGCTCCTATAGCATGAGGCCTTGCGGTCCCCCACTTTCACCCTCAGGTCGTATGCGGTATTAGCTAATCTTTCGACTAGTTATCCCCCACTACAGGGCACGTTCCGATGTATTACTCACCCGTTCGCCACTCGCCATCAATCTAGCAAGCTAGATCATGCTGCCGTTCGACTTGCATGTGTAAGGCATGCCGCCAGCGTTCAATCTGAGCCAGGATCAAACTCTTCAGTTCAATCTGCTGTTTTCGCTCTTTACGAGCGGTCGCTCACTCTCAGAATCTGACTTGAACTTTCGTTCAAACCTTACTTCTGTGCGAGCACTTCATTACTTGTTAGCTAGCGGATCGAAATCCGCCGCACCCAGTATTAAGCGCCCACACTTATCGGCTGTTTGCTTGTTAAAGAACTTCGCGATCAACTTTGTTCACCGCGTCGCTGCGTTGTCTGCAGCAGAGAAACGAGATTATGCAGAGCTTTTTCGTCGCTGTCAACAACTCGTCGAAGATTTTTTATCCACCAACGCGCCGCCAACCACCACCGAATCCCCAGCCAATCGCCAACCACCCAATCGACCGCAAACCCGCTCCACTCCTGCTTCTCCACCACCCAACACCACCACCGTCACTTACGTTTCGGCGCTGTGTTTTGCAGCGAGGGGCGAACTATAGGCGGGTTTATGGAGCAGCGCAAGCCCTTTCTATCCATAGGGTCTTTTCTGCACTTTCGGGAGGCTACTGCGCTGTATGCGATCGCACCCAGCGGAGTTCCTCGGCGGCCCGCTTTCGCGCCCTGCGGGCGCGCTTGTGAAAGGCGCTCACTATAGGAAGTGGGGGCGGCACCTCCAATAAGGCTGCCACGCTGTCGAGAGAGACACTCGCATCGTGCACCTCGCCCAAGGCGTCCTGGACATTGCGCAAATGCTTCCGGTAGCGCTTGCCCGCGTGGGCGCCGAGCGCCGGGTAGAACGCCTCATATAAATAGCGCCACTGCTTTGCGGCGATGCGGGCTCGATGTAGCCGGGGCGCAGACGAGCGCTTGGGGCGGCGCCCTCGGCGGATCAGCTTCTTCTGGAGCGCCCGGGCCCGGGCCCGGGCAAAGCGGCGATGCCGCTCCGGGTCGCCTTCTGTATGGAAGCCAGCGACTCCCTCTTCCAGTTCAAGCAGCGCTCGGCGCACATTCGGCGATGCCAATTCGGCGCGCAACGCTTCCCAAGCGCGGTCGCGCGCCTGTTGGGACTTGATAACCGCCTCCTCTAGCCATACACGAGCGGTCTCGTCACTATCGGCGAGGACCTCCCGGACAGCGGGCAACCAATCTGAGAGCAGCACATCCCACTCCCGGACAGGGCCGGTCGAAGCGGCGAGCGCCCGCAGGCGAGGTTTCCACTGGTCGACAAAGCTTGTTGGCAGAACCGGCGCAAAGGTCACCCAGGCTGAGCGTAGTCGGCGCAGGGTGACACGGAACTGGTGAAGATCTTCGTGACTGGGATCCGGCGCCGCCAGCTTGGCAAGCGCCTGACGCAGCACGGCGATATGTTCGGTGACAATGCGCGCGAAGATCGAAAGGATTGCCGCATGTGAGTGCTTGCTCACGATGCTCTCCGTATGACGAGTCTGGATGACAAGGGGCACGCAAGGTGCGCGCCTTGCCATTTCACTGTAGTCGAGCAGGCAAAGACTGCAGGAAAGCCTGATCCAACGTCAGCGCGTTTCGCTGGCGACGATCACGTCGACCTCGGCGGCGCGGAGGACTTCGGCCATCGGCTCCGGCACGGGGATGTCGGTGAAGAACTTGTCGATCTGCGAGACATGGCCCAGACGGACGACTGCGCGGCGGCCAAACTTGGAGTGATCGGCCACGAGCCAGACTTCGCGCGACTGCTCGATGATGGACTGGGCGACGCGGACTTCACGGTAGTCGTAGTCGAGCAGCGTGCCGTCTTCGTCGATGCTGGAGACGCCGATGATGCCGATGTCAACGCGGAACTGCTTCATGAAGTCGATCGTGGCTTCGCCGACGATGCCGCGGTCGCGGTTGCGCACGAGACCGCCGGCAACGATGACTTCGGCGTCCGGGCTGCCGGAAAGAATCGACGCGACGTTCAGGTTATTGGTGATCACGCGCAAGCCACGCGGGCCATTCGGGCCGACGAGCGCCTTGGAAACCTCTTCGGTCGTGGTGCCGATATTGATGATGAGCGAGCGGCCAGGCTCGACGTGGCGCGCAACGACCTCGGCGATGCGGCGCTTGGCGTCGATGTGCAGAACCTGGCGCTGGTCGTAATCGATGTTTTCGACCGACGACGGCAGGCCGACGCCGCCGTGGTAGCGCGCCAGGAGGCGCTCATCTTCGAGCTGACGGATATCGCGACGGATGGTTTGCGTCGTGACGCCCAGCACGCGGGCGAGCGCATCGACGGAGGCATCGCCGTGTTGACGGACGTATTCGAGGATCTGGCGGTGTCGCGGAAGCATCAAGTCACGAAATGAACACAAACGAACACATGTGAGCGGATTAGGCGATTCCCTATGTTGCTTTATTTTCACCCTTCACTAAACTATCCGCCAACGCGTCACTATTCGCAAGGAAAGGCGCGAAAATCAACAGATTCAAACCCATGCAACTCACTGACGCGTCGCATCTGGACTGTGATCTGCTGGTGGTCGGAGGCGGCATCAACGGGGTCGGTATCGCCCGTGATGCCGTGGGCCGTGGCCTGTCGGTGGTCTTGTGTGAAAAAGACGACCTGGCCCAGCACACCTCTTCGGCATCGACCAAGCTGATCCACGGCGGGCTGCGGTACCTCGAATATTACGAATTCAGCCTGGTGCGCAAGGCGCTGCAGGAGCGCGAGGTGCTGCTGCGCATGGCGCCGCACATCATGTGGCCGCTGCGATTTGTGATGCCGCACGATGCCGCGCAGCGCCCAGCATGGATGATCCGTGCAGGCCTCTTCCTGTATGACCATCTGGCGCGTCGGCGTTTCCTGCCGGGCTCGGAATCGATCAAGCTGGCGCGGCATCCGGCGGGTCAGCCGCTCAAGGCGGGCTATACGCGTGGCTTCGTCTATTCCGACGGCTGGGTGGACGATGCCCGCCTGGTGGTCCTCAACGCCCGCGATGCGGCGGATCGCGGCGCGCAGATTCTCACCCGCACGCGCTGCCTGAACGCCGAGCGCCGCGCTGGTGGCTGGCACGCCTCGCTGGCCGGCCCGGACGGTATCCGCTCGGTGCGCGCAAAGGCGATCGTCAATGCGGCCGGGCCGTGGGCCGCGGAATTCGCGCGCTCCGCGCACGCGCTTCCGAGCACGCGCGGCCTGCGGCTGATCAAGGGCAGCCACATCGTGGTGCGGCGGATGTTCGATCACCCGTTCGCCTACATCTTCCAGAACCCGGACGGGCGGATCGTGTTTGCGATCCCGTACCAAAACGATTTCACGCTGATCGGCACGACGGACCTGGAATACAAGGGCTCGGTGGACCAAGTGGCCATCGATGCCGGCGAAATCCAATACCTGTGCGAAATGGCCAGCCGCTATTTCACCCAGCAGCTCACGCCAGCCGACGTGGTGTGGAGCTATTCGGGTGTACGGCCGCTGCTGGACGACAGCGCGGCCAATGCTTCGGCTATCACGCGGGATTACCTGGTCGAATGCGAGACCGGCGCCGATAGCGCCAGCGCGCCGCTCATCAACGTGTGGGGCGGCAAGATCACGACCTACCGCAAGTTGGCCGAAGAAGCCCTGGATCAATTGGCCCCGCATCTGCCGCTGGCCGGCAAGCCATCGTGGACGGCTACCGCATCGCTGCCGGGCGGTGATCTGGAAGCGCCGGGGCAGCTGGTTGCCGAATACACCTTCGACGATTTTGTGACGCGCCTGCAAAAACGTTTGCCGTGGATGCCCACCCAACTGGCACTGCGCTACGCCCACCAGTACGGCACCCGCATCAACACGCTGCTCGCAGGCGCCACGCGGCTCGAAGAGCTGGGCGCCGAAGTGACGCCTGGCCTGTATGAAGCCGAAATCCGTTACCTGATCGAACACGAATGGGCCCGTACGGCGCAGGACATCCTGTGGCGGCGGACCAAGCTGGGCCTGCACGCCAGCGATGCCGATTGCAGCCGCCTGGAAGGCTGGCTGGCGCGGCATCTGCCGGAAGGTGGGACCGCTCCAGTTGCGGAACGGGCGCCCTGAACCACCGGGGGCTAGGCGCCCGATTCAAGACATCAAAGAAATCAAAGCAGTAAGACGGGAGACATCAATTGATTCTGGAACTGGACCAGGTTACGGCCATGGTCGGGGCGCAGACGCATCTGTACCCGACCAGCCTGCGGCTGGCGCCCGGCGCGATCAATGTGCTGCTCGGGCCGACGCAAGCCGGCAAGACCACATTGATGCGCATCATGGCCGGGCTGGATCGGCCGACCACCGGCCGCGTACTGGTCGACGGCAAGGACGTGACGGGCGTGGGAGTGCGCGATCGCAATCTGGCGATGGTGTACCAGCAATTCATCAACTACCCGGCGATGACGGTGTACGACAACATCGCCTCGCCGCTGCGCCTGCAGGGCACCAACAAGGGCGAGATCGACACGCGCGTGCGGGCCGTCGCCTCCAAGCTGCACATCGACCATCTGCTGCAGCGCCTGCCAGCCGAGCTGTCCGGTGGACAGCAGCAACGCTGCGCGCTGGCCCGGGCACTCGTCAAGCGGGCGCCGCTGGTACTGCTGGACGAGCCGCTCGTCAACCTCGACTACAAGCTGCGCGAAGAACTGCGCGCCGAGCTGGCATCGCTCTTTGCCGACGGCGGGACGACGGTCGTGTACGCCACCACGGAACCGCAGGAAGCGCTGCTGCTCGGCGGCCACACCGTCGTCATGCATGAAGGCCGCGTGCTGCAGGACGGCCCGACGCTCGACATGTACGAAGTGCCGGTGTCGGTTGACGCCGCGGCCATCTTCAACGACCCGCCGATGAACGTGCTGGACGCCACCGTGGTGGAAGGCAACCAGATCCGCCTGCCACAAGGCATTGACGTTGCATGGACGCGCCCGCTGCCGATGGCCGCTGGCACGCGGTGCCGCATCGGCCTGCGTCCGAGCCACATCCGCCTGGCGCCGCGCAACGGTGGTGCCGTCGCGCTGCCGGGCACGGTGGAGCTGGCCGAGCTGTCTGGCTCCGAAACGTATCTGCACGTGCGCGCGCACGCCGCTGGCCAGACAAGCAGCATTGGCCTGGTCGCGCAGTTGCCGGGCGTGCATGAATTCGAACTGGGAGCGACGCTGGACGTGTTTGTCGATCCCGCCGAACTGTTCCTGTTCGACGATGCGGGCAAGCTGGTGAGCGCGCCCAAGCAGGGAGGCGCACATGGCACGCATTGAATTCCGCAACCTGGGGCACAGCTACCGCCCCGATCCGCAAAACCTGAGCGACTACGCGCTGCAGCCCATGAACATGACCTGGCGCGACGGCGGTGCGTATGCCCTGCTCGGTCCGTCGGGCTGCGGCAAGTCCACGCTGCTGAACATCATCTCGGGGTTGCTGACGCCGTCCGAAGGGCAGGTGCTGTTTGACGACCGTGACGTCACGCACGCCAGCCCGCGCGAGCGCAACATCGCGCAGGTGTTCCAGTTCCCGGTCATCTACGACACGATGACCGTGTTCGACAACCTCGCCTTCCCGCTGCGCAACCGCAAGACGCCGGAAGCCGAAGTGAAGAAGCGCGTGGAGGAAGTGGCCGAGATCCTCGAGCTGCAGCACGCGCTCAAGCGCCGCGCCTCAGGTCTGGCGGCCGACGCCAAACAGAAGATCTCGCTGGGCCGCGGCCTGGTACGCAAGGACGTGGCGGCCATCCTGTTCGACGAGCCGCTCACCGTCATCGATCCGCACCTGAAATGGCAACTGCGTCGCCAGCTCAAGAAGATTCACCAGCAGCTCAAGCTCACACTGATCTACGTGACGCACGACCAGGTGGAAGCGCTGACCTTTGCCGACGAGGTGGTCGTCATGACCGAAGGTAAGGTCGTGCAGCAAGGCGGGCCGGAAGCGCTGTTCGAGCGGCCGGACCATACGTTCGTCGGCTACTTCATCGGTAGCCCGGGCATGAACCTCTACCCGGTGACGGTGGATGGCGATGTGATTGCGCTGGGCGGCCAGCGCCTGTCGGTGGGGCGGGACACGCTCGCCACGCTCAAGAACGCAAACGGTTCGCTCAAGCTCGGCATTCGGCCGGAATTCGTGCAACTGGCCGCACCCGGCGAAGTCGGCACCGTCGCCGCCAGCGTCCATCAGGTGCAGCAACTGGGTACGCACCAGTTGCTGACCGCCAGCCTCGGTGAAGGCAACGGACTGCCGATCAAGGCCAAGCTGCCCAACGAAGTGTCCGTGACCGAATCGCGCGTGTGGCTGCGCCTGGATGCGCCGCAGACGCTGTACTACAGCAATGACGAGAGGATCGGCCGATGAACAAGCCGCTCAACAACAAGGCGTGGTTCCTGATCCTGCCGGTGTTCCTGTGCGTGGCGTTCTCCGCCATCCTGCCGCTGATGACGGTGGTGAACTACTCGGTGCAGGACATCATCAGCCCCGAGCAGCACGTGTTCGTGGGCGTGGACTGGTTCCGCCAGATCCTGCGCGACGGCGATCTGCAGGACGCGCTCACGCGCCAGCTGATTTTCTCGCTGTGCGTGCTGGCCGTGGAAATTCCGCTGGGCATCGGCCTGGCGCTGTCGATGCCCTCCAAGGGCTGGAAGGCTTCGGCCGCACTGGTGGTGCTGGCCATGCCGCTGCTGATTCCCTGGAACGTGGTGGGCACCATCTGGCAGATCTTCGGGCGCTCCGATATCGGCCTGGCCGGCTACTGGCTCAACCAGATGGGCATCGATTACAACTACACGTCGCATTCGTTCGATGCGTGGATCACCGTGCTCATCATGGACGTGTGGCACTGGACGCCGCTGGTGGCGCTGCTGGCGTATGCCGGCCTGCGCTCGATTCCGGATGCGTTCTACCAGGCCGCCGAGATTGACGGCGCCAGCCGCCTGGCCGTTTTCCGCTACATCCAGCTGCCGAAGATGCGCGGCGTGCTGATGATCGGCGTGCTGCTGCGCTTCATGGACAGCTTCATGATCTACACCGAGCCGTTCGTGCTGACCGGCGGCGGCCCGGGCAACGCGACGACGTTCCTGTCGCAGTACCTGACGCAGAAGGCGGTAGGTCAGTTCGACCTGGGCCCGGCGGCAGCATTCTCGATCGTGTACTTCCTCATCATCCTGCTGTTCTGCTTCGTCCTCTACAACTGGATGCAACGCATGGGCAGCGCGAGCACGGCCGTGGGAGACGACCATGCGTAAGAACAACAACAACGAACACCAGCGCAAGATCGCCCGCGCGATCACGCTGGCGGTGTATGTGGCATTTGCCGTGCTGCCGCTGTACTGGATGCTGAGCATGTCACTCAAGACCAACGAGGAGACGCTGGCCGGCTTCTCGATCTGGCCGAAGCTCGTCACGTTCGACAACTACAAGATCATCTTCACCGACCCGTCGTGGTACTGGGGTTACATCAACTCCATCATCTACGTGACGATGAACACGGTGCTCTCGACCGTGGTAGCGCTGCCGGCGGCCTACGCCTTCTCGCGCTACCGCTTCCTGGGCGACAAGCACATGTTCTTCTGGCTGCTGACGAACCGCATGACGCCGCCCGCGGTGTTCCTGCTGCCCTTCTTCCAGCTGTATTCGACGGTCGGCCTGATGGACACGCACCTGGGCGTGGCGCTGGCGCACATGCTGTTCAACGTGCCGCTGGCGGTGTGGATTCTCGAAGGCTTCATGTCGGGCATCCCGCGTGAGATTGACGAGACGGCCTACATCGACGGCTACAGCTTCCCCAAGTTCTTCCTGAAGATCTTCCTGCCCCTCATCAAGGCAGGCGTGGGTGTGACGGCGTTCTTCTGCTTCATGTTCAGCTGGGTGGAACTGCTGCTCGCGCGCACGCTCACCTCGGTCGATGCCAAACCCATCACCGCGGTGATGACGCGCACGGTGTCGGCCTCGGGCATGGATTGGGGCGTGCTGGCTGCAGCCGGTGTGCTGACGATCATTCCGGGTGCGCTGGTGATCTGGTTTGTGCGGAACTACATCGCGAAGGGTTTCGCGATGGGCCGCGTCTAAAACAAGAACGGGAGACACAGCCATGTTCAGCTGGATGGCCTGGACGCCCGAAGTGGCGATCTTCTTTGGCTGCATCGCCTTGATGCTGGCCAGCATGACGGTGTGGGAAGTGGCCCGCCCGACGGTGGAGCGCAAGGGCTTCCTGCCCATTGCCACCACGCGCGGCGACCGCCTCTTCATTGGCTTGCTGACCGCGGCCTATATCAACCTGGTCTGGGTTGGGCTCACGTCGGAAGAGACCAGCGCCTGGGGCGGCTTCATCGCCTCGATGGTGGTGCTGATCATCGTGATGTGGCGCGGCTGAGTTAGAAGGCGACCTCGATTACGCAGGACCGGAAGTCTCGGCAGAATGCCGCGCTTCCACGCCCTTGTGGGCACACGCATTCCACCACGCTCCCCGCGTCGGAATGTCGGATGTTTTCGCTGCGGGGAGAACAAAAAGCACGAGGAGATACCGATGAAAACATCCTGGCGCATGACGCTTCAGATCAGTGCCATCGCACTGGCAAGCGCCCTGGCAGTCGGCGCAGCCCATGCCGGCGAAGCCGAAGCCAAGAAGTGGATCAGCAGCGAATTCCAGCCCAGCACGCTGTCGCAAGACAAGCAGATGGCGGAAATGAAGTGGTTCATGGACGCCGCCGCCAAGCTCAAGGCCAAGGGCGTAACCGAAATCCACGTCGTGTCGGAAACGCTCGACACGCATGCGTATGAATCGAAGACGCTGGCCAAGGCCTTCGAAGAAATCACCGGCATCAAGGTCAAGCACGACATCATGCAGGAAGGCGATGTCGTCGAAAAACTGCAGACCTCGATGCAATCGGGCAAGAGCATCTATGACGGCTGGATTTCCGACTCCGACCTGATCGGCACACACTACCGCTACGGCGTGATCATGCCGCTGTCCGATTACATGGCGGGTGAAGGCAAGGAGTTCACCAACCCGGGCCTGGACCTGAAGGATTTCATCGGCACGAGTTTCACCACCGCGTCCGACGGCAAGCTGTACCAGTTGCCCGACCAGCAGTTCGCCAACCTGTACTGGTTCCGCGCTGACTGGTTCGCCCGCAAGGACCTGCAGGACAAGTTCAAGGCGAAGTACGGCTACGACCTGGGCGTGCCCGTCAACTGGACGGCCTATGAAGACATCGCCAACTTCTTCACCAACGACGTGAAGGAGCTCGACGGCAAGCGCGTCTACGGCCACATGGACTACGGCAAGAAGGATCCGTCGCTCGGCTGGCGCTTTACCGATGCATGGCTGTCGATGGCCGGCTCCGCCGACAAGGGCATCCCGAACGGCCTGCCGGTGGACGAATGGGGCATCCGCGTGGATGACAAGGACAAATGCACTCCGGTGGGCGCATCGGTCTCGCGCGGCGGCGCCACCAACAGCCCGGCCGCGGTGTACGCCCTCACGAAGTACATCGACTGGATGAAGAAGTACGCCCCGCCTGAAGCGACCGGCATGACCTTCAACGAAGCCGGCCCGGTGCCCGCACAAGGCCACATCGCCCAGCAGGTGTTCTGGTACAGCGCCTTCACCGCGCCGATGACCAAGCCGGGCCCGGTCGTGAACGCCGACGGCTCGCCGAAGTGGCGCATGGCCCCGTCGCCGCACGGCCCGTACTGGAAAGACGGCATGCAGAACGGCTACCAGGACGTCGGCTCGTGGACGTTCTTCAAATCCACCCCGTTCGAGCGCCGCTCGGCTGCGTGGCTGTACGCCCAGTTCGTCACGTCGAAGACGGTGTCGCTCAAGAAGTCGATCACCGGTCTCACGTTCATTCGTGACTCCGATATCCACAGCGACTACTTCACCAAGAACGCGGCCAAGTACGGCGGCCTGATCGAGTTCTACCGCAGCCCGGCCCGCGTGGCCTGGACGCCGACCGGCAACAACGTGCCCGACTATCCGAAGCTGGCGCAGCTCTGGTGGAAGAACGTCGCCACGGCCGTCACGGGCGAGAAGACGCCGCAAGGCGCGATGGACAACCTGGCCAAGGAAATGGACCAGGTTATGGGCCGCCTGCAGCGCGCCGGCATGAAGAACTGCGCGCCGAAGCTGAACCCGGAAAGCGATCCGTCGAAGTGGCTGTCGACCGAACACGCCCCCTGGAAGAAGCTCGACAACGAGCGTCCGAAGGGTGAGACGGTGGCCTACGACAAGCTGCTCGCAGCCTGGAAGGCCGGCAAGGTACGTTAATTCGCATGCCCGCCGGTCGACCAAACATCGGCCGGCGGGCTACCATGCCTGCTTCCGTTTTACCCACCGCCGGACAGGTTCACTCCGGCCCGGCGGTCACCTGAATCTGCCTTATGGAATACCTCCTCGCGCTCGACCAGGGCACGTCCAGCTCACGCGCCATCGTCTTCAACCGCGCCGGCCAGATCGTCGCCAGCGCCCAGCAGGAGTTTCCCCAGCATTTTCCGCAGCCCGGCTGGGTGGAGCATGATCCGTTCGACATCTGGAACAGCCAGCTCGCCACCTGCCGCGCCGCACTTGAACAAGCGAAGCTCTCCGCCGCCGACATGGCCGCGCTCGGCATCACCAACCAGCGCGAAACCACCATGGTGTGGGAGCGCGCCACAGGCAAACCGATCTTCAACGCCATCGTCTGGCAGGACCGCCGCACCGAAGCCATCTGCGAGCGCCTGCGCGCCGAGGGCCTGGAAGACGAGGTGCGCAAGCGCACCGGCCTGATCATCGACCCGTATTTTTCCGCCACCAAGCTGCGCTGGATTCTTGACCACGTGGATGGCGCCCGCGAGCGCGCCGCGCGTGGCGAACTCGCCTTCGGCACCATCGACAGCTGGCTCGTCTGGCAACTCACACGCGGCCGCCTCCATGTGACCGACGTATCGAACGCGTCCCGCACGATGCTGTGGAACATCCACACGGGCGAATGGGACGCGGATCTGATGCGCGCGCTGGACATTCACCCGAGCCTGTTGCCCGAGGTGCATCCATCCGCGTATCAATTTGGGCAGACCGATGCCGACTGGCTGGGCGCCTCGCTCACGATCGGCGGCATTGCCGGCGACCAGCAATCTGCGTTGTTCGGTCAGGCTTGCTTCAAGCCCGGCATGGCCAAGAACACCTACGGCACCGGCTGCTTCATGCTGCTCAACACCGGCGACAAGGCAGTCCAGTCGCACAACGGCCTGATCAGCACAGCCGCCTGCCAGAGCGGCACGAAGCGCAGCTACGCGCTCGAAGGCAGTGTGTTTGTGGGCGGGGCGGTCGTGCAGTGGCTGCGCGATGGCCTGCGCGCCATCCAGCGTTCGGCAGACGTCGAAGGCCTGGCCGCCTCGGTGCCCGATTCCGGCGGTGTGGTATTCGTGCCGTCGTTCACGGGCCTAGGGGCGCCGTACTGGGATCCCACCGCGCAGGGCGCCATCGTGGGCCTGTCACGCGGCACCACCATCGGCCACATCGCTCGTGCGGCACTCGAATCCATCGCCTTCCAAAGCACGGCACTGCTGCAGGCCATGACGCGCGATGCCGTTTCCACCATCTCGGAACTGCGCGTCGATGGCGGTGCCTCGGCAAACAACCTGCTGCTGCAGTTCCAGGCAGATTTGCTGGGTATTCCGGTGGTGCGCCCGGAGATCATCGAGACAACGGCGCTCGGCGCGGCTTACCTGGCGGGCATCGCAACCGGCTTCTATCGTGATGAAGCGGAAGTCGCCCAGCAATGGCGTGCCTCGCGCACGTTCCACCCGGTCATCAGCCGCGACGAGGCGGCGCATCGCATCGCCCAGTGGGAAATGGCCGTCGCGCAGGTCCGCCTGCCGACCGCGCGTGCTCACTGAAGGCGCACAATGAGCCCAAAAAAAAGGCGGCCCGAAGGTCGCCTTTTTTCATGAGCGAGACAAGGGCTTACTTGCCTTCGCTGTTCGGCGTCTGGGCGGGGCCGCCTTGTTCGCTCATCGCTTCCTTGCGCTTGGCGCGAGCCTCCTTCTTCTCGGCCTTGCGGTTGGCCTTGGCAGCCTTCTTTTCTTCCTTGTAGGCAGCCTTGGCGTCGGCCTTGCGAGCCTTGTACTCGTCGCTTGCAGCCTTGTCGTCAATGCGCTTCTGAACCAGCGGGTCAGACGACGAAGTGGCCGGCCCGTCTTGCGGGGCGGTCTGCACGGTGCCGGTGGTCTGCGGTGAAGTCTGCGGTGCCGGCGTCATCTGTGCGAAAGCAGCCGACGCAGCAAACGTGGCGGCAACGGCAAGGGCGGTTTTCAGGCGCAGTTCAATCATGGTTGAGCTCCTTCTTTTACAAAAACACGGAATGGACGGACCACATAAGCGGCGCACGAGGCACCCGAAGTGATCTCGGCGCACATCAACGGCGCGCGCCGGACGTTGCAAATCACAACGTCTACACCGTCGCAAGAAACGCTCCCGACCCATCGACTACACTGCCCGCTGTCTCTTCCCTGCCCGCACGCCGTGTCTGACCACGCCCCCGATTTCGTCCTGCTGGATCCCCCCGCCGATGCCGTCAACTTGGACGCAAACGCCGCCGCCCTTCATGTCGCGACGGTACAGCGCTGGTTGGAAGACGCCGTCATTGGTCTGAACCTCTGCCCCTTCGCCAAGGCCGTCCACGTCAAGCGGCAGGTTCGATACGTCGTCAGCCGCGCCACGATGGACGGCGACGTGCTCGACCACCTGCGTGCCGAAGCGGACCTGCTGCACGCCACCCCCGCCGCACAGATCGACACCACGTTGCTGATCGTCCCCGCCCTTGCCGACTTCCTCGATTTCCATTCGCTCACGGAGCGGGCTGAATCCGTGCTCGCCAAGGCTGGCTACGAAGGCGAACTGCAACTGGCCAGCTTCCACCCCGAATTCGTCTTCGCCGACGCAGAGCCTGACGACATCGCCAACGCCACCAACCGCGCGCCCCTCCCCATCCTGCATCTGCTGCGCGAAGACAGCATCGCCCGCGCCGCCGCAGCCGTGCCCGACGCAGCGGACATCTACGAACGCAATATCGCGACGATGGAAAAGCTGGGCCCCGAAGGCTGGGCAGAAATGGCAAAGAAGTTCAGCAAGACACCGCCCCGCGACTAACCAACTGACCAAAGGCAGCGACGGTTTGGCCGTTGATGCCCTTGATGGCGCCTTGAATTTCTGTTGCAGGGAGGAAAAGAAGGGAGGCCTGTCTGAGCGCAGCGAGTTTGCCTCCCTTCCCTCCCTGCGACATAAATTCAAGGAATCTTTCGCCATCTCGGGCGCGCCTTTCTTTGCTTACTTTCTTTGGCAAGACAAAGAAAGTGAGTCGCCCCCGGCAGGGGGTGAAACAAGGGATGGACCGGCACCAGCCATAAAAGCCGACGCCCCAAGAAACCAGTCTCACACGCCCCGATCCACCGGCGGCGTCCACTGATACGCCCAAGTCTCAGAAAGCAACCGCTCCCCCGACTGCAACGTCAGCAACAACTCAATCGGCGCATTGCTCGCATCCGGCACCACATCAAACATCGCCCGGACGCCATCGATGCTCGCCAGCGGCCGCGCCGACGCAATCTCCACCCGCCCGCGCGAGGCGCGTATGACAGGCTCCACAGTCGACCCCGCCGTGCTGCGCCCCAGCCGCGACAGCTCGCCGCCGGCAAAGTCCACCACGAAGCGCCACGAGAAGTATTTGCGCGGCTGTCCCACCACGCCGCCAATGCCCGTGCGCGTCGCCACCACTCGCGCCAGCGGTGAGGCCGCCGCGGGTTGCGCGCCCCACGTCAGCCGATAGCCGAACGCCAGCTCCTGCCCGGCATGCGGCGCAACAGCCGGCCGCCAGAACGCGACGATGTTGTCGAATGTTTCATCGTTGGCCGACAGCTCCACCAGTTCCACCGCGCCTTCACCCCAGTCGTGCGTGGGCTCGACCCACACGCTCGGGCGCTTCTCATAGAACACGCCGTCATCCTGGTAGTGATCGGGATTGCGGTCGCGCTGCAGCAGGCCGAAGCCGCGCGGGCTGTCGTCGGCAAAGCGCTGGCTGCGCAGCACGGGCGGATTGGCCAGCGGCCGCCAGATCCACTCGCCCGAGCCACGCCAGATGGCCAGGCCATCGGAATCATGGATTTCCGGGCGCCAGTCCGATGCGCGCCAGCGACGTGCAGCGCTGTGGCGATCGCCGGCGCGGTCGGTGCGGTCGTTCTCGCCGTAGAGGAACATGCTGGTCAGCGGGGCGATGCCCAGACGCTCGATCGGCTTGCGCACGTAGAGCGTGGCGGCCACGTCCATCACGAGCGTGTCGCCGGGGCGGATGTCAAAGCGGTAGATGCCGGCCACGCTCGGAGAATCGAGCAGCGCATAGACGCGCACCGTATCGGCGTCGGCGGCCGGGCGCACCAGCCAGAATTCAGTGAAATCCGGAAACTCTTCTGCGCGAGGTAACCCCGTGTCAATCGCCAGGCCGCGCGCCGACATACCGTATTGCCACTGCCCGCCGACGGCGCGAAAGTAGCTGGCACCCAGGAAGGCCGCCACATCGCGCGTCGGGTCCGCCTTGGTCGTCAGCCGGAAACCGGCGAAACCAAGATCGGCCGGCAGCGCCTGGCGGGCCAGTCCGCTCCGGCCGTAATCGAACATGGCGGGGTCGTAGGCGATCAGGCGAGCCTGACCGTCCACCACCTCGTGCATCTGCACGGCCGACTTGAAGAACAGCCCGAGGTGGAAGAACCTGGCCTCGAACGGCAAGTGCTGTCCTGCCCACAGGGCGTGATCGGGGCGATAGCCAATCGATTGATAGCCGTCCCAGTTCAGTGCAGCCAGCGGCGCAGGCAACTGCGTGCTGCGCGGCCGATACGGCCGTGCCGCCAAGGTCCGAGCGCGCGCCAGCAGGCGGGCTTCGTCAAACGGTTCGGAGGCGCCAGCGGCGGTGCCGGGCGTGGCGCTGCGGGACAAACCAGGAGCCAGGGCAAGCAGCCCGGCGGCCAACTGCTTGAGCAGGTCGCGACGGTGCATGGATCGGGGCAGGACCAGGGGATGAGCCAGGGGTGATTCATCTTCGCACAACCCACGCCCAGGCAGCATCCTGCAAAAACCTTTCATTGGACCCACAACCCTGCACCGCGACCGGGATTGGCCCACTTGTGCGTGGCGTCGGGCCGCCAGTTGGAGCACAATCCCGGGTCTGTTCACAGGTAGAACGGATGTACGTCGCCTATGGTGGACAGAACAGATACGAGCAACCGGCCCGACGAGAATGGGTCGGCGCCCGCCACGATCACCACGGCGCACATGCTTTCACAACCCTCCACGCCCCCGCCGCCCGATACGGCCACGACCGAACCGTCCGCCGCGATTGCGGCGGCGCTGGAATCCTTCGACCGCTACTACGACGACGTCCTGCTGCCCATGTGGCTGGGCCCCGGCTGGAATGCTCAGGCCGGCCTCTGCTATGAGGCGCTCGTCGTCGACAACGGCGCGCTGGTGCCGGCATCCACCGCACGCTACCGGGCGATGGCGTGTGCGCGGCAGTTGTATACCTTCGCGCGTGCCACGCAACTCTCCGAGCGACATCGCGATCTCTGCGCCGAACGCGCCGCCGCGCTGTGCCATGCGCTGGACACCCGCTTTCGCGACACGATCCACGACGGCTGGCTGTTTGCGATCGACAGCGCGCTGGCCCCGCACGACACCACGAAGGATTTGTATACGCACGCCTTTGTGCTGTTTGCCGCCGCACATTGGCTGGCCGTGAGTGACGACCCGCGTGCCGCCGCGCTGATGCACGACGCGCACGATGTGATCACGCGCCGCTTTGCGCGGGCCGGAGCCCAACCGCTGCCGGTCGCATCCATGGACGGCACGTTCAGCACCACGCTGGCCGGTGTCGCGCAGAACCCGGTGATGCATCTGACCGAGGCGTACCTGGCCTCCGCCGCGCTGGACGAACCGCCCGCCTGGGCCGAGGCGGGCGTGCGCACGCTGGCCGAGGGCATCCTTGCGCGCTTCATCGATACGCGTACGGGCAGCATCACCGAGTTGCCGGTTGACGAGGCCAGCACCGACAACCGCATCGAACCCGGTCACCAGTTCGAATGGTTTTATCTCGTGCGAGGACACGCCGTTGTCTTCACGCGGTCCGAAGCCGGCCGCCGCCTGGCCGAAACCCTCGCCCGCGCAGTGGATGCCGCCTGCGCCGATGGCGTGGATGCCGAGACGCAGGGCGTGTGCCTGGCGCTCAATCTGGACGGCACGATGCGCGACGCCAGCCAGCGCATCTGGGCGCAGACGGAATACGGCCGCGCGCTCGCGCTCTGCACCGAAACGCAGGGCGCCATGCTCGCGCGCCTTCTGCCGGCGTGGTCTGCGCGCTTCCTGCATGCGCAAGGCTGGAACGAAGTGGTCGACCCCGCCGGCCAGCGCCTGCGCGCCGACATGCCGTCGAGCACGCCGTATCACATCACCACCTTTTATGAGGCGGCCCGCAGCGCGCTGTCCGGCTCGCCCGCACGTTGTACCCAAGCTGTTCAGTGAGAACCATCATGCATACCTCCAACCCCAACGAATCCAAGGCCCGCACCGTCTTCCGGGTGGTTAGCGGCAACTTCCTGGAGATGTACGACTTCATGGTCTATGGCTATTACGCCAAGGCCATTGCCGACACCTTCTTCCCCGCCGGCAACGAGTTCCTCTCGCTGATGCTGTCGCTCGTGACCTTCGGTGCCGGCTTCCTGATGCGGCCGCTGGGCGCAATCTTCCTGGGCGCGTACATCGACCGTCACGGCCGTCGCACGGGGCTGATCGTCACGCTGGCGCTCATGGCCTGCGGCACGCTGCTGATCGCGCTGGTGCCGGGCTACGCCACCATCGGGCTGGCGGCGCCGCTGCTGGTGCTGATCGGCCGGTTGCTGCAGGGCTTCTCGGCTGGCGTGGAGTTGGGCGGTGTGTCGGTCTACCTGGCCGAAATCGCCACCCCAGGCAAGAAGGGCTTCTTCGTGAGCTGGCAGTCGGCCAGCCAGCAGGTGGCGGTCATGTTTGCCGCGCTGCTGGGCGTGCTGATGTCGTACCTGCTGCCGCCGTCTGAGATGAGCGCATGGGGCTGGCGCGTGCCGTTCCTGATCGGCTGCCTGATTGTGCCGTTCCTGTTCATCATCCGCCGTTCGCTGCAAGAGACGGAAGAATTCCAGAAGCGCAAGCACCGCCCGGACCTGCGCGCCGTGTTCCGCTCGATGGGCCAAAACTGGCGCCTGGTGGGCGCGGGTACGCTGATGGTCGTGATGACCACGGTGTCGTTCTACCTGATCACCGCCTACACGCCGACCTTCGGCAAGAGCGTGCTGCACCTGTCGGACATGGACAGCCTGATCGTCACGCTGTGCGTGGGCGCCTCGAACTTCTTCTGGCTGCCGGTGATGGGCGCCGTGTCCGACCGCGTCGGCCGCCGCCCGCTGCTGATCCTCTTTACCGTGCTGATGCTGGTGACGGCGTACCCGGCGATGCAGTGGCTGGTGAGCGCACCGTCGTTCGCACGCATGCTGATCGTGCTGCTGTGGCTGTCGTTCCTCTATGGCAGCTACAACGGCGCGATGGTCGTCACGCTCACTGAAATCATGCCGCCGGAAGTGCGTACCACCGGTTTTTCGTTGGCATACAGCCTCGCCACGGCCATCTTCGGCGGCTTTACCCCGGCGATTGCCACATGGCTGATCCACGAGACGGGCAACAAGGCCATGCCCGGCGTGTGGGTGTCGTTCGCTGCCCTGTGCGGGTTGATTGCCACGCTGGCGATCGTCAAGCCGGCTGGCAGGCATGAGCATGGCGCGGGCACGGCGCCTGTGGCCTGACGGGCTTTTGGATTGAAGGAACGCCTCTCGGAGGGGGTATCTCTCTGAGGGGCGTTTTGCTTTTTGGCTTTTTGTTTCCTCTGGATTTTTTGTGGTCCACTCACCTTTCGTTCCCTGCCGGGACCGACTCACTTTTCTTTGTCTTGCCAAAGAAAAGTAAGCAAAAGAAAGGCGCGCCCGAGATGGCGACTTCCCCTTGAATTTGTGTGACCGGGCGGGGAAGGAGGCAAACTCGCTGCGCTCAGACAGCCTCCTTCCTTGATCCGCCCGCTCACAAAAATTCAAGGCGCCATCAAGGGCTCAACGTCAAAAGAAAAAGGCCAACCCCATCGTGAGGTTGGCCTTGTCGTTTGGGCGTGCGCTTAGTTGGTGTGGCTTTTGTCCTTTGACTTTCCTGCCCTAGATGGCGCCTTCAATTTTCGTAAGCGGGCGGAAAAAAGGCGGGGAACTGTCTGAGCGCAGCGAGTTTTCCCCGCCTCCGCCCGGTTACGGAAATTGAAGGAATCTTTCGCCATCTCGGGCGCGCATTTCTTTGCTTACTTTCTTTGGGCAAGACCAAAGAAAGTGAGTCAGCCCCGGCAGGGGATGAAACAAGGGATGCACCACCAACAAAGCCCCCCCCTTCCTCCTCGCTCCCAACCCTGCCATTCAGCACAACAAGCTTCACGCGCCCAGCGTTACTGAATCACCAGCCCATTCGGCCCCACCACCCCCAACTCCACATAATGCGAACCAGGACGCGTGCGGTCGGAAAAATCCACCACAAATCCGCCACCCACGTCGAAGTTGCGCAGATGGGCCAACTCGCGGCGCACCTGGTCGCGCGTGGGTTTGGGGCCGGCGCGGCGCACTGCTTCGGCCAGCACCTTGGCGGCCACAAAGCCTTCCACCGCGCGGAACGACAGTTCGACATCCTTTGCGCCCACGGCCGCGCGTGCGCGGTTGAATTCGCGGATGACCGGGTTCACGCCCTTGCCGGGGTTGGGCATCACGAGCGCCAGCGAATAGCCGCGCACCGCATCGATGCCGGCCACCTTGAGCAGAATGCCCGGATCAATCGACGACAGCCCAAGCAGTTGCGCACCGCCACCGCGCGCGCGGTATTGCTTGATGAACTGCGCGGCGGGTTCGGCCGTGGCGCCCAGGAAGATGGCCTGCACATCGGCGCCGAGCAGCTTGTCGACGGCAGCGCTCACCGAAGCCGTATTGCGCGGGTACGAAGCCGTACCGCCCATCGTGAGTTTGTACGGCTTGAGCGCGCGCTCCACGCCTGCCAGCACCTCCTTGCCGAGCGCATCGTCCTGATACAGCACGCCGATGCGCGTGACACCAATGGTGACGAGCGCGCTCACCATCTTGTCGATCTCTTGCCGGTAGCTGGCCTTGATGGGAAACACCAGCGGATCGCCGGTCATGCTGGAGGCCCCGGTGGCCGGGCCGACCAGCGGCAGGTTGGCTTCGGTCAGCACGCCGCTGCGCATGAGCGCTTCCACATTGGCGGTGCCGACCACGGTAAGGGCCGCCACCGGGTTGTCGATCTTGGCCATGTCCCGCACGTTGCGAACGGTCTGCTCGACCTTCTGCTCGTCGTCACGGGCGACCAGGCGGATGGTCTCGCCGTTAATGCCGCCATCGAGATTGAGCCAGTCGAAATACAGCCGTGCGCCCGCATTGAGCGCCCGCCCCGTCGCGGCTTGCGTACCGGACAGCGGCAAAGACTGGATGATGCTGATGTCGGCGTGGGCCGGCGGCGCTGTCAACGCAGCCATGCATGCCACACACGCGGCAAGCGCGGCCCACGGCCGCAACCACCCCATCGCCCCGCGCGCCCCCCGGCTGCGCGTGTGATTTCCCGTTTGCATTGTTCGCACCCATGTCGCCGCGTGCCTCGTGGGCAACGGCGTTTTTTGTCGAGACCGCTTCTGCGGTCCGCTTTCTAGTGTGGCGCCCACCCTCGTCGACGCCGGGCGATAGCCTGCCATCGACCTCCGGCTTCGACAAGTCCCGCCGGCGCATTTACACTGGCCCGACTGTTTCTGTCGCAAACCCGCCATGCCACAGCGCCTCCTGCCCACCGATATCGAAGGCCGCACGCCGCCCTCGGCGGCGCATCCAGTACGGCTCTACACGCGGCAGATGGAGGCCAACACGCGGTTTCCGCGCCACACGCATCCCTGGGCGCAAGTGGCGTACAGCCACAACAGCGTGCTACGCGTGCAGGCCGGCGACACCGCCTGGGTGGTCCCGCCCTCGCGGGCGATCTGGATTCCGCCCGGCATCGAACACGAAGTGTGGGTGGTCGAGGCGGCCTTCCTGCGGACGCTGTATGCCGACCCGTCCGTGGTGACGGGCACGCTCGCGCAGTGCCGCGTCATGGAGGTGTCGCCGCTGCTGCGCGAGCTGATTGCAGCGATGGACGTCCGCCAGCCGCTGCCGGCCGCGCGCGAGCAAGCGCTGGCCATGCTGATCCTCGATGAGCTGCGCCGCAGCGCCCCGCTGCCGCTGGATCTGCCCATGCCCGCCGACAAGCGCTTGCGGGCCCTGTGCGAACGCGTGATGGCCGACCCCGGCACCCCGCTCACGTTCGATGCGCTCGCCCGCGATGTGGGCGCCAGCGCACGCACGCTGGCGCGGCGCTTCCGGGACGAACTGGGTGTGAGCTTTTCGCAGTGGCGCCAGCAGGCGGTGCTCGCCAGTGCCATCCCGATGATGTCGCAGGGGATGCCGCTGTCGCGCGTGGCACAGGAGCTGGGTTACAACAGCCAAAGCGCGTTCTCGGCGATGTTCCGCCGGGCGTTCGGCAGGAGCCCGAGCGCGTTTCTGCATCGACCGGGCGGCGACGAGGCGTAGCGACCACGGCAGTGGTGACCCTCCTGCGGCACCTACCGCGGCGGCGGCGTCATCGCGGGCAGCAGCACCGCAAACCGCGCCCCTCCTGCCGCTGCCGCATCGAGCCGGATATCGCCGCCATGCACCAGCCCACTACGCTGCACGATCGCCAACCCCAGACCGAAGCCCCCGCTGTGGCGATCGCGGCTGGCATTCAGGCGCAGGCACGGCTCGAACACGCGTGCGATCCAACTGGGGGGATGTGCGGGCCGTCGTCTTTCATCGTCAGGCGCATCGAACCCGAGGGGCCGGCTCCAGCGCATTTGAGGATCGCGTTGCGGGCCGCAGGCGGCATGGCGGATCAGGGCGCTCACTCAAGCGAGGGCATCGAGCCACGCCACGGTTTCGCGCCACCACGGCGCGCTGGACGATGCGCGGAAGAAGCCCATGTGGCCGACGCCCTTGGCACCGAGCGCCGCGCCGCTCACCTGGCGGCGCGTGACGCGCGTGGCGGGCAACTGCGCGATGAGCGCGTCGATGGCGTTGGCCGGCGCCATCGGGTCATCGTCAAAACCCCAGGCGAGCAGCGGCACGGCAAGCCGCGGGTAACGCGACGTATCCAGCCCCGCGCCGGGCGCAAAGAGATAGCCGCGCCGACGGGCAAAGCGCGCCCAATCGCCGAGGATGACCGCCGGAATCGACATCGGCCCCATGCCGACAGCCGCCAGCGGCAGCATGCCGCCGCGCACCCGCGCCACCGCCAAGGGAATCCGCACACGCAGCAGCCATGCGAGTTGCGGACGGGTCAGCGGGCCGTGCCACGGCCACAGCCGCGCATTCGCCAGCGACACCGCCACGTGCACCAGCGCATCCGCATGCACGATGTGCGGCGCCAGCCCCGCCAGCTGCCCGCCCGCGCTGTGGCCGAGCACCACCAGCCTGCGTCCGCTGCAGCCCTCGGGGACGAGCGTGTCGTGCACCCATTTCAGCACCGCGTCGATGTCGCGCCGGCCCCAGTCGGCAAAGCGCGGCGTGCCTGGGCCGGTTGCTGCCGCCTCGCCAATGCCGCGGTAGTCGAACGTCACCACACGCCAGCCCCCCAGGCACAGCGCCCGCGCAAACGCCGCGTAGAACTGGCGCGGCACGCCCAGCGCCGAGCAGATCACCACGGTGCCGTGCGCGCCCAGCCCGGGGCTGGTAACCGTCACGGGCAGCGTCCAGCCGTCGGCCGTGCGGACGTGATCGTCGCGGGTGGGAAGAGCATCGGCGGGGTAGTCGATCGGTTCGCGCTGCATGGGCACTCCGCTCGGGCTATCAAGTTGGGATGGACCGAGTATTGGCGCCGCCGGATGCGGTCACAATTACGCGGCAGGTAATCGCGGCAGCTACCCGACTCTGCTTCAATAGGTGACATGACCCCCGCCAAGCCTGCCACCTCATCCCAGACTTCGTCCGCCACCGACGACACCCTCATGCTTGAAGACGCCGCCGATGCCGCCCCAGAGGCAAATGAGCCGCCCGAAGCTGCGCTCTTGCGCTTCCCGCAGTTGCTGCGTTTCTGGCGCACGCGGCGCGGTTATAGCCAGCTGGCGCTGGCCCTGGCGGCGGGTGTATCCCAGCGGCATGTGAGCTTTCTGGAATCGGCCCGCGCGGCACCGAGCCGCAACATGATCCTGCAACTGGCCGAGGAGCTGAACGTGCCGCTACGCCATCGCAACCAGATGCTGCTGGCGGCCGGTTTCGCGCCCGCCTATTCCGAACAGGGCCTCGCCACGCCGCCCGATGAAACCTCGCCGATGATGCAGGCGGTGCGGCATGCGGTGAAGCTGATTCTTGATAAGCAGGCGCCGTATCCTGCCATCGTGCTCGACCGCTTCTGGCATGTGCTCGATGCGAATGCCGCGCATCGCCGCCTGATGCGTTGGGCCATCGGCGACGACCGGTCCGAAGGCGCGCCGGGTGCCGTCAACATGATGAAGCTGGTGTTCGACCCGACCGCGCTGTGGCCGGCCATCGCCAACCGTGAAGCCGTCGGCCGCTACCTGGCCCGGCGCGTGCGGCAGGAACTGGCGCTGCAAGCTATTGACCCGGCCACGCAACGGCTGCTGCGCGACATCCGCGCAATGCAACCGGCGCTGTTCGATGCGGCGGATGCGCCGGCAGCCCACGCTACGCCCGCACAGGATGCCGGGGATCCGCCGCCGTTCCTTCCCATTTCGCTGCAGCGCGACGGCGTGACGATCTCGCTGTTCTCCACGCTCACCACGCTGGGCACACCGCGCGATGCGGGGCTGCAGGAGATGCGCATCGAGTGTTTCTATCCGGCGGACGAGGCGTCCCGGCGGGCCTTGGAGCGCATTACGCTGTAATTGCGCCCGATTGCAACGAGAATCATTCTCATCTATATTGGCCGGTCGATTTGCCTCCCTCCGGCGGCCCTTACGCCGCCTTGTGCTTCATGACCGACCTGTCCCATCCCCCGCTTTCGGCTGAGCCGGCCGCCACCGCTCGCCCGGCGAAGGCCAAATCCGAACACCCGGCCAACCGCCGCGCCACGATCGTCCGCTGGCTGCGCAAGACGCATGGCTGGTTCGGCCTGTGGGGCGCCGTGATGGGCCTGATCTTTGGCGTGTCGGGCATCTGGCTGAACCACCGCGCGGTGTTGAAGCTGCCCGTGACGCAGCAGCGCATCAATACGCAGATCGCCCTGCCCGACCCCGTACCGGCCACGCCCGAAGCGATGGCCGCGTGGCTGCAGCAGACGCTGAACACGCCGGAGCCGGCCAGCCGCACACGCGTGGAAAAGGCCAAGCCGGTGGCCTGGGCCGAGCGCCCGGCCAAGGGCGAAGGCGCCAAGGATGAGAAGAACGCCGACGCACCGCGCGAACCCGCCGCCAAGCCGCTGATGCAGCCCGAGCAATGGACCTTCAACTTTGGCAGCGCCACCTCGCAAATCCAGGCGGAATACTGGGCCGGCAACCGCTCGGTAGCGATCCGCCAGACCGACAACGGCTTCCTGGGCACGCTGATGAACCTGCACAAGGGCGTCGGCATGACGGTGCCGTGGATTCTGCTGGTGGATACGCTGGCCGGCTGCCTGATCTTCCTGTCGATCTCGGGCCTGTGGCTGTGGGTGATGACCACCAAGCGCCGCACGGTCGGCTGGACGATCTTCGGCTTGGGGAGTCTGCTGGCGGTCGGGCTGGCGATTTCGCGGCTCTGAGTGCCGCATGTTTGGAGGATGGCGCCCGCGTGGCGCCATTTTTTTCGCCTTCGACGCGCCGCCGCCGTCGATTACGGGCGATCGACGCTGCGCTCGGTGAGCAGCCTCTGGATGGCCCGCATGCGCGAGCGCACCATCTCGTCGCGGCGTTGCGCCACGCAGGTCATCAAGATTTCGATCACGGTCAGGTGCACGAGGTACGCCTCGGTGCCGACCCGCATCACGGCATCTTCCGGCACGTCCACCGTCAGCGCGATCTGCGCGCGCTCGGCCAGCGGCGTGCCCGCCTGGGTGATGGCGATCACGCACGCGCCCTGCTCGGCCGCATAGGCGATCGACTCGAGCAGATACGGCATGCGCCCCACATGCGAGAACGCCACCACAACGTCGGACGCGCCGAGCATGGCGGCCGACACGAGCTGCAAATGCGCATCGAAGTAGGCGTTGGACGCCAGCCCCAGCCGCATGAGCCGCGCCTGCATGTCGTTCGCCATGAACGATGAAGCCGCACCGGCTGCATAGCAATCGACGCGGCGCGCGCGGGCGATGCGCTCGGCGGCGGCGTCGACCTGCGTGGTGGACAGCGATTCACGCAGCTTGGCCAGCGCCCGCGTGGCGCCATCGATGACCTTGCTGGCCACCAGCGCCGGCGGGTCTGCCCGGCCGACATGACCCGGCAGCGTGGGCTGCGCGTGTGCCAGCTCGGCGGCCAGCGTCGCCTTGAACTCGCGCAAGCCTTCGAAACCGAGCGCCTGGCACATCCGCACGATGGTCGGCATCGACACGCCGGCGCGAACGGCCAGCGTCTCCACCGATTGTTCGAGCGACAGCTCCGGCGCTTCCAGAATCAACCGCGCCACGCCCTGCTGCGCCGGCGAGAGCGCGGGCAGCTGGTCGCGCAAGGCGTTGAGCAAGGGAACAGAGAACGAGGGCATGGCGGTACGGGGGGGGGGCAAACGGAAATCGGCGTTGCCAGTGTAGCGGGAGCCCCGCACCACGCCGCCCGTCCGAGGGAAAACCCCCAAGAATCTGTAAGCCCGCGGTTTACGCGCAATGCCCCTTCAGCGGGCAATGCTCCCACCGGCGCGACGTGTGCGGCGCTTTGCCGGTGCATGCGTAACTTCAACCCTTACAGCGCAGACTTGCCTGAGAGTCGGCCCCCGAGCCAGGCCGGAAAACCCGTTCCGGCCAACACAACAGTCGTTACGACAATAAGGGAGCCACATGACCATTTCGATCCGTTCCATTCCGCTGTCGGCCGTTGCACTGTCGGCGCTGCTGGCCTGCGGCCCCGCGCACGCGCAATCGAGCGTCACGCTGTACGGCGTGATGGAAACCGGCCTGCGCTACAGCACCAACAACGACGCCGACGGCCACGGCAAGGCCGAGATGGCGGGCGGCTACTACAGCGGCAGCCGCTTCGGCATTCGCGGGTCGGAAGACCTGGGCAACGGGCTGAAGGCCGTGTTCCACCTGGTCAGCGGTTTCGCGCCGGACACGGGCGTGGGGTCCACCAACGACATGGGCCTGGGTGGCTACAAGCCGACCACGCCTGCCACCTCGCGCCTGTTCGGGCGCCAGGCGTATGTCGGGCTGGAGGGCGGGTTCGGCTCGCTGACGTTCGGCCGGCAGGAGAACCTCGTCTTCAACACGGCCGGGCAGTACGACGCGCTTTCGATCGGCAACCTCGGCGCAACCGCCTGGCACGTGACGGCCACCGGCGTGCGCATCGACAACTCGGTCAAGTACGTGGGCGATTTCAACGGCTGGCGCCCGGGCGTGATGGTCGGCATGGGCGAGCAGGCAGGGGCGTTCTCGGCGGGCAACTACAGCGCGCTGTCGCTCAACTACGCCAGCGGCCCGTTCGCGTTCGGCGGCGCATGGGAGCAGCAGAAAGACCTGCAATCGGTCGGCACCCGCACGTGGACGACCGGCGGCAGCGTGCAGGTCGGCCCCGCAAAACTGATGCTCGGCTACATCAACTACCGCGACGGCACGCCTACCAAGAACGACCTCATCCTCGGCGGCGTGAAATACGACTTCAGCGGCCAGTACAACCTCGTGGTGGGCGGCATGGCCACGCGCCAGCGCGACCCCGACGGCCTGCGCTACACGGCCTACGCGATCATGAATTACGTGGTCAGCAAGCGCACGTGGCTGTACGTCGGCATGGACTACACCCATCAGAAAGACGCCGGCACCGTCCTTGCAGCCGCACTGCCGAAAGCCTCGCAGACCGGCGTCATGGTCGGCATGCGCCACGGCTTCTAAAACGAAAACACGGCCTGGGCGCCAACAAATGCGCCCAGCCGGTTTGGCTGTTGACTTTCCCTGCCCTAGATGGCGCCTTGAATTTCTGTTGCAGAGAGGAAAAAGGAAGGGAAACTGTCTGAGCGAAGCGAGTTTTTCCCTTCCCCTCTCTGCGACATAAATTCAAGGGATGGGTCGCCATCTCGGGCGCGCCTTTCTTTGCTTACTTTCTTTGGCAAGACAAAGAAAGTAAGTCGGCCCCGGCAGGGGACGAAACCCCAGCAAACCACCAACGCCCTTACGCCGGCGCAGCAGCAGGTGGCTCATTGGAAGAAGCCGATGCCTCTTTCTCCGGCGCCACCCGCGCCATCCACTCCTCCAACGCCGCCGAAGTCCGCAACACCGTCCCCGGCGCCGCCAGCGGCACGTGCGCCTCGTCGAACGCATCCTTGAGCACAACGTTGAACGCCCGCAGCACATCCGCCTGCTTCTGCGGGCGCGTCTTGAACCGCCCCTTGACGATCATCGCCCCACCTTCGAAACGGTCCAGCCCGAAGATTTCCGCACCGCCGAGCAGCGTGTAGGCAAAGCGCGGCTCACCCGCGATCTGGTCAGCCGCCGTGCGCACGAGGTCGATCGCCTGCTGCGGTTCGGCCTCCATCGCCACGCGCACTTCAAAGTCGGCAAAGGAGTAATCGCGCGAGAGATTGCGCACGGTCTTGATCTGGCTGAACGGAATCGACAGCACCGCACCCGTGCCATCGCGCAGCCGCACCGTGCGGATGGTCAGGTTGATGACGGAGCCCGTGGCCACCCCCACGTCCACCACATCGCCCACGCTGATCGTGTCTTCCATCAGGATGAAGATGCCCGTGATGAAGTCCTGCGCCAGCGACTGCGCCCCAAACCCCACCGCCAGGCCGATCACGCCAGCTCCGGCCACCAGCGGCGTCACGTTCACGCCCAGATTGGCCAGCACGCCGATGCTGGCCGTCACCACCAGCGTCACCTTCAAGCCATTGCGCAGCAGCGGGAGGATGGTCAGTGCACGCGTGCTGGGCTGCGCCCGTGCGGATGCCGGCGACAGTGCCCGCAGGATCGCCGTGTCGAGCAGGATCCAGACGAGCCAGGTGGCAAACACGGTGCCGATCAGGCCAACCAAGGCATCGGCGATGCGCTTGCCATTGACCGAACTGTGCGTGACCTCCACCAGCGTGTGGTCCCACACGCGCAACACCAGTTCAAGAAAGGCGATCCAGATGACGAGCTTGATCAGCGCGCCGACAAAATGCTTGAGCCGCTCGAGATAAGGCGAGCTGCGCGTCAGACGCAGGTGCGCGCGCCAATTCGCGCGCGGGCGGACCAGCGCCGACAGGAAAAAAGCGGCCACCAGCAGCAGCGACGTCATCACGGCGCGGCGCGCCACAACGTCAACGTTGTCGGGCGTCGTCAGCGTGGCGGTGACGGTGGTGCCGGCCAGCACCAGCACCGGCACCGGCCAGAACGCGGCCAGCAGGCGGCGAACCTGATTGCCCGTGTGCTCGCCGCTGCGCAGTTCCAGCGGGCGATTGGCGATCAACTGACCGATGGGCCGGCGCGCCCACAGCGCCCCTACCGCCAGCATCAATGACGCCACCACGTTGCACACCGTGGCCAGCAGCAGACAGAGCGAGCCGCCCAGCACCAACGCCACGCGCGGGTCGACCAGTGCATCGCCGCAGGCGCCCAGGCTGGCCGTCAGAAAGATCGGCCACATGCCGTGCTTGAACAGATATTCGACCGCCACGCGCCGGTGCGCGCTGCCGGAAAACAGCGAGAACAGCATCGCCACGCCCGCCGTGATGATCGCGCCCCATACGATGGCGTAGGCCAACACCAACGCCAGGACAAAGCCGGGGGAAGCATCGCGCCCCAGCCGCATGATGACGGCAAAGGAAATCGCCCATGGACCGATCTTGCGCGCCGCGTCGATCAACAACGCGCGCGTGGTCGGATGGGGCCCGAGGCCCGCTGTGAGGCCAAAGACGCGGCGGATCAGCCAACCAAGGCCGAGCAGGCCAGCGGCAATGGCCGCCCAGATGCCAACCGTGCTCGCAAAGTCGGCAACCAGCGGCATGCGCTTGTCTGGCGCGACCAGCAGGCTCGCGTTACCGCTCGCGGCCTCGATGCGGCGCAGCCAGTAGCGCGGCGCACCGGCTTCCACATCGGCCTGCAGCGAGCCGTTCTCGATGAGCGAGGCCACCGCGCCAAGCAAACCCGGCGCCTGTTCGGCCTGCACCTTCTGCTGCGCGCTCATGCCGTCGCGCAACTGCTTCAGTTCATTGACGAGGGCCGTGCGCTGCTGGTCGTTGTTGAGCAGCGTGATGACGGTGTCGAGCGATTGGCGCGTCTGCGCCGGGTCCGCCGCTGGCGCGGATGCGCTGGTGGTGGAAGTCGGCAGCCCGGCCAGCTTGGCAAACGACTCCGGCGCCGCATCGGCCACGTTGGCGACACCTGCCATCAGCAGGAGCAGGAACGATGCGAGCGGCCACAGCCGCCGCGTCCAGAAAAGAAAATGAGTGCGCATGACAGAAAAAGCGATCGTCCAGATGCAGACATCGATCACGGCACGATACGCGAATTCCCCGGGCGTACAACCTCAGCGCTTAGCGCCCGGTGGCAGCGGGGCGCGCCGCCAGAGCCAGGCGGCCGTGCCCAGCGCACATGCCATGCAGCCCATCACCAGCGTCACGACGCCCGGCCAGCCCCACGGCGCGTAGAGCTTGCCGCCTGTCGTGCCGATCAGGCTGGAGCCCAGGTAATACGCCAGCAAATACAGCGCCGCGGCCTGCCCCTTGGCACGCTGCGCGCGGCGTCCGACCCAGCCGCTGGCCACCGCGTGCGCGCCGAAAAAGCCGAGAGTCAGCAGTGCGATACCGCCAATCACCAACGCCAGCGGCCCAGCCAGGGTCAGCAGCACGCCCAGCGACATCAGCACCGTGCCCGCCAGCAGCATGTGGCCCCGGCCATGGCGATCCGCCAATCGGCCAAACCAGGCAGAAGCACCGATGCCCAGCAGGTACACCATGAAGATGCCGCCCACCGCCGTCTGGCTGAGGGCATACGGCGCATCGAGCAAATGGAAGCTCGCGTAGTTGTAGATCGTGACGAAGCCGCCCATCAGCAGAAAGCCCATGGCGAACAGCGCGCGCAGGCCCGGCTCGCGCAGATGCGCGCCCAGCGTGTCGAACAGGTCGACCAGCGCCACGCCCCTGCGCGGCACAAACCGGCGCGACGGCGGCAGCAGCCACAGGAACGCCAGCGCCGCGAGCAAGCCCAGCGCGCCGGTAAAGCCGATGGCGGCGCGCCAACCGAAATGGTCCGCCACGGCGCCGGTCATCACGCGCCCCGCCATGCCGCCGAATGCGGTGCCGCCGACGTACAGGCCCATCGCCATGCCCAGCCCTTGCGGATGCACCTCTTCGGCCAGATACGCCATCGCCACCGCCGGCACGCCGCCCAGCACCACGCCCAGCAATGCCCGCGTGGCCAGCAACCCGTGCCAGCCCGGCAGCATCGCCGCCGCCAACGTGAGCGCCGACGACAGCACCAGCGACACGCCCATCAGCGTCTTGCGATGAATCGACTCCGACAGCAGGCCCGCAAACAGGATCGCAAAGGCCAGCAGCAGCGTGGACACTGACAGCACGAGGCTGGTCTGCGCGGGCGTGAGGCCAAAGTCGTGCGCCAGCAACGGCATGAGCGGCTGCACGCAATACAGTAGGGAGAACGTGGAGAAGCCTGCGGCAAACAACGCCAGATTGGCGCGCAGATAACCAGGGTGGCCCCGCACCAGCCAGCGCGAAGGATCAGCGGGTTCGATGGCGGGCGGAGAAGAAAGCGGAGCGTTCACGGAGGGTGGTTGAAACAAGCGCAGAGGCGAGCGCCTATTATCGTTCGCAGGCGCCGTTCCTGCTGCGATGCGGCATCGATCTTGCTGCGCAACTCCCACCTCGCGCATCCCCCGACCATGGAAACCACGCTCTACTACTGGCCCGAAATCCAGGGCCGCGGCGAATTCGTCCGGCTGGCGCTGGAGCAGGCCGCCGTGCCCTATACCGACCTCGGCCGCGAAGATGAAGCCGCCATCGCGGCGTTTCTGGACGACGCCGGCATTCCCACACCGCCGTTCGCGCCGCCATTCCTGGTGGCTGGCCAGTTGGTGATCGCGCAGACGGCCAACATCCTGCTTTATCTCGGCCAGCACTATGGCCTGGCCCCGCATGACGAAGCCGGCGGCCTGTGGACGCACGGCCTGCAACTGACGATTGCCGATTTCGTGGTCGAGATCCATGACACGCACCACCCCATTGCGTCGTGCGAGTACTACGAAGACCAGCGTACCGAAGCCAAACGCCGCACACAGGATTTTCTCGACAATCGCGCGCCGAAGTTCCTGCACTACTTCGAGCGCGTGCTCGACCGCAACCCCGCCGGCCCAACCTGGGCCGTGCGCGATGCGCTGACCTATGTGGATTTGTCGCTATTCCAGATCGTGGCCGGGCTGCGCTACGCGTTTCCTCGCCACATGCAGCGCTACGAGCGAGAGCTGCCGCATCTGGTTGCGCTGCATGATCGCGTGGCGGCGCTGCCGAACATCGCGGCGTATCTGGAATCGCCGCGTCGCATTCCGTTCAACACGATGGGCATCTTTCGCCACTACCCCGAGCTTGATGCGCTGAAATGACGAAACCCGGCGCGAGGCCGGGTTCGCGGTGAATGCACCGTTCAGGCTGCCAGCGGCGTAGCGGACAACTGGCAGGACAACTGGCGGGGCAGCCGTCGGCCAATATCTTCCAGCGCGGCAGGCCAGCTTTCAATGGCCGCCAGATCGTGGATGTCCTGCAGATCGATCAGCAAATCCACCACCTGATCGTCGTCGACATTCACGCCCGAACGGCGCAGCGCACAGGCTAGCGGATCCTCGCCCGGCACACGCAGCAGGCTCACGCCGAGGCGCTCGATGGCGCTGCAGTAGAACGCATCGTCGATGAGGATGCCGACGCCGCATCGACGGTTGTCGAGGCCGCGGTAGCGCGGCTCGCCGTCAGCGTCTTCGGAGCGGCATTGCTGTGCGAGCAGGTGCGCGCGCACGCGTTCAAAAATGTCCTCGATGGCGAGGAACGTCCCCTTCCCTTTCATGGCGTCACCTTCTATAGGGTGATCTGTGACCGGCCGGTCGGTCAGAATGTATCGACGAGTGCGCCGTTCAGGCCGAATTGGCGCGCAATCGACTGCAGGCGTTCCTTCCACTCCCATGTGCCGAACACGTCGTGAGCGTTCTGCAGCTTGGAGAGCAGCTCTACGGTGTCGCGGTCATCCACGTCAATGCGCGCACGCTTGAGCGCGCGGCGCAATGCGATGACGCCTGCGTCCATGTAACGCGGAATCTCGTTGGTCGGCTTGAGGATGTAGCGCACCGGCACGCTTTCCATCGATGTGGTGTAGTCGCGCACGCCGATCAGGTTGCCGATCGGGCAGCAGCGGCCGCCCTGGCCGTGGTACGCCGCACCGCCACGCGGCAGGATGGCAGCGCCGCCCTGGCCGAACAGATGGCGGACTGCGCCGTCGTAGATTTCTTGTTTGCTGAGATATTGCGTTTTCATGTTGTTTCCCCTGACCCCAGATTGCAGGCGTCGCCGATTCGATTAACTTCCGACTTCCGGCCTGACGTTGCGTCCGACGTCGCACAATCTGCCATCCGTGCGATCTATCTTGATTCAGGATGCACCAGAACCATGGGCCGAAAAAGGACCGGAATGTAAGTCATTTTTACCGTTTGCTTTTTGGCAACGGATTGCCCGCAAAGGTGCGCCAGTCAACGCTTTCCGGGTGCTTCAGACGACACGCGATCGGGCCGTTTCGGCACGCTGCGATGCGCTTTCGCAACAGCATGTGCGCATGACTGCGCGCATGTGGCGCATGCGTCGTAGGTGGGGCGCTTACATCCCGATGATCCGGTCCGGGTGGCCGAGACAGAAGCCACGTCGGTCATGGTGCCCACAGGTAGGCATGACTTCGTAGCCGGCAGCGCGCAGCAACACCGCCCGCGCGGCCACTTCCACCGGAGGCAGGGGCCGCCCCGAGTCTTCATCGGGCACCAGGCGGCCCAGGAGGCCAAACGGCTGGCGCAGCAGATGGTCCAGATCCAGCGAACCGCAGTACCGCATCACATCACCTTCTTGAAAAACAGCAGCGGCACCGAGGCACGCCGCTACATCGATTCGTCGACCAGCTCCGGACACGCAACCAGCGTCTCGCGCACACGCGCATAGGCGCCGCGCTGGGCCCAGATGGCGTCCGTCAGGGCCGCGATCAGCGCGTCGCGCGGCAGGCTTTGCGGTGCCACGCCGAACTGCGCTTCCACGGTACGTAGAGCCTCCGTCACTTCGCTTCGCCATCGGGCGTCGAGTCGCTGGGTCATGTTGTTCTCGCTGGGTCGGTTCTGGCACGGTGGGCGGCGGGCTTGTGCCCACTCTGTCCGCGCTGGGAAGGGATTGGCGGAATGGGTTCCGCTCTTGCTTGTGAACAACGGCACACGGAACTGAAACTTGATTGCCGCGGCGGGGGGTAAACGGGCCGTCCTCACGTCCGGGACCACCAGGTGCCACTCCGCCAAACGGGCTCCCCCATTCGCGCAGCAACTTCGGCGGGTGCCCGTGGCCCAATCGGTTCTGCAACCGCCTCCCAGCCACCGATGAAGATGGAGCGTTACGTGTCCCGACTGTCTTTCCTGCGCCGTACCGTACTGGCGCTCGCCTGCGTGCTGGCCCTGCCGGCCGTCGCAACGGCCGGCGCGCCCGACCCGCGTCAATACATGCATGGCATTGGCGCGGTGCCTGGCGCAACGGCCAACACCTTCAACGTGTTCTTCAGTAGCTCGGGTCTGCCCCCGCGCGGCGCGGATCGCACCGGAAGCTGGCCGCATGATGTCTATGTCGCGCAGTGGCATGCCGACACGGGCGTGCTCGATGCCCCGCGCATCTTCATCCAGAAGCCCGAAGCGCAAGAGCCCGTGACGGTGGCCCGCAACCGCGCGGGCCAGGTGATGGTGTCGTTTGAAGACGGCTGGAACGCGCCGGAAAACGTGAACCAGCGCTTCGGCATCTATGACACGGCGCTGCGGCCCATCAAGCCGTATCCGCAACAGGTGGAATCCGGTGGGCACTCCGGCCATATCACGGCCGTGGGCGACCGCTTCGTGGTGTTCTATTCCGACGGCTGGGTCACCGGCGGCGGTGTCGACAACCTCGGTAGCGGCAACGGCGTCTACCTGAAGGTCTACGACGGGCGCGGACGCCGCCTGCACAACGTCGATGTTGCCGATGGCCGGCGCGAATGGTGGCCCATGGTGGCGGGCGGCAGCACCAATGCGCTGCTCGCGTGGCAGCAGTTCGTGCCGGGCGAGACCGAAGCCAATCTGAAAATCGCGGTCTTTGACCCGGTCAGCGGGCGCGTGACGGGCGAGCAGCTCCTGCACAAGCATCTGCAGTACTACACCTACAGCGTCGCGTGGATGCCCTCCATCGAGCGGTATCTGCTGGTCGGCGTGGCCAAAGGCAACGGCTTTGCCGATTTGATCGACACCACGGGCAAGGTGCGCGCGTCCATTACGTGCATGCCGGCAACCGTGCGCGAAGCGGGCATCACCGTGAACCAGAACGTCGCCTATACGCCCGCCGCCGATGGCCGCCTGCTGCAACTGCAGGCGGGGCCGGATTCCCTCACGCTATCGGCCACGCTGCTGAACACCGACGGCAAGCGCGTGCAATGGCGCCCGGTGGGCAGCACCGGTTTGCTGCGCACGTCGGGCGCAATCGACTGGATGTCGCTGACGGAAAAAGGATTGGAGCAGCTGCATTTCGACCCCGCCAAGACGCAGCCTGCCAACGCGGTCGATCAATGCCGCTAGCGCGGCAGGCCCCGGGTCAAGCGTCGGTGACCAGCACGCGCAGGCGCACGAGACCATCCCACCGCGCGTGGACGGCGTCGGCAATGCGGCCGAGTTCACCGGCCAGCGCCGGTGGCAAGACCAGGTCGACCTCCACCGCCCCATCGACGTAATGCAGCACGCAGTGGCGCGCGTCGAGCGGGGTGCCGGGCGGCAGCAGTTGTGCCAGCAGGGCGTGCAGCGCGTCGCGGTCTGGCAGCGGCACGGGGTCGGTCGCGATGCGCTCGCGCGGGTCGACGTGAATCTGCACGTCGAGCACGGCCATGGCCGTATGCGCCGTCAGCACGTTGGTGCGGGCCCGCACGGCAATCGCGTGGCCCTCGCTCACGGAGACGCGCGGATCCACCTCGATATGCGCGTCCACCAATGCCTGGTCGCCCGTCACACGCGTGCGCAAATCGTGCACGTTCATCACGCCCGGCGTGGCTTCGAGGCTGGCGCGAATGGCCTCCACCTGCGCGGGCGGCAACGCGCGGTCCATCAGGTCATTGAGCGCTTCCCAGCCGAAACGCACGCCCACACGGCCAATCATCAGACCGACAACGCACGCGGCCAGCGGGTCGAGCCAGTGATAGCCCATCAGGTTGCCCGCCACGCCAATCGCCGCCACCAACGACGACACCGCATCGGAACGCGCATGCCACGCATTCGCAATCAGCATGCGTGAGTTGATCCGCTTGGCCACGGCCAGCATGTAGCGGAACAGCCCCTCCTTGGCTGCAAGGGCGATCATCGCCACCACCAGCGCCAGCCCATGCACGGGCGCGGGCCCCTGCGGTGAGCGCAGGCTTTCCACCGCAGCCCAGATCATGCCGGCGCCCGCTCCGACCAGCAGCAGGCCCAGCCCCAGCGACGCTGCGTTCTCGTAGCGCGCGTGGCCGTACTGGTGATCTTCATCCGGCCCCTTGTGGCTGTTGCGGTTGGCAATAAAGACGATGCCGTCGGCGATCAGGTCCGACAGCGTATGCAGCCCATCGGCCACAAGGCCCTGGGAGTGCGACCACAGCCCGGCCGCAATCTGCCCTGCCGAGAGCAGGCAATTGACGCCCGCACTGACCAGCGTGGAGCGTTCGGCGCTCTGCTGGCGCGCGGCCGCGGAAAGGGCTGTCTGGGAGGTGGGCGTCATGGGAATCGGTGCAGTGGAGCGCGGGAAGAATTCGCGAGCATTGTGCCACGCAAAAAGCGCTGCTTCGGACCAAGCCGGTCGACACAATCGCAACGCACCGCGACAAATTTGCACCAGAAGAGCGCAGATCGGGGCGCACTAATAAGACTTTTCCGATGTTCCACGGTGGCGGCTTCGGCGATTCTCAGCAATGCGGCAAACACGTTGCCGCACGTTACACGCTCGGAGACACGTCGACATGCAGCCCCCCGTCCAACTCGTCATTGCAGATGACCACCCCGGCGTCGTGGCCGCCGTGCGACGCCTCGTATCGGCGGTCAACGGCTACGAGGTGGTGGGCGAAGCCAGCAACGCCGATGAGCTGCTCGCCGTGCTGAGCCGCGTGCGCTGCGATCTCGCCATCACCGACTACGCCATGCCGGGCAGCCGCTACGGCGACGGCATCATCCTGCTCGAATTCCTCGTGCGCCGTCACCCGAACCTGCGGCTGATGGTGCTCACCATGCTTGAGACCCGCGCGCTGATGAGCAACATTCTGCGCGCCGGCATCAAGGTCATCGTCAGCAAATCGGACGAGCCGCAGCACATCCTCGAAGGCATGCACGCGGCGGTCGCCGATCGTATCTATCTCTCGCCGCTGCTCAACGCCAAGCTGCTCTGCCGCAACGGCGAGCCGCGGCCCACCGAGGGCGACCCCGTCTCCAGGCTCGGCAAGCGCGAGCTGGAAGTGCTGCGCATGTATGTGACCGGCAAGACGGTCAGCGAGATTGCCTTGCAACTCAACCGCAGCGTCAAGACCATCAGCGCGCAGAAGCAGGCGGCCATGCGCAAGCTCGATCTGGGCACCGAGGCGGCGTTGTTCGACTTTGCCGCGCGCAACGGGCTGCTTGGCAGCGGTGAGGCCTGATCGGATGAGGCGTTCCCTCTTCGCGGTATCCGCCGTCATCTGTGCGGCCATCCTTGCGTGGTGGGGCGGTGGCGCACTGCAAGACGATGCTGACGACGCCGCGCATGGGGGAGCGTATCAATTGGCCCGCTTTCCGCACACGCTCATCGTGGGCGTCATTGGCAACTCGATGATGCCGCTGGAGGGTATTGAAGCGGACCGGCTGAGCGGTTTCTCGGGGGATCTCCTCATGCAGCTGTTGCCGCACGATCAAGTGCGAGTGGTCCCTCGCGTATTCAATCGGCGCGACGAGCTTCTCAATGCGGCATGTCGCGGCGATGTCGACATCGTCATGAGCGTGGCACCACGCTCTCAATACGACCATTGCCTGGAGTATTCGGCGCCGTATCTGGAACGCCCCACCGCAGTGGTCGCGCGCACGGAAAACGCCGAAATAGCGCAGAACCCCTTCGGGGCGGGCGTTCGCGTTGCGGTCGAGCAAGGCTCTTCACTCGAGCAGGAACTGGCCCATCAATACCCGAACATCGTGCTGATGAGCACGCCCACCGCAGCCGATGCTTTGGACGCCGTGCTCGACAAAACGGTCGACGTCTACGTTGGCGTCACCTACCCGACACGGGAACTGATGGCGCGGCCGCGCTACCGGGAGCTATCGATCGTGCAGCTTGCAAACCAGCAGGTCGATGCGCTCCATTTCGCCGCGCCCCGGAATCGCGCGACGCTGATTCGCCATCTGGATCGCCATCTCGCGCAGTTGCCTGACACCACGATGAGCCAACTTCGCGCCCGTTGGATCGCTCAGGGCGGTACGTCGACCGTGGCGCTGCAATTGTCGGATGATGAGCGCGCCATGCTGGCATCGCTGCCCCCGTTGCGATACGCAGCCGACCCGGATTACATGCCGTACACCTTTGACGACACTGGCGGCGGCCTGCTCGGCATCTTCCCGGAGTACCAGAATTTCCTCTCGCGAACGCTGGGCCTGCAGTTCGAGCGCGTCCCCGTGCGTGACTGGGCCGACGCGCTCGACAAGGCGGGCAATGGCGAGGTCGACATCTTGCTCGGCATGTCAGACCAGGATGCTCGCCCAGCTGGATTTGCGCTCACGCAGCCCATCGACGCCACGCCGCTGGTTATCGTCGGGCGCAACGATGCGTTGACTGTGGCGGCATTGTCCGAGCTTTCCGGCAAGACTGTCGCACTGCCTGCCAGCGATACGCTGACCGCGATATTGCACCAAAACGTGCCGAAAATCCGTCTCGTGCCGGCGGGTTCGGTCGACAACGCGCTGTCTATGGTGGCCAGCGGCAAAGCCGATTTCACCATTGTCAATCTGCCGGTGGCCGACGCGTTGATCCGCCACCATTTTCCTGGCGAACTGAAGGTCACAGGCTCGGCCAACACGATTGAGAGCATCGGCGTGGGCGTGTCGGCGCGGTACGCCGCGCTGGTGCCGCTTATCAACCGCGCGCTTTTTGCCATGCCTGAAGGCGAGCAGGTCAGCATCCGCAACAAGTGGCTGTCGGTCAGCTATCAGCTCGGTCCTTCGGCGTCGGCCGTGCTCGGCAAGTTTGGGCCGGTGGCCGCACTGGTGCTGGCGGCAATAGTGGCGCTCTTCATCAAGCAGATGCAACTGCGCCGCGAGAATCATCAGCGCCGCCGCGCTGAAGAGACCCTCGCCCAACAACTGAGCTTTCAGCGCGCGCTGATGGAGGCCGTGCCGTTCCCGCTCGTCGCCAAAGACGCCGCGCAGCGTTACGTTGCCGTGAATGCAGCCTTCTGCAACATGTTTGGCCAACCCCGCGCTTCGTTGCTGGGGCGCACGCCGCAGGAGCTCGGACTGTATTCGGTCAGCAACACGTCGCCGCTGTCCGATATCAACCAGCGCGCCGCGCAGATCAGCGAAAGCACGCGCGAAGAACTCATCATCGACACGCCGGACGGGCAATCGCGCAACGTGCTGTACTGGATCGAGCCGTTCCATCTGCCGGACGGGCAACCCGCGGGCACCGTCGCCTCGCTGGTCGACATCAGCGAGATTCGCGACGCGCAGGCCCGCGCGGAACGCCTCGAACAGCGCCTGCGCGAAGTCACCGAATCGCTGCCCGCGTTGGTCTACCAGTTTGAGCTGCCACCGGGCGAGGTGCAGGGACGCATCACCTACGTGGCTGGCAAGGCGCACGACACGCTGGGCGTCGAGCCGCAGGATTTGCTGCGGTACCTGTCCACGCCCGAACTGCTTATTTTTCAGGACGACCGGCAGCGGGTTCTGGAAAGCGTGCTGGCCTCCGCGCGAGAGTTGACGCCACTCGACCTGCAATTCCGCCACGTCAGCCCGGACGGTTCGGTGCGCTGGCTTCATGCACGCTCGATTCCGCACCGCGAGGCGGACGGCCGCACGGTCTGGAACGGCTACCTGAGCGATGTCACCACCGAGCGCGAGCAGGCCGACGCGTTGGAGGCGGCCAAGAACGCAGCGGAATCGGCGCTGCATGCCAAGGACCGTTTCCTGGCCATGATGAGCCACGAAATACGCACGCCGATGAACGGTGTGCTGGGACTGGTCGAACTGCTGCAGCAGACCAAGCTCGAAGGCGAGCAGAAGCAGATGGTCTCGTTGGTGCAGGATTCGGGGCGCGCCCTCCTGCATATCCTCGATGACATCCTCGACTACGCAAAGGTCGAGGCCGGCCGACTGGACATCTCACCGTCGGCCACCGACTTGCGTGAGGTCTTTGACGGCACGGTCGGCCTGTTGGCGAGCCGCGCGCACGAAAAAGCGCTCGCCATGCACGTGGATGTGGCCGCCGAGGTGCCGGCCAGCGTCTCGGTCGACGGCATTCGTCTTCGGCAGATCCTGTTCAACCTGCTTTCCAACGCCATCAAGTTCACCGATGCAGGCAGCGTGCGGCTTTCGGCGAAATGCACGCACGTAACGGACGATACGGCGCATCTCGCCATCAGCGTCTCCGATACAGGCATCGGCATCTCGCCGGAGGTTCAGGCCACGCTGTTCGCACCGTTTGTGCAGGCGGAGCGCTCGACCACGCGCCGCTACGGCGGTACCGGCCTCGGGCTGGCGATCTCTCGTCAGCTTGCCGGCCTCATGGGCGGCGAACTGGTCATGGAGAGCGCCCCGGGGCACGGCACTGCCGTCACGCTGCGGCTGGCCGTGCCAGTGCTTGAGGCGCGGTATGCGTTACCGCAACTGGCGGGATGCAGTGTTGCCATTGTTGTGGACGACGCGGCCGTGCGACACAGCCTCGCGCAATTCGCGATCGCGGCCGGACTGCAAGCAGCCCCCGTGGCCGACGCCGACATTCTCTTGAGCTCGACCGCACACTCAGATGCGCGCGCCGTCCGCATCACCACGGAACCCTGTCATGCCGGACCCGGCAACACCCTGAGCATCAACCCGCTGAACTGGCATGCGTTTGTGGAGGCGTGTGAGCGCGCGCTTCCCGCATCCGACCCTATGCAGGCGACCAGCGCCGCGACACATGCGCTGCCGGCCGCAGCACCACCGTGTGACGCGCAGGGTGCGCACATCCTCGTGGCGGAAGACCATCCCATCAACCGCGAACTGATCGCAAAGCAACTCCGCTTGCTGGGGTACCGCGTAACGCTGGCCGAAGATGGGGTGGTCGCGCTCGAGCGCCTGCACGAACACCGTTTCGACGCGTTGCTCACCGATTGCCACATGCCGCGCATGGACGGCTTCGATCTCGCGCGGCATATCCGCCAGGAAGAAGGCGACGGCCCTCGCCTGCCTATCATCGCCATCACGGCAACAACGCTGTCCGAGGAGCATGCGCGCTGCCGCGCCGTGGGCATGGACGCGAGCCTGCTGAAACCGACCACGCTTGCCACGCTGCAGGAAGCGCTGTCAGCGCTGTGGAGCGCTGACGCTCCCGCAGGCGCCGGCGCGGCCGCGGAGCAACCGCCCACCATCTCGCTCGACGACTTGCGCGCCGCACTCGGGTCGGACCCCGCCGCGGTCGACTTGGCGCAGGTCTTCCTGTCTTCGCTGGCCGATGACGCCCAGCGCCTCCAGCCGCTGCTGGACGCGATGGACCGTGCAGCGCTGCGCCGTTGGGCCCATCGCACCGGTGGTGCCCTCGCGCTGTTGCATAACCCGGGCGTGGACGCCGTAGCCGAAGCGTTCCGCCATGCCGTGCATGACGGCACTGCGAACGACATCCGCGCTGCCGGCGCGCGCACGATGCGGCTTTTGACGCATATCAACGGGTTACTCGGCGCCTTCGGATCGCCCGTCGCCGACGTTGTGCACCGCACGCAAGTGACGGATTCATAAGGGAAAACCGTTTCAAGCGGTCGATGCATCGCTTTTAGATCAACCATTCCAATCGGCCGATTGACTCGCTCCAGGCAGCCTCCTACGATGACATCGATCAATGTCACATTAAGAGGCGCCCAAGTGGTGCCCACGGAGACACCACGTGAACGCACGGACCGATTTCCCGCGTGCCGACGCTTCTGCGCCGACCCCGCACAGCCCCGACGCCCCCGCCCTGATTGATGCCGCCATCATCGGGACGGGTTTTGCCGGCCTGGGGATGGCGATCCAGCTCAAGCAGCACGGCATCGATAACTTCCTCGTCTTCGAAAAAGCGGGTTCGGTAGGCGGCACGTGGCGCGACAACCACTACCCCGGCTGCGCGTGCGATGTGCAATCGCACCTGTATTCGTTTTCGTTCGCGCCCAATCCGGACTGGTCGCGCATGTATTCGCCGCAGCCGGAAATCCGCGCGTATCTGGAGCGCTGCACCGATGAATTTGGCGTGCGCCCGCATGTGCGCTTCCATCACGAACTGGCGCGCGCGGCATTCGACGATGCTGCAGGCGTGTGGAACCTGGAGATGGCCGACGGCCGCCGCTACCGCGCCCGCACGCTGATCTCCGGCATGGGCGGCCTGAGCCGTCCGGCCTGGCCGAACATTCCCGGCATCGAAACCTTCCAGGGCAAGGCCTTCCACTCCCAGCTCTGGGAACACGATTACGACCTGCGCGGCAAGCGCGTCGCCGTGATCGGCACGGGTGCGTCGGCCATCCAGTTCGTGCCGCAGATTGCGCCGAAGGTCGGCCGCCTCGACCTGTATCAGCGCACGCCGCCGTGGATCCTGCCCAAGCCCGACCGCAAGGTGTCGCGCGCGGAGCATTGGCTGTTCCGCCACCTGCCGTTCACGCAAAAGCTGATGCGCACGGGCATCTATTGGATGCTGGAATCGCGCGTGCTCGGCTTCGTGATCCATCCGAAGTTAATGAAGGCAGTGGAACGCATGGCCCGCGGCCATATCAAGCGCCGCGTTGCAGACCCGGTGCTGCGCGAGAAGGTCACGCCCAACTACACCATCGGCTGCAAGCGCATCCTGATCTCGAACGACTATTACCCGGCGCTCACGCGCGACAACGTCGACGTCATCACCTCAGGCATCGCACGCGTGGAGCCCAACGCCATCGTCACCACCGACGGCACGCGGCGCGAAGTCGATTGCCTGATCTTCGGCACGGGCTTTCACGCAACGGACCCGTTCCCGCGTGGTGTGCTGCTTGGCAGCCAGGGCGTGGACATTGTCGATGCGTGGGACAAGCACGGCGCGGAGGCGTACCTGGGCACGACCGTGTCGGGTTTCCCCAATTTCTTCATGGTGGTGGGCCCGAACACGGGGCTCGGCCACTCGTCGATGGTGTTCATGATTGAGTCGCAGGTGGCGTACATCGTCGATGCGCTGAAGTCGATGCGCGCACACAACGTGGCCGCCATTGACGTGCGCCCGGATGTGCAGCGCCGCTTCAACGACGGCATCCAGAAGCGGCTGTCGAACGCGATCTGGTCTGCCGGCGGCTGCGTAAGCTGGTACCTCGATCCGAAGACCGGCAAGAACACGACGCTGTGGCCGGGATTCACGTGGCAGTTCCGTCGCGCGACCGCGCATTTCCGCCTGGCGGATTACCGCACGCGCCCGATGACCGTACCGAAGGGTGTGCCGCTGCGCGTACCTGCCCGCACGGTGCCCGCCGCTCAGAACACCCCTAACGAAGAAGCGCTCGACCGCGCCTGAGGCGCGTCAGCCACACGGAGACCCCGCCATGAAGTCATTCAACAATCAGGTTGCCGCCATCACGGGTGCCGCGTCGGGCATGGGCCGATCGCTGGCGCTGCAGTTGGCCCGCGAAGGCTGCCACCTCGCGCTGGCCGATCGCAATGAAGCAGCGCTCGCGCAGACACTGCAACTGGTGCGCGCGCACGAGGGCGACCGCATCCGCGTGACCACGCATGCGGTCGACGTGGCCGACCGCGCCGCCGTGTACCGCTGGGCCGAAGAAGCGGCCGCCGCGCACGGCAAGGTCAACCTGATTTTCAACAACGCGGGCGTGGCGCTGTCCAGCACGATCGAAGGCATGGAAGACGACGAGCTGGCCTGGATCATGAACATCAACTTCTGGGGCGTCGTACACGGTACCAAGGCGTTCCTGCCGCTGCTCAAGGCAACGGGCAACGGCCACATCATCAATACGTCGAGCATCTTCGGCATCTTCGCGCAGCCGGGCATGGGCGCCTACAACGCCAGCAAGTACGCCGTGCGCGGCTACACCGAAGCGCTGCGCCAGGAACTGGATCTGATGAACTGCGGCGTGTCGGCCACGTGCGTCCATCCGGGCGGCATCAAGACCAACATTGCCAAGTCGAGCCGCGTCTCGCCGAGCATGAACGGCTTCCTGGTGCGCGACGAACAGCAAGGCAAGGCGGAGTTCGAGAAGTTCTTCATCACCTCGGCAGAGAAGGCCGCGCAGGTGATTCTGGATGGCGTGCGCAAGAACAAGCGCCGCGTGCTGATCGGCCCCGATGCGCACGCTGCAGACGTGATGGCCCGCGTGCTGCCTGCCGCGTATCAGGCGCTGGTCGTGCGCGAAGCCCGCCGCACGCGCAAGAAGGCACTGCGCGACGATACGGCGCCGGCCACCGCGCGCGCCAAGTAGGAGGTGCCGATGGACACGGCCACCACCGGCGAACTGTTCGCCAGCCCCCCGCGCGCGAATCTGCTCAATGTCGCCCGCGCGATGCTGCGTCCCGGCCGCATCGGCCTGCGCAGCATCGGGCGCGACGTGCTGATCGCGCGCTACGCCAAGCCGCAATCGCGCTACCTGCCCCTGATGGGCACGCGCGTGCATTACACCGATGAAGGTGCCGCCAATTCCGACGGCACGTTGCTGCTGATCCACGGCTTTGGCGCATCGCTGCACACGTGGGATGGCGTGCTGCCGCAACTCACGCGGCGCTATCGCGTGATTCGGCTCGACCTGCCGCCGTTCGGTATCACCGGCCCACTGCGCGACGCTCAGGGCCGCCCGCGCACGATGGAGCTGCCGCTGTACCGCGACTTCATCGACGCGTTTGTCGACACGCTCGGCCTGTCGAAACTGACCCTGGTCGGCAACTCGCTGGGCGGCATGGTGTCGTGGGACTTTGCCGTGCGGCACCCGGGCCGCGTCGAGAAGCTCGTGCTGATCGATTCGGCCGGCTTTCCGATGAAGCTGCCGATCTACATCGATCTGTTCAATCACATTGGCGTGCGGATGACGTCGCCGTGGATGCTGCCGGAGGGGATCATCCGCGCCGCCACGCGCGATGTGTATGGCGACCCGTCGCGCGTGTCCGAACCCACGCTGCGCCGCTACGCCGATTTCTTCTATGCCGACGGCGCACGACAGGCCATCGGCAAGATGGTGCCGAAGTTCCGCTTTGACGATGTCGATACCAGCGGGCTGGCCTCGATCCGAGTGCCCACGCTCATCCTCTGGGGCCAGCGCGACCGGTGGATCCCGCCCGCGCATGCCGGCGAATTCGCCCGCCGCATTCCCGGCGCCACGCTGCGCATGTATCCGGCGCTCGGCCATATCCCGATGGAGGAAGACCCCGTACGCGTGGGGACCGACCTCTGTGCATTCCTCGATCAGGGGCGCGCATCGACGCGCCTTTCAGAAACCACATTCCAGGAGAACCGCCCATGATGCCAGTCCGTCGCGACGTGCATCCTCACCTGCCGGCTGATCGCATCAGCAACTGGCACGAGCGAGGCCCGCACGTGACCCACTTCCTGAACGCGCTGTCGATCTTCTTCCCGACCGGCGAGCGCTTCTTCATGGACAGCGTGCGCAACTACCGCCATCTGGTGACCGACCCCGAGCTCAAGCAGGCCGTGGCCGGCTTCATCGGGCAGGAGGCCATGCACACGCGTGAGCACGTGCTGTACAACGACCTGCTCGATCGCGCCGGCCTGCCCGCCACGCGGATCGACCGCTTTATTGGCAAGTTCCTGAACGTGCTGCGCAAGTACACGCCCAAGTCGCACCAGTTGGCCGTGACCGTGGCGCTTGAGCACTACACCGCCATGCTGGCCGGCCAGGTGCTTTCGCATGAAGATGGCCTGGGCCGCAATTCGGAACCCGGCTATCGCCAGGTCTGGCTGTGGCACGCCATGGAAGAGACCGAGCACAAGGCCGTCAGCTACGACGTCTGGAACCTGGCCATCAAGCCGGGCGTGGGCCGCTACCTCACGCGCACGCTGACGATGTTGGTGACGACCGTTACATTCTGGGCGATGGTGTTCTACGTGCACTTGCGGCTGATCTTTGCGGATCGCACCGTCAAGCACAAATTCCTCGGCCTCGGTAAGGCGTTCCATTTCCTGTGGATTCACCCGGCGCCGCTGCGCAAGATCATCCCGGAATTCTTCGACTTTTTCCGGCCTTCATTTCACCCCTGGGATGAAGACAACCGTGACGCACTTGAACGCCTGCCCAAGCTGATCTCGGAAATTGAAGCGTACGCCGCTGCAAACGGCGAAGCGCCGTCGCCGTCGATCCGCCGCAAGCTGTCGACGGCGGGCGCGGCCGGATCTTGAGCAGGCATTCAAAACGCCTGCAGCACCCGTCATATCGGGATCAAACTAGAAATAGATCAGGCGCGCCCCACGCATGGGCGCGCTGGAGACACTAGCCTTTGTCCGGCCCGGGCGCGCTGCCCGGCGGTTCGTGCATGTGCTCGATGACCTGCGCCACGCGGTCGCCAAGGTATTTGTTGGCGGCCGTCTCGAGCGCACGCATCAGCTCAGCCTCGACCGCGACCAGCGCCAGCGGACGGATGCGCCAGATCACGTCGACCAGACGCGGCACGTCTTCGACTGGCGGCAGGTCGCTGCCGTACTTGTCGAGTTCGCGCACCACCATGGCGACAAGATCGTCGGCCACCGCCTGCGTATGCGGCCGGGCACGCTCGATGATGTCGAGCACTTCGACGAGCGGGAAACCGGCTTTTGCCATCTGTGCGCCGGCCAGCAGTGCTTTCGGGCTGCGCGCCAGATAGCCCAGGCCATCGGGTTCAAGCAGGCCGAGCGAGATGGCGCGCGCCAGCGCCTGACGCGACATGGCACGGCCGAACAGCTTGGCGAGCGCCAGGAGCGAGTAGTGCTTGGGCGACTCATCGGACCAGGGGCTCGCGATGGCGGATTCGAGCCCGAGGATGGAGCGCAGGTCATGGCCCTCGACGATGGCCTTGAGCAGCTCCTGGATGTTGGAGAGCGTGTAGCCGCGCCCGAGCAGATGATTGATGAGCTTGAGCCGCCCCAGATGCGCCTGCGTGTAGATGCCCACGCGGCCGCGCCGCTCGGGCGGATCGATCAGGCCGCGGTCCTGATACGAGCGGACGTTGCGGACAGTGGTTTCAGCCGCGCGCGCCAGTTCATCGATGGTGAACTCGCGGGCGGGCGGAGTGGCAGGCGGACCGGCGTCGCCGGTTGGTTTGCGGGCAGGCATGCAAAAAATTCTACACGAGCGCGGCGACAGACCGCGTCGGTGACCGGAACGTTTCCGGTGCGTTTCTCACGACGAGGAGACCGTCGATGTGGGACTTCATGTTGCATTGGCTGCGCCGCTGGCAGTCTGTGGATGCTGTTGGCACATCCCGTGTTTCGCCCCCTGCCGGGGCCGACTTACTTTCTTTGTCTTGCCAAAGAAAGGTAAGCAAGGAAAGGCGCGCCCGAGATGGCGACTGCCCCTTGGATTTGTGTCACGGGGAGGGAGGAGAGGCAAACTCGCTGCGCTCAAACAGCCTCCCGTCTTTTTCCTCCCCGCGACAAAAATCCAAGGCGCCATCTAGGGCCGGGTACGGTCAAAACATCGGTGCGCGAGTGCGGGCTCCATGGCTTCGGGCTGCGGGCGCAGTGGTGGCGGCGCTGCTGCTGCAAAGCTGCGCCACCGCGGGCGACGGGCACGGCGCCATCGAAGCCGACAAAGCCAAGCAGCTGGAAGATGCACGCGCCCAGGCGCGGGCGCCATTCCAGTCGGGCAATCTCGCCACGCGTGAGGTGCGGCCCGCCACGCTGCGCGATTCTGGCCAGCCCGATGCGATCTCGTATCTGCGTCATGTCGATTTTCGTTTCGATGGCGGCGTGGGCTTCCTGGTCGATCAGCTCGCGCTGCGCATGGTGCCGCGTGCGCCCGGCGACCCGGTGTGGCTCGACGATGTGTCGTCGTACACGCTGCAGCCGGTGAGCGGTTCGGTGCGCGTCACGGCCGAAAGCATGGCCGCGCTCTTCAATACCGTGGTCTTTGCGCGCGGGCCGGGCGAAGACCCCCCGTTGCGCGGCTTCAGTTTCTCGCTTGACGACGGCACGCTCGACATGCGCGCCGAGATGCGCCGGCGCGGCGCCTGGGTGCCGATCGAACTGCGGGGCCCGCTGGTGCTGCGCGATCCGCAGACTATCGTGTTTCGCCCCAACGTGGTCAAGGTGCGCGGGCAGGATGCCGCCGCGCTGATGGGCGCGGCGCATATCGAACTGGCCGATCTGTTGCCGGTATCGACGCCTGCCGTGCAGCTGACTGGCAGCGAAATCGTCATGCAGGTGCCCAAGCTGTTTCCGCCACCCGCGCTGGAGTTGAAGCTTTCCGCCATTCGCGTCGCGCGGGACGGGCTGCTCATGCAGATCGGCGATGGCAACCCGCAGATGCCGCCGCTGGCGAACGCCGCCGATGCACAGCGCCCGTACATCCTCTTCCGCGGCGGTGACATCCGATTCATGCGCTCGATGCCGATGAACGCGCGCATCGATATCGTCGTGGCCGACCCGGCCAAGCCCTTTGTGTTCAACCTGTACCGCTATCGCGATCAGCTGGTGGCCGGGTCGCTGCGCTTCTCGACGGATGGCGGCATCCGCGTGCTGATGCCGTCGTTCGACACGCTCGCCGCCGCCAAGGCGACTGCGATTGCCAAGACCAGCAAGCCTGCCCTGCAACTCGCCAAGAGGACCGCGCCATGATCGCCCCCGCCTTCGCTCTCGCTGCCGTGATGCTGCGCCTGGCGCTGGTGACGCTTGGCTTGGCCGGGCTGCTCGCCAGCGCCCTCGCCCGCGCCGCCGAGCCGCCGATGGCCAACGCCCAACGCAAGGAGCTGACCGCGGTGCGCCAGCAATGGTCGCAGCGGTGCGACCCGTCCTCCGGCGCGCCCAATGCCAGCGGCCCCGCCGTCGCGCGCGACTCCGGCACCGCACCGCCCGTCGTGCAGATGCGCGATGTGGATTTCCGCATCACCGGCGACATCGGCTTCCACGTACACCAGCTCACCGCGCAACTTGTGTCGCACAAGCCGGGGCAGCCCGTCGACATGGACGATCCGGGCCAGTTCGACATCCGCATCCTGGGCGGTGAAGTGACGGTGCCCAAGGATTCGCTCGACGCGCTCTTCAACCGGTATCTGCTCGACTATTCGCCGCGCTCGCTCAATGCGCTGTCGCTCACGCCCGGCGACGGCGTGCTCGACGTCTCCGGCGGGCTCAAGCTGCGCAATCATTTTCCCGGAGTGTGGCTGCCGTTCGGCATGCGCGGCACATTGGCGCTCAAGGAATCGCGCTATCTCGTCTACACGCCCACCGAGGCACGCGTGATGGGCATCCAGACGCTGGCGCTGCTCAAAGGGATGGGGCTGGAGCTGTCGCAGCTTGCGCCGCTCAATCGCACCGGCGCCAAGCTGGATGGCAACGACATGGTGCTGGACCAATACACGGTCTTCCCGCCGCCGCGCCTGGTCGGTCAGATGAAGACGGCGCGTGTTACGCCTGACGGGCTGGTGCTCGGGTTCGGCCCCGCGCCCGCCATGTGTGCGCCGGCGCCAACCGACGCCGCGAGCCGCATCTGGATCCAGTCCGGAGACCTGAAGATGTACAACGTGCTGGTCGCCAACAGCCGCATTCTCGTGACCGATACATCAACACGCGGGCCGCTGCGCTTCGACCTGTATCACTACCGCGAGGCCGCCGCGCGCGGCACCACGCGCATGGATGCCGATGGCACGCTGCGTGTGGACCTCGCGCCGGCAGGGGCCGCTCAATAGCGCCATCGTCACAGCGCATTACTTCTCGCAGACGGCATGCAGGATTGCCTCGCCCTCTGAGCGCGGCACGACAGCCTCCCAGCGCGGGCCGTCGATGGTCTTGGTGAGCACCGTGCCGTGCTGGCTGTCCTGGATCAGCGCACTGACCGGCAGGATTCGCCCCTCCTTGCAGTCGTAGACGGACGTACGCGTATCGTATTGATACGCCTTGCCGTCCGACAGCTTGCGCGGCGCGTCATAGGCGTCGCGCGTGGTGGCGCGCACCGTGCCATCCGTGTTGCGCTGGATGGAGTCTTTGTCCAGATAGAGCGAGCCGCTGTTGTTCGCCAGCGGAGCAAGCTTGACCCAGTTGTCAGCCGCCATGGCTGTCGAGCCACCCATTGCCAGGGCAGCCGCCACCCAGTAGATCAGCGTGGTTCGTTCCGTTCGCATCGCAACCTCCGTTTGCCTCATTGCACATACGTATGCGCGGCGCAGCAGCATGGCTGCATCGTTCTCCGCACATCAAAAAATGCGTAGCAAACGGCGTGCCCCGCGCGTGACAGTGCTGCAGCAGGGAACAAAAAAGCCCGCTCGAGGCGGGCTTCTTCGGGAATGCAGGGCGGCTTACTTGGCAGCAGCGGCCATGTAGTCGACGGCGGCTTTCACGTCGTCGTCCGAGCCGGCGTAAGTGCCCTTGGGCGGCATCGCGCCCTTGCCGTGCAGCGCGGAGTCATACAACTTGGCCTTGCCTTGGGCAATCCGCGGCGCCCAGGCGGCCTTGTCGCCAAACTTCGGCGCGCCAGCCACACCGGCGGCGTGGCACATCTGGCAAGTCGACTCGTAGACCTTCTTGCCAACTTCGCCCGCCGAGGCTTGCGGTGCGGCGGCTGCAGCCGGCGCGGCCGGTGCTGCCGCAGCAGGTGCCGGCGCAGCAGCGGCCGGAGCCTGTGCAGCCGCCGGGGCCGATGCTTCCGGTGCAGCCGCTTGAGCCGGTGCTGCGCCCGCGCCGGCCGGGGCGGCCGGTTCCTGCAGCTTGCCGCCCGCAGAGTTGGCCATGTAGACGATGGCCCGCTCGATTTCGTAGTCGCTCACGTCATCCGGCGACGTGCCGCCACGCGCCGGCATACCGCCCTTGCCCGCCAGCGCCACCTTCGTCAGGCCATCGAGTCCCTGCGACAGGCGCGGGCCCCAGCTTGCCGCATCGCCAAACTTCGGCGCCCCGGCCACGCCTGCTGCGTGGCAGGTCGCGCAGACTTCCTTGTAGAGCTGCTCGCCGGTCTTGTAGACGCGCGGTGCGTTCGGGTCTTTCAGTTCGAGTTGTGCAACCGGCTTGATGCGATCGTTGACGGCCTCTTCCGACATGCCGGAACCGCCTGCGCCTTCCCGGGCGCCCAGGCCAACGTAATTGGCCAGCAGGATGATGATGAGGATGGGAACGGCAAAGGCGGCGATGACCGCGATGATCAGCTGCTTGGGGGTCTTGATCAGAGGCTCGTGTTCGTCGTGTTGCGCGTCGCTCATGCTCAACTCTCAGGATGGTGGAACCGCTCTTGGAGCCCTCGGAGCGCCGCCGGCAAGGTCACGAGCATCGCCGGCAGAGCGTGGGGGCCGCATTCGATCGCGATGAGGGCAGGAAGACCGTGGCGATGCAATCGCCGCGTCGGCCCAGACAGACCTGTCCCCGTCTTTCTTCTGGCAAATAACGCGCGATTATATCCGCAATGCTTTGGCCTTTGACACGCGGGACAGCCCTAGGCGCCGCTTTTCGACCTGCGTCAAAAACCCAACGAAACGTTGCAGCAGCAGGCCTCATACCCGGGGGCTCACAGGGCTGCGATGGACGCTTGCGCCCAAATGCGCTATCCTGCGGGGCTTCCTTTTCGGTGCGTTCTGCGCCGATATGCGCCCGTAGCTCAATGGATAGAGTACTGCCCTCCGAAGGCAGGGGTTGCTGGTTCGATCCCAGCCGGGCGCGCCAAACATCAAAGATTGGCCCAAACTTGTACGGTTTCCCCCGTCAGAACCGCGCTTCTGCCGGAACGTGCTGTTTGCCTGTTTCCGAACCGTGTCCAGTCCCCCTGCATTTTTTATTCCTCGATCGCGCTGCGGGCACACTGAAAATCACCACCCATCAGGATTCGAACCGTGAGCCGTTATTGGAGCAAGATCGTTGAGCAACTTGTGCCTTACGTCCCGGGGGAGCAGCCGGACATCGCGCGGCCCATCAAGCTGAACACCAACGAGAACCCTTACCCGCCGTCGCCGCGCGTGGTGGCGGCAATCTCTGCAGAACTGGGCGAGACGGGCGACAGCCTGCGCCGTTATCCCGATCCGCTCTCGCTCCGGCTGCGCGAGACGGTCGCCGCGCATGTCGGCCTCCGGCCGGAACAGGTTTTTGCCGGCAACGGGTCGGACGAAGTGCTGGCGCACGTCTTTCAGGCGCTGCTCAAGCACGACAAGCCGCTGCGCTTTCCCGACATCTCATACAGCTTCTATCCGACCTACGCGCGGCTGTACGGCGTGCAGCACGAAGTGGTGCCGCTGGCAGACGATTTCACCATCCGCGCCGACGACTATCTTGACGACGCAGGCGGCGTGCTGTTCCCGAACCCGAACGCTCCGACCGGCCACGCGCTGCCGCTGGCGGAGATCGAGCGGATCGTCGCCGCGAACCCGTCGTCGGTCGTAGTGGTCGATGAGGCTTATGTGGATTTCGGCGCGGAGTCGGCCATTGCGCTCATCGACCGCTATCCCAACCTGCTGGTCGTGCACACGACGTCGAAGTCGCGCTCGCTGGCCGGCATGCGGATCGGCTTCGCGTTCGGGCACGCGGCGCTGATCGAAGCGCTCAACCGCGTGAAAGACAGCTTCAATTCGTATCCGCTGGACCGCCTTGCGCAGGCGGCCGCCCAAGCGGCTTACGAAGACGATGCGTACTTCCGCACCACGTGCGCTCGCGTGGTGGCAAGCCGCGTGCGACTGACGCAAGCGCTGCAGGCGCTGGGGTTCGAAGTCGTGCCGTCGATGGCGAACTTTGTCTTCGCCCGGCATCCGGTCCACGATGCGGCCACGCTCGCGGCGCGCCTGAAAGAGCAAGCCATCTTCGTGCGCCACTTCAAGCTCGCACGCATCGACCAGCATCTGCGCATCACCGTCGGCACCGACGATGAATGCGACGCATTCTTAAACGCATTGCAGGGTCTGCTGAAGTAAGTACGCACGCGCGTGCGGCAAATTGCCACCGGGGTCGGCCAGCCATTTGGGGGGCGGCGCCCCGCGCTGACGGCTGCACGTCCCGATCGCACGGTGCATGTGGGTACCTGCGCGGCATGGCACGGCGCCGATCGAAGGCCACGAACATCCGCGATTGCTGCGCTCAGGTATGGGGAACATTGACCGGACGCAGATGCCGCCGCCCGATTGCTGTGCCAGAATGCACAAGCGGGTAAACGGCGCGCCGACGCCGTCCGCTGTCCCCTAGGGCGAGCCTGAGCACTGCGCGGGCGGCACGGGACGCCACACAACACACTCCCACAAAAGGAATCAGCATGTCCAATCGTCGTCAATTCCTGAAGAGCATCCCCATCGTGGCCGCCGCGGGCGCCGTCATGTCGATGTCGGACCTGGCACTGGCTGCACCGATGGTGGCGGAAACCGATCCGCAAGCCAAGGCACTGGGCTACGTGGCTGACACGACCAAGGCCGACAAGGCCAAGTTCCCGAAGCACACGCCGGATCAGCACTGCGGCAACTGCGCCCTGTACCAAGGCGGTACGGCTGCGCAAGGCGGCTGCCCGCTGTTCGCCGGCAAGGACGTCGCCAACAAGGGCTGGTGCAGCGCCTGGGCAAAGAAGGCCTGAGCGAAGGAGCCTCGCCCCATGAAAAACGGACCCTGCGGGGTCCGTTTTTCATGGGCACTCGCTCTACAATGCCTGCCATGCCGTTCACATTCACACCCACTGTCCTCGTCATCGACGACGAACCGCACATCCGACGCTTCGTGCGCGCCGCGCTGGAGGAGGAAGGCTGCGAAGTCCACGAAGCCGACCGCGTCGAGCGCGGCCTGATCGAAGCGGGCACGCGTCAGCCGGATGCCGTGATTCTCGATCTCGGCTTGCCCGATGGCGACGGCATGCAGCTGATTCGCGAGTTGCGCACCTGGACGGAAGTGCCGGTGCTCGTGCTTTCGGCCCGCGTGGATGAGCGCGACAAGATCGAGGCGCTCGATGCGGGCGCGGATGATTACCTGACCAAACCGTTCGGCGTGGGCGAACTGGTTGCGCGCCTGCGCGTGCTGTTGCGGCGACATGCCAAGCGCGGCGAAGACGGCGGCAGCGTGATCCGCTTCGGCGAGGTGGAAGTCGACCTGGCGCGCCGCCTGGTCAGCCGCAACGGCGAGGCGGTCCATCTCACCCCGATCGAATACCGGCTGCTGGCGGTGCTGCTCGGCCGCCGCGGCACCGTGATGACGCACCGCGAGCTGCTGCGCGAAGTCTGGGGCCCGGCGCATTCCGACAGCAGCCACTACCTGCGCATCTACATGGGCCATCTGCGCCACAAGCTGGAACGCGATCCGGCGCGGCCCGAACACCTGCTGACCGAAGTCGGCGTGGGGTACCGGTTTACGGCGTAAGCCGGCTCACTGTTCCCTGATGCCGGCGGCGCGCACGATGCGGCCGTTGCTGTCGTATTCCGCGCGGATGGCCGCGGCAAATTGCTCGGCGGTGCCGCCGGCCGGCACCACGGCGGCCTGCGTAAGACGCTCGCGCAGATCGGGCGCAGCCAGCGCCTTGTTGATCTCTGCATTCAACCGGGCAACCACGGGGGCCGGCGTCTTGGCCGGCGCAAACACGCCAAAGGTCGACGCCATATTCGCCTTGGCGTAACCCAGCTCGGTAAAGGTCGGCACATTGGGCAGCGCATCGAGCCGGTGCGGCGCACCCACCGCGAGCGGGCGCAGCTTGCCGCTCGTGATGTGTTGCATCAGGGTCGGGCCGACGTTGGTCGACATGACTTCAACCTGGCCGCCCAGCGCATCGGTCAGTTGCTGGCCACCGCCCTTGTACGGGATGAGCGTGATATCCACACGCGCCTGCGACTTGATCTGCTCCAGCGCCAGATGCCCGACCGTACCGAGGCCCGATGTCGACCAGCGGATCGAACCTGGCTTGGCCCGCGACTGGCTCAGCATGTCGGCAAAGCTCTTGCCGGTGAACGACGGCGTGCCCAGCAGGATCATCGGTGCGTACATGACGTTGGCCACGGGCGCGATGTCTTTCTGCGGGTCGTACGGCAGCTTGCCGAAATGCGGATTGAGCGTCAGCGGGCTCACCGACGAAAAGCCCAGCGTGTAGCCATCCGGAGCCGCCTTGGCTACGGCGTCCATGCCGATGCTGCCGCCGGCACCGGCCCGGTTTTCCACCACCACCGGCTGGCCCAGTTGCGCCGACAGCTTTTCACCGAGCGCACGCGCCACGTTGTCGGAAATGCCGCCGGTCGGGTACGCGACGATGATGCGGATCGGCTTGGCCGGATAGTCCTGCGCTTGCACCGGCGCAGCAGCAAGCAACGGCAGACCGGCGCACAGTAGTGCAGCAGAAGCAATCAGACGACGGCGGGCAGTACGTGCGGAAGTCATGGCGCAATGTCGGAGGAAAGAAACGGAAAGAAACATTGTAGGCCGATGCTCAGGCAAGCTCGCCCCGGCAAAGTACAAAAACGGCAGGCAAAAGAAAAGGCGCCCGAAGGCGCCTTTTCCGTTCCCAATCGAGTGACAGCGTCGATTAGAAGATGTGGCGGATACCCACGCCAACGCTGGTCTGGTTAGTCTTGAACGAACCCGTGCCGTCAGCCGAGCCACCCGAAAGTTGCGGAATAGCGGCGTCCTTCACCTTGTTGTAGTCGACCGTGCCATACACTTGCGTGCGCTTGGACAGCGCGTACTCGGCCAGCAGCACGCCGGTGTAGCGCTTGCCAGTGTTGCCTGCCAGCAGGTTGGCGTTGTTGATGCTGTCGTAGTAGAACGCGCCCGTCAGTGCCAGTGCCGGGGTAGCCTGGTACGTCACGCCGGCCATGCCGACGTGGTCACGACGCTTAGTGTTGCCAGGCAGCACGCCGGCACCAAGCTGCTCAGCCGTAAAGCCGTTGACGGCATTCAGACCGAAGGCGCTGCCGCCTACGCAGTTGCCAGCTACAGAACCGGTAATCTTGTTCACCACACCGCTACCGTTCACGCAACCCGTAGCGTCGCTGCTGTCGATGTAGCCCAGGAACAGCTTGGCCGGTCCGATGGTGTAGTTACCACCGACGCTCCACACGGTCTGCTTGTTGCCAGCCACATCCTTGTGCTGCTGGTACAGCGCGCCAATCATGGCCGGACCGAATTCATACGACAGGGCACCGCCCAGGTACTGGTTCTGGCTCATGCTGCCCGGCACTTCGCCGAAGCCGTAGCCCAGACCAACGTACAGGCCGTTCCACTTGCCTTCGTACTTCAGCATGTTGGACTCACGCAGGCCGGTCAGACCGTAGAACATCCATGAGTTGCCGTCGTAGTTACCCACGCCCAGCGGATCGAAGTTGCCGCCCATCGTGAAGCCGAAGTTGTATTGACGGCCCAGCGTGATGGTACCCAGGTCCTTGTTCTGCAGACCCACGAACGACTGACGGTTGAACAACGTACCAGCGCTGCTCATCTTGCCGGTGGCCGAGTTGAAGCCGCTTTCCAGCACGAACAGAGCCTTGGTGCCGCCGCCCAGATCTTCCGAGCCCTTCAGGCCCCAGCGGCTGTTCGACACAGCGCCGCTTTCCATCTGGGTCACGCTGTTGCCAGCTTGGTTGGCGTTGTTGATGTAGTGAATGCTGGTATCGACAATACCGTACAGCGTCACGCTCGATTGGGCGTAGGCAGAACCTGCGAACAGGGCGCCAACTGCAACCAGAATGGCAGACTTTTTCATGTGGGCTCGTAATAAAAGAGTTGTCTCAAACCGCCCGACCCCGTGTGCATGAGGTTGGGCTCCTCCGTTTCCTTACTTCCGTGTCGGAAGTGCCGCGCAAATTTAACAAAAGCCCATATGTGCGGCAAAACAATTCACGGAATCGTTCTACCAAGTGTGGTAAGCGCGCATCGCTCTTAATGCACTGCACCAAATCGGCCTATCGCAAGGCTTGCGGGCTGGAGATGCCCTGCTGTGGTGCATCAAAGCCGAGCACGGGCTTTCAGGCGATATCTTGATTAGACAAAAAGGTTGGGGAATGACCGGAGGCGCTACGCCATTGGCACGCCTTTGAACGCCGTTTGCGCTGACTTGCATCATTTCGGCGCCGACAACGAACCGTTCGTCGCACCACCGTGGATACGGTATGCCCCCTGACCTAGGCTGTAGACCGTGGCAAGACAGCAAATGACCACGCCTAAAACAGCACCGAAAATCAGTTGAAGAAGGAGTTCGCCATGCGACTCAAGCAGATGGGGTTGGCCGCCATGCTGGCGGTCGGGGCCCTCGCGGCGGGCAGCGCTTGGGCGCAGGCCACCCGCGTGGAAGTGTTCGGGCAGGATGCACGCGCCGAACGGTTCGACGTCTATAGCGACGGTGCCCGCACCGGACGCTTCGACACGTATACCGAGGGCGCGCGCAGCGGCCGCTTCGATCCGTATTCGGACGGCATGCGCAGCGACCCGGCCGGCCGCTCCCGCGAAGCCGGCGGTACAGTCTACGGGTATCCGGTTCCGAATTGATGCGCCTAGCGGCATTCGCCGCGTTCGCCGCGCATTGAAGAGTTACGGGCCGGTCTCCAGGCATCCTCCGTTTTCCGCCTTTTGGCCCACTCTGGCCCCGCTGGTGATGCGCCAGCGGGGCTTTTTCATATGCTCAGATGAGCTTGTCGAGCGTGATCGGCAATTCGCGCACTCGCCGGCCGGTGGCGTGATAGACGGCATTGGCGATGGCTGCCGGCACGCCCGTGATACCGATCTCGCCGATGCCCTTGGCGCCGAGCGGGTTGATTTGCGGGTCCGCCTCATCGAGCACGAGGATGTCGATGTCGGGCACATCGGCGTTGACGGGCACGTGGTACTCCGCCAGGTTGTTGTTGACGATGCGACCGTAACGCGGGTCCAGCAGACTCTCTTCGAACAGCGCCATGCCCATCCCCCAGACGATGCCGCCCATGAGCTGGCTGCGGCCGGTCTTGGCATTGAGCAACCGCCCCACGCCGTAGCTGCCGACGATGCGCGAGACGCGGACCACGCCCAGATCCGCATCGACATGCACCTCGACAAACACCGCGCCGAACGAGTGCATTGAGAACTTCTGCTTTTCCTCGCCCGGCTGCACCTTGGCGGTCACCTCGATGGGACGGCCGTAGCGGGCGACCACGGCAGCCACGGGCTCACGCGCGCCGCTGCGTGCGCTCAGGAAGCCGTCGGCCACCGTGACCTCGTCTGCAGCGAGCCCGTGCAGCGGCGAGCTGGCATCGGCAACGGCTGCGGCAATCAACGCATCGCGCGCCTGCGTGCCCGCGGCCTGCACGGCGGGCGAGACGCTGGCCGCGCTCTGCGATCCGCCCGACACCGGCGCCTCGGGCATGCGCGTGTCGCCCAGGCTGAAGTGCACGCGGTCGACCGGCACGCCCATGGCATCCGCAGCTACCTGCGTCATCACCGTGTAGGTGCCGGTGCCCAGATCCTGCGAGCCCGATTCGACCTGCACCGTGCCGTCCGGCAGGTAGCGCGCGGTGGCGGCCGCGGCACTGCGGTTTGCGGGGTACGTGGCCGTGGCCATGCCCCACCCGACACGTGTATTGCCCTGGCGCATGCCGCCCGGCTGTGGATTGCGACGTGCCCAGCCAAAGCGCTCGGCGCCGGCGCGATAACACGCCGCCAGCGATTTGCTCGACCACGGGAGGCGTTTTTCCGGGTCCTGTACCGCATCGTTGCGCAGGCGCAGCTCCAACGGGTCGATATCGAGCGCGTAGGCCATCTCATCCAGTGCCACTTCCAGCGCGAACGTACCGGTGGCTTCGCCGGGCGCCCGCATGAACGTCGGCGTGCCGATGTTGAGGCGCGCGAGCCGATGCGTCGTCCGCTGGTGGGGCGTGTCGTAGAGCATGCGGGTCACGACGGCGCAGGGCTCGGTCCAGTCTTCAATCATCGACGTGGTGGTCAGCGAGTCATGAGAGATGGCGGTGAAGCGGCCATCGGGGCCGGCGCCCAAGGCGATGCGCTGCTCGGTGCGCGGGCGGCCGCCGACCGGGCCGAACATCTGCGGCCGCTCCAGGACCAGCTTGACGGGCCGCCCGGCCTGGCGCGCGGCCATCGCCGCCAGCACCACATGCGACCACACCGAGCCCTTGCAGCCGAACCCGCCGCCCACGAACGGGCACACCACACGGAGTTTGTCAGGCGACAGGCCAAGCGTCTTGGCGACGGTGCGGCGCACGCCCGAGACGTACTGCGTGCTGTCGTACAACGTGAGCGAATCGCCCTCCCACACCGCGATCGTCGCGTGCGGCTCCATCGGGTTGTGCGTTTCCATGGGCGTACCGTAGACGGCCTCGATGCGCTGCGCCGCTTGCGCCATGCCGGCGGCCAAATCGCCGCGCATGGTATCGGCCGACTGCCCCTGCACCTTGCCGGGCGAGTGGGCATCGGCGCGGGCGGTTTCGAAATCGAGCCGCGCTGCCTGCTGCGCAACCTCTACGCGCACCATGCGCGCTGCGGCCTGCGCATGTTCCAGCGTGTCGCCCACCACCAGCGCGACGGGCTGGCCGTTGTAATGCACCTGATCGTCCTGCAGCAACGAGAGCACGCGTCCGGCCGGTGGTTCCAGCGCGGGCTTGCCATCGTTTGGCAAGCGCGGCGCGTTCTCGTGCGTCATCACCAGCAGCACGCCGGGCATGGCCTGCGCGACGTGCGCATCGACCCGGCTGATCCGGCCGGCGGGCACCGTGCTTTGCACCAGCACCGCATGTACCAGACGCGGCACCTGAAACTCGGCGGAGTAGCGTGCCTGGCCCGTGACTTTAAGCAGACCGTCAGTGCGATCCAGCGGTTGGCCCACGTTGCTCATGCCACACCTCCAGTCGGGTCGGAAGCCACGGTTAGCGCGCGCGCCACTGCACGCTGTGTGAGCGGCACCTTGAAAGCGTTGTCGCGCAATGGCTGTGCGCCCTGCACGGCCAACGCGCCGGCCTGGGCAAACAACTGCGCGTCCAGCGCCTGCCCCGCCAGCATCTGCTCGGCCGCATGCGCACGCCACGGCTTGTGCGCGACGCCGCCCAGCGCGATGCGCGCCTCCCGGATCGTCCGCCCATCCGCTTGCAACGCCAGCGCCGCAGCCACCGACACCAGCGCAAACGCATAACTGGCACGGTCGCGCACCTTCAGGTAATGCACGTGCGGGCCGAACACGGGCGGCGGCAGATCGATGGCGACGATCAACTCACCGGGCCCGAGTGTCGTGTCGATTTCGGGGTGCGCTTCGGGAAGCCGATGGAACGCGTCGATCGGGATACGCCGCTCACCGTGCGCGCCGTGCACCACCACCGTGGCGTCGAGCGCGGCCAAGGCGACAGCCATGTCGGACGGATGCGTCGCCACGCAGGCCTCGCTGGCGCCGAGGATGGCGTGCATGCGATTGAAGCCCTCGCGCGCGGCACAGCCGGAACCGGGCTGCCGCTTGTTGCACGCCGGGTACGCCGTGTCGTAGAAGTAATGGCAACGCGTGCGCTGCATCAGGTTGCCGCCGTTGGTGGCCATGTTGCGCAGCTGCCCCGACGCACCCGACACAATCGCCTCGCTCAGGAGCGGATAGCGCGAGCGCACCAGCGGATGTGCCGCCGTGTCGGCATTGCGCGCCATCGCGCCCAGGCGAAGTCCACCGTCGGGCAACGCGCGAATCTGCGCCAGCGGCAGGCGGCTCACGTCCACCAGCCGCTGCGGTTGCTCGACGCCGCCCTTCATCAGGTCCAGCAGATTCGTCCCCCCGCCGATATAGCGCGCGCCCGGCTCGTTGCCCAGGCGCACGGCGGCCTCGACGGAAGATGCACGGTCATAAGCAATCGATTGCATGACGGCTCCTCAGGCAACGTTGCCGGACTTGGCGGCCACTACACGAATTGCCGCCACGATGTTGGGGTACGCGCCGCAGCGGCAGAGGTTGCCGCTCATACGCTCGCGTATTTCGTCTTCGGTCAGCGCAACGGCGCCGTCATTGCCGAGCGCCGCGGGCGACGTGACGGCGCTCGGCATGCCGCGGCGCGCCTCTTCCAACACGGCGACAGCCGAGCAAATCTGCCCCGGCGTGCAATAGCCGCACTGGAACGCGTCGTGTTCAAGAAAGGCCGCCTGCACCGAATGCAGCGCCGCGCGGTCAACCACGCCTTCATGCGCATGCGCCAACCCTTCAACGGTGGTGATGGCCTCGCCCTCGTGCATGATCGCCAGTGTCAGGCAGCTGTTAATGCGCCGACCATTCACGAGGACAGTGCACGCGCCGCACTGACCGCGGTCGCAGCCCTTCTTGGTGCCGGTCAGGCCGAGCACCTCGCGCAGCGCATCGAGCAATGTGACACGCGGCTCTAGCGACAACGCATACGGCTTGCCGTTGATATTGAGGGACACGGGCCGCGCCGGTGCCAACGCCGCCGAACGTGCCGGGGCCGACGCATCAGTGCGCGCGCCCGCCGACTCGTACGGCAACGCAAGCGCCGACGCCGCGGCGGCCGCGCTCTGCAAAAAGCCACGCCGGCTGGGGCGGGCGGGTGATCTATCCGTTGCCTGGGAAGGGTCGCTCGATGCTGCGGAGGGATGTTCTGACATGACGCACGCTCCACCGGCCGGGCGGGCCGTAGCTGGGGACATGCGTCAGGGGAAAGCAAGCGGAATACCCGGCACCCGGGCGGTGGGAAGCCGCAGGACAGCGGCTTCGCGCAGGAGATGTGCTGCGGCGCGTGTAAGGCTTACGCGCCGCGTTGCAGTGCAGTTATTTGGTCAGGCCGACGCGATCGCGCGACACGTCCATGACCATGCGCGTCAGCAGGTACAGGCGCGGCACGATGGAGTTCAGGTCGACGTATTCGGCGTCGTTCGAGTGCGCGCCGAAGCTCGCCAGCCCAAAGCGCTCGATCACAGGCGCCTTGGTCTTGGACGCGGCAAACGCGGCATCGGTGCCGCCGCCTTCTGCCTTGTCGTCAATCTCCAGCGTCTTGCCCAGTTCGCCGTAGATCTTCTGGGCGTGCTCGGCCAACGCGCGCGAGGCCGGCGTCGCTTCCAGCGGCGGGCGGCGGCGCTCGAACTTGGCCGTGACCTGCGTATCCGGGACCAGCTTGTTCTTGATGCGTTCGTTGACAGTCTCTTCCAGCTTGTCGGCATCGGCGGCGCGCAGCAGACGCACATCGGCCTGCGCGGTGGCGACGGCCGGGATCACGTTGCGGTTGGTGCCCGCTTGTGCCACCGTCCAGTTCACTTTCAGGCCGGTTTCGGGCTTGGACAGATCGCGCATCTGGAGCACCTGGTGCGACAGTTCGTACAGCGCGTTGCGGCCTTGCTCCGGTGCGCCGCCCGCGTGCGAAGCCTTGCCCTTTACATCAAGCAGGATCGCGCCGATGCCGCTGGTGGCCAGCGACAGCTTGTCCGACGTCACGCGCGTGCCTTCGCACGAAAACACGGCGTCCTGCTCGGCGCCCAGCTTGGCCTGCATGGCCCGCGCGCCGGGCGAGCTGATCTCTTCATCGCCGTTGATCAGCACCGTGAGCGTGCCGTATTGCTTGAAATTGACGGCCTGCAGGATCGACACCGTGTGCAGGATGACCGCCACGCCGTTCTTGTCGTCGGCAATGCCCAGACCGTAGGCGCGGTCACCGTCGATGCGGAACGGCTGCTGCGCGAGCATGCCTTTCAGGTAGACGGTGTCCATGTGCGCGATCAGCATGATGTTGCGCTTGCCCTCACCCTTGAAGCGCGCCAGCACCATCTTGCCGATCTTTTCGGGCGTGTCGGCCATGCGGTAGGCATGGTCGCTGGGGTCGATCAGCTTGACGTCGCCGCCCATGCCGCGCAGGCGCTCGGCGATCACGCCGGCAATCTTGTCCAGGCCTTCGATGTCCTTGCTGCCCGATTCGATCGAAACCAGCGTCTTCATGGTGTCGATCAGCGCGGGTTTTTCCTGCTGGGCGCGCTTGTAGATTTCAGCCGGCGGCACGGCGGCAGCGTGGCCGGCAGCCAGCGCACCGACCAGTGCAACGACGGCGAGCACGGCAGGGCGCAAACCCTTGGGCAACAACGGGGCTCTCATGGATGTTTCCTCACCTGTTCTTAGTTATGGTCTGCAACAAAACCGCGATTTTCTCACGCCAGCCTGAGGATTGCCCGAGGGCTATCCCCCCTTCGGATAGGCACATGACACCGCGCAAAGGAATACTGATAGAGATGCGTAAAACGAAAGCGCGGCGCTGACACTCTCGCTACAATTGCTGCCATGCAATACATCCATGTCGTCAACGGCGATGTTGCCGGCGCCACGCTCAAACAGGCGCTCGCACAGGCTGGCCGCCCCGATTCCGTAGTCGTGCTGCGCGACGATCTCGCCGTCGGGCCGCTGGTCGACGTCGATAGCGTCGCCATGGCACGCTCCGGCTTCTGGCAGCGCGTGGCGCCCAACAGCAATATCGACTTCGCCGCCGAGATGCGCGACGCACTTGCGTCGCTCGCCGACCTGCGCGATGCCACCACGGAAGTCGCCATCTGGCACGGCCAAAGCGCGTCGGACCAGCTCATGCTGCGCCGGGTGGCGTTCCATCTGCACCAATCGCCCCAGCGCATCAATGAAGTCGGCATGGATGTGCGCGAACTTGAGGCCCCCAACGGCCAAGGTCCGTTGACCACCATCGGCATGTATTCGGGCGCACGGCTGGCGCGGCGGTTTTCGACCATCGCCCCGGTGTCGGTGCTGCGCATCGGCCGCCTGGCCTACGAATGGCAGCAGACCGTGCGCGAAAACGCCGACACGCGGCTGTGGAAGGGCAACACGCTGGTGCCGGTGTCGTACGGCACCGTGGATGAAGTGATCCTTGAGCACGTTCCCACTGACTGGGCCAGCGCCCGCGACGTGGTCGGCAGCATCATGGGCGCCATCGACGGACTCCTCGCCAGCGACTGGTTCGTCTTCTGGCGCTGCCGCGAACTGGTCGGCAACGGGCAGTTGCTGCTGCGCGGCGAGGCCGATTCGCTCAGCACCTGCGAACTGCGTCGCAATGTGAGCGTGGCCGTGTAGGCCCGCCCGGACCCAGCACCTGCCCCGAGGAGCGCCGCACAGCGCTCCTTTTTCTTTGTTCGCGGTCAGCGGCTGAGGTCAGCCGTCTCGGCGCACGCCTGCGCGCGCGGGGCAATCGATCGGGGTGTCCGCGTCGCCACCGTCCACTTCGTTGGCGAGATCGCTATCGGGCTGTGTGCCTTCCACGTCGCTATGGAGGTCGCCCTCACCCCACGGCATGGCGGATTCGCGCAGGCGCTTGCGCTGGGTGCGGTCGCGCTGGAACATTTCGGCCAGTTCGTCGCGCCCCTGCTGCGCGAGCGACACCAGCTTCTTCTGATCGCGGTAGACCGGGTAGACCTGCTCCATTGAATTGAGCGTGTGGCGCCGGAACGTCTGGGCGATGCGGTGCGCTTCGTAAGGCTCCTTGCCCAGCCCTTCCAGTACGCGGCGGCTCAGCATGAGCGAGCCTTCGAACATTTCACGTTCGATGACCTCCACGCCCCGGTCGCGCAACTGGTAGACGTGCGACACGTTGCGCGCCCGCACGTACAGCTTCAGGTGCGGGAAGCGCTCGCGCACGCGGTCGACCACCTCCAGGTTGGTTTCCATGTCGTCGATGGCGACGACCATCATGCTGGCCTTGTCGGCGCCGGCAGTTTCCAGCAGATCCATGCGCGTGGCGTCTCCATAGAAGACCTTGAAGCCGAAGCGGCGCAGCATGTCGATCTGGTCGGGGTCGTGATCTAGCACGGTGGCGCTATAGCCTTGGCTGTAGAGCATGCGGCCGACGATCTGCCCGAACCGGCCGAACCCGGCGATGATGACCTGGTTGTCCTGCGGATCGATGGTGTCGGGCGCGCGTTTCTTGCCATCCATCAGGCGTGGCACCAGCACCTTGTCGTGCAAGAGCAGGAGCAATGGGGTGGCCGCCATCGACAGCGCGACCACGAGGTTGAGCGCAGCGGCCGTCTCCGCCCCGAGCACGTTACCGGCCACGCCGGGGCCGAATACCACGAATGCAAATTCACCGCCTTGCGAGAGCAGGAACGCAAAGAGCCACGCCTGCCCACGCGCAATGCCAAAGCGGTTGGCGAGCAGGCGCAGCGCGCCAATCTTGACCGCCAGGAACACCGCAACCAGCCCGATCACGGCCCACGGCTGGCGCATCAGCACGCCAAAATCGATCGACATGCCGACGGCCAGGAAGAACAGACCGAGCAGCAGCCCCTTGAACGGCTCGATGTCGGTTTCGAGCGCGTGACGGTATTCGGAATCGGCCAGCAGCACGCCGGCAATGAATGCACCCAGCGCCATCGACAAACCGACGCTGTGCATCAGCAAGGCAATGCCCACCACCAGCAACAGCGAGAACGAGGTGAACATCTCCCGCATGTTGGTGCGGGCAATGGCGCGCAGCACGGGGCGCAGCACCGTGCGACCACCGAAAATCACGGCCGCCACCACGCCCACCGCCTTGGCCGCCGCCACCCAGCTATGGCCACCGGATGCGTCGCTGGCATCCGTCGCCAGCAGCGGCAGCAGCGCGATCATCGGGATGGCCGCAATGTCCTGGAACAGCAGAATGCCGAAACTGGCCGTCCCGGCCGGCGTGCGCATCAAATTACGCTCGGTCAGCGTCGCCAGCGCGATGGCCGTCGACGACAGCGCCAGCCCAAGCCCCGCCACCACGGCCGCACGCCAGGGGTGGCCCACCGCCATGACCGCCAGCCCGACGGCCAGCGCACACACCAGGAGTTGCAGCCCGCCGTATCCGAAGATGCTCCGCCGTAGCGACCACAGCCGCGCCGGCTCCAGTTCCAGGCCGATCACAAACATCATCAGCACGACGCCGAATTCGGAGAAATCCAGAATCGACTGCACGTTGGTGATGAGACGCAGGCCCCACGGCCCGACGATCACCCCGGCCAGCAAATACCCGAGCACGGAGCCCAGCCCGAGCCGACGCGCCAGCGGCACTGCCGCCACGGCCGCTGCCAGGTAGATGACGAAATTAACGAGCAGATCGTGCGATTGCATGGGCAAGGAAAAGATCGGAAACGTCAGGCGACGGAGTCGGCGTCGGTCGGGAGCCAGGGCTGCAGCGCAGCTTTGACCTGCGCGATATGGGCGGTGATGGCCTCGGGGGACGCGTCGTCGGCGTCGTGCAGCACATGTGGCGGCTGCCACTGCATGCCGCACAGCGCAGCCGTCTGCTGCAGCGGCAGCAGGAACATGTCGAACGTGTGGCCGTGAACGCCGTCCGGGTTGTAGGAATGCGCGCGGCCGCCCGTCGTGGCAAGCACCATCAGGTGCTTGCCGCGCAAGGCGGTGCCGCCCGGCCCGTAGGCCCAGCCCATCTCCAGCACCACGTCGATCCACTCCTTGAGCAGCGACGGCGTGGCGTACCACTGCACCGGAAACTGGAAGACGACCAGTTCCGCCGCTTCCACCGCTTCCTGCTCCAGACGCACGTCGATGTCGAAATCGGGGTAATGCCAGTACAGGTCGTGCATGGCCACGCCGGGCAGGTTAGCCAACGCACGCGCCAATGGCTTGTTGGCACGTGAACGGCGCGGCGCGGGATGCGCGTAGATCACAAGAATGCGCGAGGGCGTCATGGAAAATCAGGAGGCTGGGGCGGCTTGATGGTGCATCTTCGCACGGCTATTGTTGAGCGGCGTTACAGGCGGGATGGCGGCCGGGACGGTCGCGCCACGGACAAAGCACTTGCGAAAGCGCTGCGCTGCGCGCTTTTTGCGCGACGCAGCATCGACGTTGTTAGCACGCCACAACCGCGGAAGCTGCGCCCGGCTGCGCTAAATCAATGATTTGCCGCGAAATCCCGCGGAAAGGCTGACGCCAGACTTACGGGGAAACCCTGATTGCACTACAATAGCATGGTGCATTGCACAACACTCAGTTGCACCCGATTGAGTGCCCCGGAGGCGCCATCCGCACCTCCGACTCATCACTTCGCTGCCTTCCGTTGAAAGGGGCGATCAGAACAGGAATTGTGTCGTGAACCCGCTCGAACTGAGCAAGGCCATCGGCGTCGTCACTCAGGACGACATCGACAAAACGGAAGCTGCGCAAGGCGCGCCGCGTTCCACCGTGCTGGTGCGCGAGCTTGCTGCGCACCACCGGTCGCGCCTGCTCAAACACCTGCTCGCCCTGGGCGAGGAAGATCGCCTGCTGCGATTCGGCCAGGTGGTGCGGGATCACGTCATCGAGGCGTACGTCGACAGCATCGATTTCGACCACGACAAGGTCTTTGGCGTCTACAACGAGCGCCTGGAACTGACCGGCGTGGGCCACCTCGCCTACCTTCGCGACAACCCGCAGGGGCGCGTGGCGGAGTTCGGCGTGTCGGTGTCGGAATCGGCGCGCGGCAAGGGCGTGGGCAGTGCGTTGTTCCAGCGCGCCGCCATGCACGGCCAGAACACCAAGGTGCGCACGCTGTACATGCATTGCCTCTCGCGCAACGCGGCCATGATGCACATTGCCAAGAAGGCCGGCATGCGCGTGCAATACGCCTACGGCGAGGCCGATGCCTACCTCGAATTGCCGCCCGCCGACACGATGAGCCTGTTGACCGAAGCCATCGACGAACAGGTCGCCGATCTTGACTACATGCTCAAGCGCAACTTGCGCGACGTGCGCCGTTTCGGCCAGCGCTTCTGGCGCTCTCTGGTGCCGCAAAAGCGCACCGTGTAAGCGCATCGCTCCACAGCAAACGCCCGGCTCACCACCGGGCGTTTTTATTTGGTGTTCGCTCGATTGGCCGCCTAGGGCAATTGCGTGCTTGTCAGCCGCGTGGGTGCGCTCCCTACGATGAGGATGCGGCACCCCTCGCTCTTCAGCGGCGGCCATCTGCGTCGCCCGCGAGCCGATGCCGAGGCAAGAAGGAGACGACGATGAAGACACCATCCGCGCAATCGATGCTGCTGGCTGCAGCCGCGCTGCTTTGCCCGGGCGCTGCGTCCGCTGCCGCCCAGGACGCCGCCATGGGCGACATGATGATGATCAACCCCTCCGCCCTGAAGTGGGTCGATGCGCCGCCAAGCTTGCCCAAGGGCGCCAAGTTGGCCGTGCTCTACGGCGATCCGGGCAAAGACGGCCCCTACGTCATCCGCCTGAAAGCGCCTGGCGGCTACAAGGTGCCGCCGCACTGGCACACCCAGACCGAGAACCTGACGGTCATCTCGGGCACGCTCTACCTCGGCAGCGGCGACACCATGGACATGGGCGCGGCACATCCACTCAAGACCGGCGGCTTTCACAACCTGCCAGGAGGCATGCATCACTACGCCTTCACCAAGACAGCAACGGTGGTGCAAATTCATGGCACGGGGCCGCTGGACGTCAAATACGTCAACCCGCAGGACGATCCGTCGTCCAAGCAGTGAGGCCTAGCGCGCCACTGACGACGATCGCCAGCCGTCGGCAAGGTACATCAACAGCCGTTAACACGCGGCTGGCGGGCGCTGGCTACCATGCCCCTCCACAGGTCAAGCAACCACGGAGGGGCAGATGGTCACCAAGGCCCAGGCCAACCCGAAAACCGATTTCGAGCGCTGGCAGGATTACATCAACACCGCGGCCCAGCACCCCGACCGCTGGAATGGCTACGACTGCGACATCCGGGCTGCGGTGGCGGAATACAACCGCTACCTGATGGGCAACGCGGGCTATCTGCCGCTGGACTGGCAGGTCGTCAAGGCGATGGTGTGGGTCGAGACCGGAGCCGATTCGGAAGCGTGGGCGACCAAGCCGATGCAGATCGGCAACCTGGGTGACCCCGGCTTGAATACCTTGCTGCGCGGCGAAGAAGGCAGCGACCTCATCGTCCCCCCGGCTATCCGCACCCGGTTGAACGCGGGCCTGGCCCGAACGGTGCCCGCGTGGAACATTCGCGCCGGCGTCGGCTACCTGCTCACGCGCATGGCCAAGTTCGACGTCCGAAGCGTGCGCGATGCCGACGACAAGGTCTACGAAGTCGCCGTCAAGGCAGGTGACAGCCTCGACAAGATCGCCCGGGCGCAAGGCTCGACCCTGGTGGAGATGCGCGCGCTCAATCCGAATGCCGCAACACTCAAACCCGGACAGGTGGTCAAATACCGCAAGGCCGCCATGCGCAAGGTGATTACCGGCTGGCGGCCGGTGACGACGCAGAACATTGCCGTGCTGTACAACCACGGCGACGCCGCATACATCCGGAAACTCAATTACGTGCTCACGCTCATCCCGAAGATCGGAACCGCCGCATGCAAGTAGGCCGCCTCCTTATCGCCGTGTCGCTGCTGGCCGCGCAATCGGCCATGGCCGCAGATGCGTTGACCGGAACCTTCCGCGGCGATGGCCGTGCCTGCTACGGCGCCTTGTTCGTCCGTCCGAAGACCATCGAGTGGAATGCCAGCTTCTTCAAGTGCGGCCCCGCGCGCTACAAGGTGATCGAGCAGGACCTGTCGGGCGATCACCCGCGCGCGGCGTTCAAGATTGAAGACCACCGCAAGCGCTGCGGCCTGGCCGTCATCGAGGTCTCCCGCTACAGCGAGTTCTCGTGGAGCGTAAAGGGCTACCAAACAATGGAGGCGTACCAGAAGCGCGAAGAACCCGGCTGGAAGGACTCTGCCGACCCTGCCCGCCAGATCGCCCTGTGCGGCATGCGCAAGGAATAGCGGAGCCAACGCGCAGCCGCCATGCAGCCGCTCCAACGCTTCGCCCTGGAGAAACACGGCGGCCCGTATGAGCAGTGGCCCATGCGCACACGCGTGATTGTCGACGGCGTGCCGCACCCGACGCTCGCCATCCCCGGCTACGAACTGCTGCGGCAATACCAGACGGACCTCGGCTTCGTCCTCATCACCAATTACGACTGCCCGTTTGAAGAGGCCGTCTCCATCACCCTCGTCGCCCCCGATCTTTCACGTGCGATCAGCACCGGCACCATCGGTGCGGCGTACTACACGTTCTGGCTGGATGAGGTGGAGTGGATCGACGCGAACCGCTTCCGCGTCACCTGCGAAGACGCCGCGGGCGATTGGGTGGTCACGCTGCGGGCCCGACATATTCCGGTGTTGTCACCCGCCGTCTTCATCAAACGCCGCCTGGCGCCACCGGTCGAACCTGCGGTGTAGAGTGAATGACGCCTGTTCAACCGACACCCGCATCGCCATGACCGACGACGAACGCGCCATCCGCAACGTGGTGGACACCTGGCTCGCCGCCAGCAAAACCGGCGATATCGATACCGTTCTCGGCCTGATGACCAACGACGTGCTGTTTCTCACGCCGGGACAGCCGCCCTTCGGCAAGGACGCCTTCGCCAAGATGTCCCGCGGCATGAACGGCGTGCACGTGGACGGCACGAGCGATATTCAGGAGGTGCAGGTGTTTGGTGACATCGCTTACTTGCGCAACGCGCTGCGCATCGTCATCACGATGCCGGATGGCAAGGTGGCGCGGCGTTCAGGACAGACGTTGACGATTCTGCGGAAGGAAGCGGATGGGAGGTGGCGGTTGGTGCGGGATGCGAATTTGGTGATGGCTGACTCGGCAAACTGATACCGACATGGTCTTCCTAGCAATTAGCCCTGAAGGTTTGCAACGCGCGCTACAACTGGCAAGCGAGGCGAATCTGCCAATCTGGTGCGGAACCGACGCAATATCCGACGTTGAATACGGCAAACTCGCCGGTCGCAACGTTTCGCGGTTTGTCTATCCGCTGCGGTGCGCCTCTGCCCAAGCGCTGCAAGACGCTATCGATACGATCGCGGAGCATCATCCTGGTGAGCCCGTTTGGGTAGAGCACCTGCCGCCGACCTAGACGCTGATGCCATGCGACTTTCATTAGAACTACTTTGGCGTGACCCAGATGACGGCATGCTCGAACTGCGGCTGTCCATCGAAGGCGAGCGCCAGTCGGTTGTGGCCGATTTCTACGATTACGCAGATGAACTCGAGAAATGGGCCGCGAGACTGATGACGTTCCCTGCCGGCGTCAACGAAGAGATCGCTTTCGAGAAGGGCGCAAAGGACGGAAACGCCTATCTTTGGCTGGCTGTACGAGCGTTCGTAGCAGATGGCGTCGGCAATACGGCCCTTGAAATCGAATACAAAAAACCGGGCAACCGCTTGCACCTCGAAATCGTGCGCTTTGCGATCTCTGTAGAGGCCGCGACGATCAATCGCCTGGGCGCCGCACTGAAATCGTGGCATCCCACGGAACATGCACCCCTCGTATTCAGCGATGGCTCACCAAAGCCCGCGTGATTCAGCATCCCCGCCCGTCTCGGGGAAGCCTTCCTACTGTTTTAGTTTTCTTCCCGCTCAAGCAGGTCCAACACTTCCCACCGGTACGGACGGATGCTACGAACTGCCCTCGTTCACGTGTGCGGATTTGGCCGCACTGTCGGCAAACCCTCAAACCACCACCGGCAACGCCGTCGTATCCTTGATCCGCTCCAGCGCAAAGCTGCTCTTCACATCGATCACTGCCGGATGGGCGAGCAGTTGGTCGCGGATGAAGCGCGCGAAGTGCTCCATGTCTTCCACGAACACCTTGAGCAGGTAATCCATCTCGCCGGTCATGGCGTAGCACGTGACCACCTCCGGCCACGTCGCCACGGCGGCGCGAAAAATATCGGACGGGCCTTTCCCCTTGGGCGCACCGCCCTGCTTCTCCAGCCGCACGTTGATGTACGCCGACAGCCCCAACCCGATCTTGGACGGGTCGAGCAGCGCGGCGTACTGGCGGATCACCCCGGATTCCTCCAGGCGGCGGATGCGTCGCAAACACGGGCTGGGCGACAGGTTCACCCGCTCGGCGACTTCCAGATTGGTGAGGCGGCCGTTGTTCTGCAGGACTTCCAAAATCTTTCGGTCGATCTTGTCGAGTTCCACTTTATTCATTTTGTTGCTCCGCACCAATTAATTCGGCAATTTTCTTGCGCAAATTTAGCAAGATGGGCACAACTTCGCAATTTTTGCTTGGATGCACACTCCTACACTGCGAGGATCGTCAAAGACCTGAGCGCCCTAGCGGCGCCCGCCCCGCAGGAGATCGCCATGCAATTCACGCCTTGGGAAAACCCGATGGGCACCGCCGGCTTCGAGTTCATCGAATATGCCGCACCGGACCCCGTTGCCATGGGAAAGCTGTTCGAGAACATGGGCTTTACCGCCATCGCGAAGCACCGTCACAAGAACGTGACGCTGTACCGCCAGGGCGAGATCAACTTCATCATCAACGCCGAGCCCGATTCGTTCGCGCAGCGCTTTGCGCGCCTGCACGGCCCGTCGATCTGCGCGATCGCGTTTCGCGTGCAAGACGCCGCTTTCGCCTACAAGCGAGCGCTGGAGCTGGGCGCGTGGGGCTTCGACACCCACAGTGGCCCGATGGAGCTGAACATTCCGGCCATCAAGGGCATCGGCGATTCGCTGATCTACCTGGTCGACCGCTGGACCGGCAAGAACGACGCCAAGGCCGGCGACATCGGCAACATCAGCATCTACGACGTCGATTTCGTGCCTATCGCGGGCGCCAACCCGAACCCCACCGGGCACGGCCTGACCTACATCGACCACCTGACGCACAACGTCTACCGTGGCCGGATGAAGGAATGGGCCGAGTTTTACGAACGCTTCTTCAACTTCCGTGAAGTCCGCTACTTCGACATCGAAGGCCAGGTCACGGGCGTGAAGAGCAAGGCGATGACGAGCCCGTGCGGCAATATCCGCATCCCCATTAACGAGGAAGGGACGGAGAAGGCCGGTCAGATCCAGGAGTATCTGGACATGTACCACGGCGAGGGCATCCAGCACATCGCGCTCGGCTCGACCAACCTCTTCAACACGGTGGATGCGCTGCGCAGCAACGGCATCAAGCTGCTCGACACGATCGACACGTATTACGAACTGGTCGACAAGCGCATCCCCGGCCATGGCGAAGACGTGGCGGAACTGAAGAAGCGCAAGATTCTGATCGACGGCGCGCCGGGCGACCTGCTGCTGCAGATCTTTTCGGAAAACCAGTTGGGCCCGATCTTCTTCGAGTTCATCCAGCGCAAGGGCAACCAAGGTTTTGGCGAGGGCAACTTCAAGGCGCTCTTCGAGTCGATCGAACTCGACCAGATGCGCCGCGGCGTGCTCAAGGCCGACGATCAGCCGGCCTGAAGACCCTCAAGCTTCAGGCGTGCTGACCCCGCACCCCGATGGTTCACCATCGGGGTGTTTTTTTATGGGCTGTGCGGCATGAGCGCATGCGGCACTGACATGGTCCCGTAGCCAAACCGACCCACACCCGCCTTGCGATGCAAGCAGGATACGGATGGGCGCAGGCAACAAAAAAACGGCGCCCGAAGGCGCCGCTTGCCTGCGTAGATTCAAACGAAGCGTTACTCGCCCTTGGTCGCCGACGGGCCGCCCGGCATGGCTGCCGCCGCCGGGGTATTCATCTGCGCCTTGCGGGCGTCGTGACGGGCCTTCATGTAGGCGCGGATCTCGTCTTCGGTGATCTTGCCGTCATGGTTGGCGTCGATCTGGTCGAAATTCTTGGCCAGACGCGGCATGCCGGCCTGCGCTTCCTCCTTGGTCAGGCTGCCGTCGTTGTCCTTGTCGGCTGCCTTGAACCTGGCGTCGAAGCGCTGCGCCATCTTTTCGTGCATCTCGCCCTTGTGGGCTTTGTGCCAGGCGGCCAGTTCATCCTTGCTGAGTTGGCCGTCGTGGTTGGTATCGATCTGGTCAAAGTTCTTCTCGAGCCAGGCGTGGCCCTTGGCCTCGTCGCGCGAGATCTGGCCGTCGCCATTTGTATCGATGGCCTGGAAGCCACCGTGGTGGCCCGGCTTGCCGGCGCGGGCGTCGCTCTGCGGCGCAGCCGGCGCCGTGGCGGCGGCCGGCGCTTGTGCGCTGGCAGCGGGGGCACTGGCATCCTGGGCCCGGGCGTTCATGCCCGACATGGCGAGAAACAGGGCCGAGGTGGCGAGGAAGGCTTGTACAGCACGCTTGTTGGTCATGGTCAGCTCCTTTTCACATGGACTGTGTAGCGGATTAGAACCCGACGATCCCGGCGCGTTGCCGGCTTTTACACGCTGTTACCCCGATGACATGCCCTGTAATATGCGCCCGCAAACGCACGGCGAGCCGCGCCCGGCCTATTGGTCGGCGCCCGGTTGGGGGGTGTCCCCCTTGCGTGCAGCGGCTGCTGCGCGGTGGCGGGGGCCGACGATGCCGCCGCCTTGGCCGGCAGGCTCGTCCCCGGTGTTGATCTGCGCGGGCGCGATGGGGAGCATGGCGCCCGGCATGGTGGTGTTGGCCGGGTTGTTGGCAACTGACGGTGCGGGCGGCATTGCGGGAGTGGACAGCGGTGCCGCGGCACCTGCGGGGGGCAGCGGCATGGCCGGCGCATTGCGATTGGCCGGCGAGACGCCCGCCACGGCGCTGGCCGGCAGCGGAATCTCCTGGCGCGCGCCATTACGCTCGATCACCACCGAGCGCGCCTTGATTTCCACCAGCTTGAGATTGGACGACAGCGACCTGCCGGCGCGCACGGCCTGCGGCGCACCGCCGTCCACCGACACGATGGCGGCGCCGGAACCATCGGCCAGATCCGCCACCACGCCCATCACCTGCACATCGCGCGGGCCGTTCTGCGGGCCCCCGCCAAAGAGCGTGACGGCCGCGCCGGTCTCCAGGGCATCCGTTTGGGCCACGCGGGCCTCACGCGGCGCGCCCAGCGAGCGCAGCGACGACAGCGTCAGCACCCAGTGCGTCAGGAGCGCACAGAGGGCAGCAAACAGTACGAGACTGAGCAGGCGGGACGACTGTCGAGCGTTCATGAAATGGGGCGAGGCACCGTAGGAATACGCCGATTCTATCCGCCCTTCATGCCGGTTCGGTGAACAGCTTGGAGGGGCGGCTCTAGCGCCGACACAGCATGACCCCGCCGCGCAATATAAGGTCATATCTCACGGATATACTGTGTCTCTTCCCTTATTGCCAACTCTGTCGCCATGATGCAAGGCCAACTTCGCTCTTCCTTCCGCCAGCGCGCCCTCCCCCGGCTGCCCCATCGGGCGGCGCGTGGCTTCACCCTGATCGAGATCATGGTGGTGGTGGTGATCCTGGGTATCCTCGCCGCGCTGGTGGTGCCGAAGATCATGAGCCGCCCCGACGAGGCGCGCATCATCGCCGCCAAGCAGGACATCGCTTCCATTTCGCAGGCGCTCAAGCTCTATCGGCTAGACAACGGCCGCTACCCGACCACCGAGCAGGGCATCAGCGCGCTGGTCACCAAACCGACCACCGAGCCGATCCCCAACAACTGGAAAGGCGGCGGCTATCTGGAACGCCTGCCCAAGGACCCGTGGGGCCATCCGTACCAATATCTGAACCCGGGCGTGCGCGGTGAAGTGGACGTCTTCAGCTTCGGCGCCGACGGCCAGGCCGGCGGCACCGGCAATGACGCCGATATCGGCAACTGGGACAACTAAGCCGCCGCAGCCGCCCCCGCGCCATGTTCGGCCCACCACGCCGCCGCCGGCACATCCGCGGCTTTACGCTGCTGGAGTTGCTGGTGGTGGTGGTCATCATCGGCATCGTGCTGGCCGTGGTGGCCGTGAACGCCACGCCCAACCCGCGCTCGCAATTGGCCGATGATGCGCAGAAGCTGGCTCGCCTGATCGAACTGGCACAGGAAGAAGCGCAGCTCACATCTCGCCCCGTGGCGTGGGAGGGCGATGCGCAGGGCTGGCGCTTCTACGAATCGACGCCCAACGGCTGGCGCGTGCTCAGCCGCGACGTGCTCGCGCCGGGCCACTGGCGCCAAGGCATGGACAACGTACAGATCGTCGCAGGTGCCGCTGCGGTGCCGGGCGCCCCACAGCGCCTGGTGTTCGGCCGCGAGGCGATTGGCTTGCCGTGGCGCGTGGCGCTGACCTCGCAAGGTTCCCGCGTCGACGTGGTATCCGACGGCGGCCCCCGCGTGCTGACGGAGATGCAAACGCAATGACGCGCAGCCTTCGTCCCACGCGCACGCGCGGCTTCACCCTGCTCGAGGTGCTGGTGGCGCTGACCATCGTGGCCGTGGCGCTCACTGCCACCATGCGCGCCATGGGCAGCATGACCACCGCCAGCGATTCTCTGCAGACGCGCATGATCGCCACCTGGAGTGCCGAGAACCACCTCGCCAACCTGCGCCTGGCTCGCGTCTTCCCAGACCCTGGCGCGCGCGGCTTTCCGTGCCCGCAAGGCGATACGCAACTGTGGTGCGAAGAAACCATCGCCAGCACCCCGAACCCGGTGTTCCGGCGCGTGGAGGTGTCCGTCTATCCGGATGCGTCCAAGTCGGTGCGACTGGCCTGGCTTGTGACTCTATTGCCGAACGATGCGCGCAATGTCTTCTAACCGTTCGTCGCGCGGCTTCACCCTGCTCGAGCTGCTGGTGGCGATCACGCTGCTGGCCATCCTGGCCGTGATTGCTTGGCGCGGGCTGGACAGCATGACGCGCACGCACGAGGCGCTGGCCCAGCGCGACGAACGCATCGAGGCACTCAAGACGGCCTACGCCCAGTTCGACGCCGATTGCACCCAACTGGCCGATCCGAACACGCTGTCGCGCTCACCGGTGGAGGTCGACGCCAACCGCGTGCTGATGGTGCGCGACCGCCGCGACGACAGCCAGCCACCCGCGTGGCAAGTGGTGCTCTACCGCATCGTCGACGGCCGGCTCGAACGCCTCCAGACCCAGCCGATCACCAACCGCGGCGACCTGCGCAATGCGATGGACAACCTGCGCCAGGGCGGCGTGGGCGCCGCGCGCTACCTGCTTGCCGCCAACGTTGACAGCATCAGCGCCCGCGCGTGGGTCGAACCCGGCGGCTGGATGGACAACACGGGCGCGCTGTCGGCGGCGCTGTTCCCGGCGGGCAGCAACACCACCACCCTCACCGGCTTGCCGTCGGCTTCCACACCCAGCGCGTCGGCGCCCTCGGCCAACAGCCCGGGCGTGGTGGTGCCGGCCGCCTCGGTGCGTGCGATGGAGCTGGCATTGCTCGTGCGCATGACACCGCAAGGCGCGCCGCAGCGCTTCACGCGCATCTGCATGACGGGGCTTTGACATGGCGCGATGCTCCCGTAGATCGGCTCAACGTCGTCCGCAGCACGGGCGCCAGCGCGGCGCGGCCATCATTACTGCGCTGCTCGTCGTCACGCTGGCCGTGGTGATCGTGTCGGGCATGCTGTGGCGTCAGCAGGTGGAGATTCGCGCGGTTGAAAACCAGCGCCTGAAAGCGCAGGCCACGTGGATCGCGCGGGCGGGCATCGACTGGGCGCGCCTGATCCTGCGCGATGACCAGCGCCGCACCGGGGCAGTGGACCACCTGGGCGAAATCTGGGCCGTGCCGATCCAGGAGACCAAGCTGTCGGACTTCCTCGGCAGCTCCCTGCGCACGGATACGGCCGGCGAAGAGTCCTACCTGTCGGGCCGCATCTTCGATGCCCAGGCGCGCTTCAATCTGATGAACCTGCTGAAAGCGCAGACGCTGGGCGCCCGCACCATCATTACCGGCCGCGACAAGGACGCCATCAAGGCGTACGGCCTGCTGTTGCAGTCGCTCAACGTCGACCCGAGCCTGGCCAATATCACGGCGACGTACCTCGCGCAGATGTTGGGCGGCTTTCAGTCGATCGAGGGCATGCAGGGCGGCCAGCAAGGCGGCGAAGACAGCGGCGGGGGCGGGGGCGGGGGCGGGGGCGGGGGCAACAGCAACGGCCCGCGACCGCTCGACGACGTGGCCAGCCTGCTGACGATCCCGGGCTATACGGCAGACATGATCGCCAAGCTGCGCCCCTACGTGATCGTGCTGCCCACGCGCACGCAGATCAACGCCAACACGGCCAGCGCCGAAGTGCTGGCCGCCGTCATCCCGAACCTGAGCCTGGACCGCGCCCGCTCGTTGGTGCAGGCGCGCGACCGCGCTTACTTCCGCAACATCGGCGATGTCACGAACCAGTTGCGCGGCATCGCACCCGGGGTCGACACCACCGCTGCGGCCAATCTGCTGGACGTGCAGACCCACTACTTTCTGGTCTATGGGATGGCGCGCCACGAGCGGGCCCGCATCGGAGAAGTGGCGCTTGTTTCACGTGGCGATCCAGTCAACAATAACGCGACCCGCATCGTCTGGGTCCGCCGCATCGACGAGATTCCGTCATGACGGCGGCGCAACACCCCTCCACGTGCGTACGCGCCGCTTGTAGACAGACCCTGGCCTTCGCCGTATTGTCATCCGCATCCTTCAGCATCGCGGGTCTTGCGCAATACGGCGCTAGCGTTGGCAGTTCGCATTCACACTCTCAAGATCAATAGAGGAGCGGTTTGACGACCTCCCTGTACGTGCGCCTGCCGCACCGGCCCATTCAATCGCCCGAACGCTGGTCGGCGGGCGCGCTTGCCTCCGTGCCCTTCGCGCTGGTGCGCGAAGAAGGCGCACAAGGGCCGCAGCGCGTTCAGCGCGAAGGCACGTCGCGCACCGACGAGCTGCCCGCGGCCGATCGCCTGATCCTTCTGCTGCCCGCCGCCGATGTGCTGCTGGTGCCCGCCAACGTGCCGCCGCTGGCGCTGCCCAAACTGCGTCTGGCGCTGCCCAACCTGGTGGAAGAGCGCCTCGTGCAGGATGCACAGCAGTGTCATATCGCCCTTGGGCCCCGCCTGGGTGATGCCCCTGCACGCAACTGGCGCGCGCCGCGCGAGCCGCAGTCGCGCGCGCTGATGATTGCTGACCGCGCTTGGGTCCGCTTCATTCTAGATACCTTCGCCGGCCACAAGCACCGCACCTGCCATCTGCTGCCCGCACAGCTTTGCGTGCCGTTTGAAACGCCTACTGCCGCGGCGACCGCACATGCGGAATCGACAAACGCGGGCGAACGCGCAGAGCCGTCGCTCGACGCGGCCGATGCGCCTGCACCTGCAGCCGAAGCGCCCGCTGCTGAAGCCGTGGCAACGGTCGTACCAGCAACCATCGCGCTCGATGCGGCACCGCCGTCCGACCCGGACGCGCCTGTCGCCATCGACATCACCGTACGCACCGGCCGCGCCGAGGGCTACGGCCTGCGCGTGCTGCCGGCCAACGTCGGCAACTGGCTCGGGATTGCACCCACGCCGGCCACGCTGATGGTCTCGCCCGCACTGCGCGAGCTGGCGCCCGGCTTGTCGGCCGACCCCACCGCCGCCACGCTGGACTGGTCAACCTGGGCGGCGGGCGCCCGCGACGCCCTCGCCTCAGGCGAAGCCGATCTCTGCCAGTTCGACTTTGCACGCGGCGGTGTGGCCGGCATGGACTGGAGCCTCTGGCGCCTGCCGATCGCGCTGGCCGTGCTGATCGTGGTCGTGCAGCTGATCGGCATGAACGCGCGCTGGCTCACGCTGCGCGCCGAACAGAAGCGGCTCGATACCGCCATGCGCGCGCAGCTGCAGACGGCATTCCCGAATACGCCGGTGATCCTCGACCCGCCCGCGCAGATGCGCCGCCAGGTCGAACAACTGCGACTGGCCGCCGGCAAATCGGCGCCGGAAGACTTCCTGCCGCTGGCCGATCGCTTTGCCCAGGCGGCCACCGGCCTTGCGCCCGACGCGCTGCTCGCGCTCGACTACCATGGCCGCGCGCTCACGGTCACGCTCAAGGACGGCACCGACACCGCCAGCCTGCGCACCGCCGCCCGCAATGTCGGCCTGAACATGGATGCCGCCGAGGCGCCGCGCGGGGCTGAAGCCACCGTGCCGGGGTCGCGCTGGACGGTGTCCATCGCCCAATAACGAATATTCCATGGCGACATCCTCCTCTTCCTCCCGATCGTCATCCCGCCGCCTGCCGCGCATTGGCGTGCCGGACCCGGTACGCGATGCGGCCACGACGTTCTGGATGCAGCGCGAACCGCGTGAACGCCGCATCCTTGCCGGTGGCGGCGTGGTGCTGTTGCTCGTGATCGTCTATCTCGCGCTGTGGGAGCCGGCCTTCGAGGGCCAGCGCCGCATCGAGAAAGCCCTGCCGCAAATGCGTACCCAACTCGCCGAGATGGAAACGCTGGGCCAGGAAGCGCGCGGCCTGTCGGCCATTGCCGCGGCGCCGGTGCCGCGCGGTGCGGAACTGGAGCAGGCGCTCAACGCGAGCCTCACCAACCACGGGCTGAAGGCCACGCGGATGGCGATGTCGGGCGAAAGCGTGCAGGTGCAGCTGGACAAGGTCCCGTTTGGCGCCGTCGCCGAATGGCTGCAGGAGGTGCGGCAGGCGCAGCGCATGAAGGTGATCGACACGAACATCAAATACGTGGGCGCAACGGCCCTGGTCAACGTGACGGCGACGCTGCAAGGCCCCGCCGCCCCGGGCCGCTGACGGGTCCGATCGTGCCGATGGGGATTGAATCGCTGCCGCCGCTGCGCCTGCGCCGCCGTGCCGAATCCGACGAGCGCACGAGCCTCGGCTGGCGCGTGTTGTGGTGCGGCGTGGCGCTGCTGGCCGTGGGCCTGACCGTGGTGGCGCAGTATCCGGCCGCGTGGGCCGCAGAACGCATCGCCGCAGCCACGGGGCACCGTGTCTTGCTGGCCGACAGCCAGGGCACTATCTGGCACGGCAGCGCAACGCTGGCGCTGACCGCCGGCAACGGCGGCGCCGATGCGACCGTGCTGCCGGGCCGCCTGTCGTGGTCGATCGACATGCTGCCGCTGCTGACCGGCACGCTGCGGGCGCACCTGGCGCACGATCGCGCGCTGAAGAAGCCCGTCACGCTGACAGTGACGCCGGGGCATTGGGACGCAGAGGCCGGCACGATCGCCTTGCCCGCATCGTTGCTGGAGGGCATTGGCGCCCCGTTCAACACGCTCAAGCTGGACGGCCGACTGCGGGCGCAATGGACGCCGCTCTCGGGCCAATTCGGCCGTGGAAAGGACCAACCAAACACCGCCCAGGGCGCGCTGACTGTCACGCTCGAGCAGGTATCATCCAGCCTCAGCCGGGTGCGGCCGCTGGGCAGTTACCAGGCCGTGGTGTCGTTTGGCGGCGTGAGCGGTGCGCCGATGCAGTTGTCGCTGTCGACGCTGGCCGGGCCGCTCAGTCTGCAGGGCCAGGGCACCCTTGGGCCCAGCGCGCATTTTGACGGGGTGGCGAGTGCCACGCCGGAGTCGGAACCGCAATTGATTGGCCTGTTGAGTCTGCTGGGCCCGCGCGACGGGTCGCAGCATCGACTCCGCTTTTGATCCTCAAGCCGGCGCGCGAGCCAGCGTGTCGACAACCATGAACGAGACCATGTACAACGCCTCTTCCCGACTCACCGTTCGCGCCATCGTCCTGGCATGCTGCGCAACAATGGTGGCCGGCTCGATGCCAGTCTTTGCCGCCCCGCCGAGCGCGGCATCTTCCCAGAACGGCGCCGCCGGCAACCCGGGGGATGAGGTCTCGCTGAATTTCGTCAACGCGGATCTGGACTCGGTGGTCAAGGCCGTCGGCCAGGCCACCGGCAAGAACTTCATCGTTGACCCGCGCGTGAAGGGCACCGTCAACCTCGTCACCGAAAAGCCCGTGACGCGCTCCCAGGCGCTCGAATCGCTGGGCTCGATCCTGCGCATGCAGGGCTATGCGATTGTCGAGGGCAACGGTTTCACCAAGGTGGTGCCGGAAGCCGACGCCAAGCTGCAGGGCTCGCCCACCAGCGTAGGCGCGGCAGGCTCACGTGGCGGCGAACAGGTCGTGACGCAGGTCTTCCGCCTGCAGCACGAATCGGCCAACAACCTGGTGCCGGTGCTGCGCCCGATGATCGCGCCCAACAACACGATCACCGCCTACCCGGCCAACAACACGCTCGTCATTACTGATTACGCCGACAACCTGCGCCGCATCGGCCGCATCATCGCGTCGATCGACACGCCCGTGGCCGGCGAGACCGAGCTGATTCCGCTGAAGAACGCCGTGGCCATCGACGTGGCGGCCACGCTGCAGAAGCTGCTCGATCCGTCGGCCGGTGGTGCAGGCGGCGCGGCCGGTGCCGGCGCGGCGCTGTCGGACCCGAGCCTGCGTACGTCGGTCGTGGCCGAGCCGCGTTCGAATAGCGTGATGGTGCGTGCGTCGAGTGCGGCACGTCTGGCGCAGGCCAAACAACTGATCGCCAAGCTCGATGTGCCGAATGCACGCCCGGGCAACATCTGGGTGGTGCCGCTGAAGAATGCCAACGCGGTGCAGCTGGCCACTACGCTGCGCGCGATCGTCGCGGCCGATGCCACGCTGTCGGCCTCGGCATCGACCGGCCCGGGCGGCCAGAGCGCCGCGCAAGGCGCCACCTCGCAGCCGGCGGGCGGCGTGAGCAACGTGCAGAACCAGAACACGCAGAACACCAGCTACGGCAGCGGCTCGGGATCGGGCAGTGGTTCGGGCAGCGGCAGCTCCTCGTTCCGCGCCTCGTTCGGGCAGAACAACACGCCCACCACCGGCGGCATCATCCAGGCCGATCCGGCCACCAACGCGCTCATCATCACCGCCAGCGAGCCGGTCTACCGGAACCTGCGTGCCGTGATCGACGACCTCGACGCGCGCCGCGCCCAGGTTTATATCGAATCGATGATCGTTGAGGTGACGGCTACCAAGGCGTCGCAGCTCGGCATCCAGTGGATGGTGGGCGCAGGCGGCCCGAATACGTACGGCGGCGGCGGCACCAACTTCGGCACGGGTTCGGGCAACCTGCTCACGCTGGCCGGCACCATCGCTACCATCACCACGGGCGGCATCGGCAGCACGGCGGCGCAGACGGCGCTGTCGAACGTGAACGTAGGGCAGCTGAACGGCGGCCAGTTCGGCGTGTTCAACAAGGCTTCGGGCCTTGGCGTGCTGCTCTCCGCGCTGGGCTCGGACGGTTCGGTCAACGTGTTGTCGACCCCGAACCTGATCACGCTCGACAACGAAGAAGCCAAGATCCTGATCGGCCAGAACGTGCCGATCACCACGGGCTCGTATGCGCAGACGGGCACGTCCGCGTCGGTCACGCCGTTCCAGACGTTCGACCGCAAGGACGTCGGCATCACGCTGCGCGTCAAGCCGCAGATCACCGACGGCGGGCTGGTGAAGATGCAGATCTTCCAGGAGTCGTCGGCCGTGGTGCCGGGCACGCAGAATGCGACACAGGGCCCGACCACCAACGTGCGCTCGATCGAGACCAATGTGCTGGCCAACGACGGCCAGGTCGTCGTGTTGGGCGGGCTGCTGGAAGACAACTATCAGGACGGCGAGCAGAAGGTGCCGGGCCTGGGCGACATTCCCATCCTTGGCGCGCTGTTCCGCTCGGAAAACAAGACGCGTGTGAAGACCAACCTGCTGGTGTTCCTGCGCCCGATCATCCTGCGCACGGCCGATGCCACTGGCGCGCTGTCGGACAACCGCTACAACTACATGCGCGACACGCAGCAGGGCTTTGTCTCGCCGAACATGCTGCCGACCACGTCGGACAAGGACACACCGGTGCTGCCCACGCCCGAGGCCATGCGCCCGGCTGACAACTACGGCGATGTGTCGATCGTGCCGAAGGGGCCGGCCGGCACGCAGGTGCCCCCGGGTGCCCCGATGCCAATGCCGCAAGGCACTACGCGCAGCCAGCCGCGCCTGCAGAACTTCGCGGCGCCCACCTCGGGCGGCTACGACGGCAACGCGCCGCGCAATGGCGGCTGACAACGGACAACGAACCATGGCCACGCACGCTTCCACCACCGACGTCAGCACGCTCGAGCCGCCCTCGCAGTCCGCCGTGCGGCTGGTGCCGTATGCGTTTGCGCGCGACGCGAAATTGCTCGTCGCCCGCCAGGACGTCGACACGCTGGAAGTGTGGGTCTGCCCTGAAACCTCGCGCACGGCGCTCGCTGAACTCGGCCGCGTGTTCGGCGCGCTGCATCTGGTGACGCTCGGCACGGCGGCGCTGTCCACCGCCACGCAAGCGGCCTACAACGCGCAAGACGGCAGCGCGGCCCAGGTGGTCGGCGAAGTGGAAGGCGAAGTCGACCTGTCGCGCCTGATGCAGGACATTCCGGCCGTGGAAGACCTGCTCGAATCCGAAGACGATGCGCCGATCATCCGCATGATCAACGCCCTGCTCACGCAGGCCGCGCGCGAAGGCGCCTCGGACATCCATATCGAGCCGTTCGAGAATGCATCCGTCGTGCGCTTTCGCGTCGACGGCACGCTGCGCGACGTCGTGCGCCCGAAGAAAGCGCTGCACGGCGCGCTGATTTCGCGCATTAAGATCATGGCGCAGCTCGACATTGCCGAGAAACGCCTGCCGCAGGACGGACGCATCACGCTGCGCGTGGGCGGTCGCCCGGTTGACGTGCGCGTGAGCACCCTGCCCACCGGCCACGGCGAACGCGCGGTGCTGCGTCTGCTCGACAAGGAAGCCGGCCGGCTCGACCTGGGCAAGCTCGGCATGGGCGCCGGCACGCTGGCGCGCTTCGACCACCTGATCAACCAGCCGCACGGCATCGTGCTCGTCACCGGCCCCACGGGTTCGGGCAAGACGACCACGCTGTATGCGGCGCTGTCGCGGCTCGACGCGGCATCCACCAACATCATGACGGTGGAAGACCCGATCGAATACGACCTCGACGGCATCGGCCAGACGCAGGTCAATCCGAAGATCGACATGACGTTCGCCAAGGCGCTGCGCGCCATCCTGCGCCAGGACCCGGACGTGGTGATGATCGGGGAAATCCGCGACCTGGAAACCGCGCAGATTGCGGTGCAGGCCTCGCTGACGGGCCACCTGGTGCTGGCGACGCTGCACACGAATGATTCCGCTTCCGCCGTGACGCGCCTGATCGACATGGGGATCGAACCGTTCCTGCTGTCTTCATCGCTGCTGGGTGTGCTGGCGCAGCGGCTGGTACGCCGCCTGTGCGTGCATTGCCGCCGCGAAGAAGTGCTCGAACTCACGCCTGCAGAAGTGGAAGCCGTGGCCGGCACGCCGATCGCAGACGGCGTGGCACCGGCGGCACCGGCACGCAAATCGGTCTGGCATCACGTCGGCTGCGAGCGTTGCAGCAACTCCGGCTACCAGGGCCGGACCGGTGTCTACGAACTGCTGACCGTCACACCCGAAATTCAGACGATGATCCACCGCCAGGCCGCTGAATCCGAGATCAAGGCGTTCGCCATCGGCCAGGGCATGCAGACCATGCGCATGGATGCCCAGCGCTGGATCGACACGGGCGCTACGTCGCTGGAAGAAGTGCTGCGGGTCACACGCGACTAAGGCGCGATTACACGAATAGCGCATGCCAGCCTTCCGTTACGAAGCCGCCGACGCCGCCGGCAAGACCGACAAGGGCGTCATCGAAGCCGACAGCGCCCGCCAGGCGCGCACGCTGCTGAGGGCACGCGGGCTGACACCGCTGCTGGTCGACGCGCTGGGCGCGCAGGCCACCAAGCGCGGCGGGTCGAGCTTCGGCAAGCGGCTCTCGGCGCAGGAAAACGCACTCGTCACGCGCCAGCTCGCCAGTCTGCTGGTGGCGGGCCTGCCGCTCGATGAAGCGCTGGCCGCGCTGGCCGATCAGGCCGAACGCGCGTACGTCGGCGAACTGCTCGCGGCCATCCGCGCCGAGGTGGTGGGCGGCAGCTCGCTGTCGGTGGCGCTGGCGCAGCATCCGAAAGATTTTCCGGACATCTACCGCGCCCTCGTTTCAGCGGGCGAACACTCCGGCAACCTCGGCCTCGTCCTTTCACGCCTGGCCGACTACATCGAGAGCCGCAACGCGCTCACATCGAAGATCAAGCTGGCCTTCACGTACCCCGCCATCGTCACGGTGGTGGCGTTTGCGATCGTGATCTTCCTGCTGTCATACGTGGTGCCGCAGGTGGTGAGCGTGTTTGCCAACACCAAGCAGAAGCTGCCGACGCTCACGATCATCATGCTGTGGCTGTCGGACTTTGTGCGGAACTGGGGGTGGCTGGCGGCGATCGTGCTGGTGGCGTTGGGCTTGCTGATCCGCAATCTGCTCAAGCAACCGGCGTTGCGGCTGTCGTGGCACAAGTGGCTGCTGACTGCACCGCTGTTCGGCAAGCTCGTCCGCGGTTACAACACCGCGCGGTTTGCCAGCACGCTGGCGATTCTGACCAGTGCCGGCGTGCCGATTTTGCGCGGGTTGCAGGCAGCGGGTGAAACGCTGAACAACGTTGCGCTCAAGACCAACGTGGAAGATGCTTCCACGCGCGTGCGGGAAGGAACTTCGCTGGCGCGGGCGTTGGCAGCGCAGAATCAGTTTCCGCCTGTGCTGGTGCATTTGATCCGCTCGGGTGAAGCGACGGGGAATCTGCCTGCGATGTTGGAGCGGGCTGCGCAGGGCGAGGCGCAGGAGCTTGAGCGCCGGACGTTGTTTCTCACGGGCTTGCTGGAGCCGGCGCTGATTTTGACGATGGGTGTGGTGGTGTTGTTGATTGTGCTGGCGGTGTTGATGCCGATTATTGAGATTAATCAGTTGGTGCACTGAGGTTTTTGGCTTGGTGGTCCACCCCCCTTTCGTTCCCTTCCGGGACCGACTCACTTTTCTTTGTCTTGCCAAAGAAAAGTAAGCAAAAGAAATGCGCGCCCGAGATGGCGACTTCCCCTTGAATTTATGTCGCAGGGAGGGAGGGGAGGCAAACTCGCTGCGCTCAGACAGCCTCCCCTCTTTTTCCTCCCTGCAACAGAAATTCAAGGCGCCATCTAGGGCAGGAAAGTCAAAAAACAAAGCCACACCCTCGGGGCGCAAGCCCAAAAGAAAAGGCCAACCTCGCGACGGGTGGGCCTTTTTCTTTTGACGTTGAGCCCTTGATGGCGCCTTGAATTTTCGTAAGCGGGCGGAAAAAAGGTGGGGAACTGTCTGAGCGAAGCGAGTTTTCCCCACCTCCGCCCGGTTACGCAAATTCAAGGGATGGGTCGCCATCTCGGGCGCGCCTTTCTTTGCTTACTTTCTTTGGCAAGACAAAGAAAGTGAGTCAGCCCCGGCAGGGGATGAAACAAGGGATGCACCACCAAGACCAAACCAAAACCAAAACCAACGACTACCCCGCCCCCTAACGACATCACGACATCACCACATCCCCCACCGGCACCCGCGCACTATCCCTCCACTCCCGCACATAGTCAGGTGTACCCGCAGGCGCGGCCTGCACCACCGGCGGCAACGGCAACAGCGCCATCGGCAGCACCCCAGCCCACACAGGCAACTCAAGGTCTTCAGCATCATCCTTCGGCCCGCCCGTGCGCACTTTGCACGCCGCCTCATCCAGCGGAATCCGCAGCACGGTCGTGGCGGCCAGTTCCTTGGCATTGCCAGGCCGTGCCTGCTGCGAACGGCCAGGCGCGAGCACTTCCATGAACGTATCGAGCACCGCAGGCTTCTGCGAATCCGGCACGATTTCGAACGCGCCATAGATAACGGCCGACCGATAGTTCATCGAATGATTGAACGCCGAGCGCGCCAGCACCAGGCCATCGAGGTGCGTGATGGTCACGCAGACCTGCGCGCCGCTACCTGCCAACCTGAGCATGCGGCTGCCGTTGGAACCGTGGATGTAGAGATGACCGCCCTCGCGCCAGCACGCGGTGGGGATGCAATGCACGCCATGATCGTCGGCGAAGGCGATGTGGCAGACGTAGGCCTCGTCAAGGATGGCATGCAGCGTGGTGCGGTCGTAGTGGCCGCGGTGCGCGACGCGGCGCACGCGGGTCCGTGCGGTGGGCGATGTGGGCTCTGTGGTGGACATGTGGGGCTCCGGATCGTCAATCGATAGGCCGACGGTAAAAAAACCGTGGCACCATGCATAGACCCACAAAAGCCAGAATTCCTGGAGCCACGATGGATTACGGGGTCCTGCTGTCGAACTACGAACGCACATCGATGCACGGCGAAGGCGGAACGCGCACTTCGCAGCAGCAACGGCTGTATGCGTGCCTGCGTACCGCCATCCTGAGCGGACAGATCGAGGAAGGTACGCGCCTGGCGCCATCGCGCACGCTGGCCGAAGAGCTGGGCATTGCGCGCAACTCGGTGCTCTACGCCTACGAGCAACTCGCCGCGGAGGGCTTCGTGCTCAGCCGACGGCAAGGCACGGTGGTGGCGCGCGTTGGCCTGCAGCAGACGCCCACGCCAGCGCCCGAAGCCGCGCCCGAGCTCTCGCGCCGCGTGAAAGACCTCGAACGCCCGCGCGGCGGCATGGACGACCTGCTGCCCTTCCTGCCCGGTACGCCCGCGCTGGATGAGTTTCCGCTCGCGCAATGGCGCCGCTGCATGGAGCGCGGGTGGCGCCGCATCGGTCCGGGGCAGATGGGCTACGGCCCGGTCGAAGGCAATGTCGCCCTGCGTCAGGCCGTGGCGGAATACCTGCGCGTTTCGCGCGGCGTGCGCTGCGACGCGACGCAGGTTTTCATCACCGACGGCACGCAGAACAGCCTCGACATGTGCGCGCGCACGCTGGCCGATGCAGGCGACACCGCGTGGATCGAAAACCCCGGTTATTACGGTGCCCGCGCCGCCTTGCAGGCCGCAGACATGCGATTGATCCCGATCAGCGTCGATGTGGACGGTCTCGCCCCGCGCGAAGAAGACTGGCGCGACACGCCGCCCCGGCTCATCTACATCACGCCGTCGCACCAATATCCGCTCGGCGCGGTGATGAGCCTGGAGCGCCGTCTCTCGCTCATCCAGCACGCACGCGCTGCTGGCGCATGGATCATCGAAGACGACTACGACAGCGAGTTCCGCCACACGGGTGCGCCCCTGTCCGCCGTGCAGGGGCTGACTGAGAATGCGCCGGTCGTCTATCTCGGCACGTTCAGCAAGATGCTGTTCCCGGCACTGCGCCTCGGCTATATGGTGGTGCCGCCTGCGCTGGTACCCGCTCTGAAGAAGACGGCCGGTGCGCTGATGCTGCGCGGGCGCGTGGCTGAGCAGCTGGCGCTGGCCGAGTTCATCGAGGCAGGACATTTCACGCGGCACCTTAGGCGCATGCGTCGCCTCTATGGCGAGCGCCGCGATGCGCTGCAGGCCGCGATCGAGCGCCACCTTGATGGCATCGTCACCGTATCGGGCGGCGCGGGCGGCATGCATCTTTCCGCCCGGCTCGACGCCCCGGTGCCCGACACCGAAGTCAGCCGGGCCGCCCGTGCGCACGGAATGGTGTTGCGGCCGCTGTCGCGCTTCTGCCTGCCGGGCACGCTGACGGCGCAATACAACGGCCTTGTGCTCGGTTACGGCAACGTGCCGGCCGAAGCGATGGACGGATTGGTGAAGCGCATGCGGGACGTCATCGAAAGCGTGAGGGGCTGACTCGCCAGTGCAGCCGTGCGCTGCATGGCTTTGCCGCAAACGTTGCATGCACCGCACAACCGGTGCAACCCCGTCTCACGACGACGTGCACGCGTGCATCAGGCACCACAACCAAGGGAAAACCCGCCCCCATTCTTGCTGCGTTGCACGGTGTTCCGAATGTCACGCGATGCTACGATGCCTCGACCTATGGCTGTCTGCCAGTTTCCACAAGAAGCGGCGCAGGCGGCACCAAAAGAGACCTGCTGTCGGTGATCCCGGCACACCCACACGGAGCACGCATGAATGCCCCTCTGAACGACGCGCTACGCCGCGCGCTCGAAACTGTTTCCCTGGACGACAAGTACACGCTCGAGCGTGGCCGCATCTACATCAGCGGCACGCAGGCACTGGTGCGTCTGCCGATGCTGCAACAGGAGCGCGACCGCGCCGCTGGGCTGAACACGGCGGGCTTCATCTCCGGCTACCGCGGTTCGCCGCTGGGTGCGCTGGACCAGGCCTTGTGGAAGGCCAAGAAGCATCTGGCCGGCCACAACATCGTCTTCCAGGCGGGGCTCAACGAAGACCTGGCCGCCACGGCGGTCTGGGGCTCGCAGCAGGTCAATCTGTATCCGAACGCCAAGTTCAGCGGCGTGTTCGGCATGTGGTACGGCAAGGGGCCGGGCGTGGACCGCACGATCGACGTGTTCAAGCACGCCAACTCGGCGGGCTCGTCCGCGCATGGCGGCGTGCTGGTACTGGCAGGCGATGACCACGCCGCCAAGTCGTCCACGCTGGCGCACCAGTCCGAGCACGTCTTCAAGGCGGCCGGCATTCCGGTGCTGTATCCGTCCAACGTGCAGGAATACCTCGACTACGGCCTGCATGGCTGGGCAATGAGCCGCTACTCTGGCCTGTGGGTCTCGATGAAGTGCGTGACGGACGTGGTGGAATCGTCGGCTTCGGTCGACGTCGATCCGCACCGCGCGCAGATCATCCTGCCCGAAGATTTCGTCATGCCGCAGGGCGGCCTGAACATCCGCTGGCCCGATCCGCCGCTGGTGCAGGAAGCGCGCCTGCTCGACTACAAGTGGTACGCCGGTCTGTCGTACGTGCGGGCCAACAAGCTGGACCGCGTGGTGCTCGATTCGCCGCAGGCGCGCTTCGGCATCATGACCGCCGGCAAGGCGTATCTGGACGTGCGCCAGGCGCTGGTCGATCTCGGCCTGGATGAGGACACCTGCCGCCGCATCGGCATCCGCCTGTACAAGGTCGGTTGCGTGTGGCCGCTGGAAGCGCACGGCGCGCGTGCGTTTGCGGAGGGGCTGCAAGAGATTCTGGTGGTGGAAGAAAAGCGCCAGATCCTGGAATACCAGCTCAAGGAAGAGCTGTACAACTACCGCGACGACGTGCGTCCGCGCGTGTACGGCAAGTTTGACGAGCGCGACAACGCCGGCGGCGAATGGTCGGTGCCGATGGCCAACTGGCTGCTGCCGGCGCATTACGAGCTGTCGCCTGCGCTGATCGCCCGCGCCATCGCCACGCGCCTGGAAAAGTTCGAGCTGCCGTCGGACGTGCGCGCACGCATCGCTTCGCGCATCGCCATCATCGACGCCAAAGAGAAGGCGCTCGCCAAGCCGCGCGTTACCGCCGAGCGCAAGCCGTGGTTCTGCTCGGGCTGCCCGCACAACACGTCGACCAACGTGCCGGAAGGCTCGCGCGCGCTGGCCGGCATCGGCTGCCACTACATGACCGTGTGGATGGATCGCCGCACCGACACCTTCAGCCAGATGGGCGGCGAAGGCGTGGCGTGGATCGGTCAGATGCCGTTTTCGGGCGACCAGCACGTGTTCGCCAACCTCGGCGACGGAACGTATTACCACTCCGGCCTGCTGGCGATTCGGGCCTCCATCGCGGCCAAGGTGAACATCACCTACAAGATCCTCTACAACGACGCCGTGGCCATGACGGGCGGCCAGCCGGTCGACGGCCCGCTGTCGGTGCCGCAGATTGCCGCGCAGGTCTACGCCGAAGGCACGTCGCGCATCGTCATCGTCACGGACGAGCCGGAGAAGTACAACGCCGCCATCAAGCTGCCCGAAGGCGTAACGGTGCACCACCGTGATCGCCTTGACGCCATTCAGCGCGAGCTGCGCGAGGTGCAAGGCACCAGCGTGTTGATCTACGACCAGACCTGCGCGACGGAAAAGCGCCGCCGCCGCAAGCGCGGCACGATGGTTGATCCGGCCCGCCGCGCGTTCATCAACGACGCCGTGTGCGAAGGCTGCGGCGATTGCTCGGTCAAGTCGAACTGCCTGTCGGTCGAGCCGCTGGAAACGGAGCTGGGCACGAAGCGCAAGATCAACCAGTCGTCCTGTAACAAGGATTTCTCGTGCGTGAACGGCTTCTGCCCGAGCTTCGTAACGGCCGAGGGCGCGCAGGTGCGCAAGCCGGAATCCCACGGCGTGTCGATGGAAGGCTTGCCGCTGCTGCCGCATCCTGAGCTGCCCGCCATCCAGCGCGCGTACGGCGTGCTGGTGACCGGCGTGGGCGGCACGGGCGTGGTGACGATCGGCGGCCTGCTCGGCATGGCCGCGCACATCGAAGGCAAGGGCGTGACCGTGCTCGACATGGCGGGCCTGGCGCAGAAAGGCGGCGCCGTGCTCTCGCACGTGCAGATCGGCGAGCGCCCCGATTCGATCCACGCCACGCGCATCGCCATGGGCGAGGCGGACCTCGTGATCGGCTGCGACGCGATTGTCTCGGCGTCGGATGAAGTGCTGTCGAAGGTGCAGCACGGTCAGACGCGCGCCATCATCAACAGCACGGCATCACCCACGGCCGACTTCATCAAGAACCCGAACTGGCGCTTCCCGGGCAGCTCGGCAGAGGCGGACATCCGCGCGGCCGTCGGCGACGCCTGCGCGTTTGAAGACGCCAACACGCTGGCCGTGCGCCTGCTGGGCGACGCCATCTTCACCAACCCGCTGGTGCTCGGCTTCGCGTGGCAAAAAGGCTGGGTTCCGCTGACGCACGACGCGCTCATCCGCGCGATCGAACTCAACGGCGTGGCCGTCGAGAAGAACAAGACCGCGTTCGAATGGGGCCGCCACCTTGCTCAGGACCGCGACGCGGTGCTCAAGCTCGCCGGCGATGCGCCCCGTGCCAAGGCCGACGTCATCGCCCTGCCCTCGCTCGACACGCTGATCGCCCGCCGCGTCGACCTGCTGACCGCCTACCAGAATGCTGCATATGCCGCTGAATTCCGCGCGGTGGTGGAGCGCGTGCGTGCAGCAGAAGCCGCCGTGGTGGGTGCCGGCCAGCCGCTGGCGCTGACGGAAGCCGTGGTGCGCAATCTGTCGAAGCTGATGGCGTACAAGGACGAATACGAAGTCGCCCGCCTGTACACCGATCCGGCATTCCTCGACAAGCTGCGCGCCCAGTTCGAAGGCGAACCCGGCCGCGACTACCAGCTCAACTTCTGGCTCGCGCCGCCCATGACGGCCAAGCGTGACGAGAAGGGCCACCTGGTCAAGCAACGCTTCGGTCCGAACACGATGCGGATCTTCAAGGTGCTCGCCAAGCTCAAGGGCCTGCGCGGCACGGCGCTCGACATCTTCGGCAAGACCGAAGAACGCCGCACCGAGCGCGCGCTGATCGGCGAATACCGCGCGCTGGTCGATGAACTGGTGAAGGGCCTGACGGCGCAAAAGCTGGCGCAAGCCGTGGAACTGGCTCGCCTGCCGGAGGACATCCGCGGCTTCGGCCATGTGAAGGAGGCCAACCTGGCTGCGGCGCGCATCCGCTGGAACAAGCTGCTGGCCCAGTGGCGCGATCCGGCGGCGGCACAGCAGGCGGCCTGATCGGCGCTAAGCGTTCGGCATCGCCAATAAAAAACGGAGGCTTCTGCCTCCGTTTTTCTTGGTGCGCCCCCGCTACGTCAGCCGGGCACGATCTGCTGCGCGTAGTCGTACAGATCCTGCAGGATGGTCTGCGCGCGCGTGTCGCCGTTCTCCTCGGCTTCCGCGCCCAATTGCTGAAGCCGCTCGCCGAAGGTCTCAAAGGTCATGTAGCCATCGCGGCCTTCGAACAACCGCTCGGCGCGAAGCTGTTCCCACAGTTCGTATTCCTCTTCGTTCAACGTATCGGGAAAGTTGCGTGCGCGATAGCGGAACAGCAGCTCCGGCAGGCGTGCGTCGGCAAACTCCGCATGCAGGCGCGCGAGCTGTTCGCCGCTGAGCGTGCGCAGCTCATTGAGCAGGCGGCGATCCTCGTTGCAGACGAATCCGCCGTAGAGGTTCTGGTCGACGTCTTCAATCGGCTCCAACTCGCGGGCGTACACCTGGCGCCATGTTTCGCGCATGTCGGGCGCGCCCTGGGCGATGGCGGCGTGGCGTTCGATCGTGGCGAAGTCGATGCCCCAGCGTTCTGCCTGCGCGGGCTGCAGCGTCTTCATGTTGCTGATGACGATGGGCGACTTGTTGATGTGGATCGACTTGATCGGCAGTCGCGTGGTGCCTTCGGCCAGATCGGCTGCGCGCGTGAACATGCGCTCGCGGATCGTGGCGACGTCCATGTCGAACAGCTCGGACGGGTCGAACGCCAGGTCCCACACGATCAGTTCGTTCTTGTTGGTCGGGTGCCCTCCTAGCGGCCACACCACGGCCATGCAGCCACGCTCCACGCCGTACATCCCGGAGATGTGCAGCAACGGGCGCGGCGCATCGCCAATCTCCGCCGCCACGCGGTCTTTCTTGCGCAGCGCCAGGCAGAAATCGAACAGGCGCGGCTGCGCATTGCGAATCAGGCGCGCCAGCGCGATCGTCGCCCGCACGTCGGACACCGCATCGTGCGCGGCCTCGTGCACCAGGCCGTTGGCCTTGGACAGATGCTCCAGCTTGAAGCTGGGCCTGCCGTCTTCGTGGGTCGGCCATTGAATGCCTTCCGGCCGCAGCGCCCAGGTGGTGCGCACCACGTCGAGCAGATCCCAGCGCCCACATTCGTTCTGCCACTCGCGAGCATACGGGTCGATCAGGTTGCGCCAGAACAGGTGGCGCGTCACCTCATCGTCGAAGCGGATGGTGTTGTAGCCGACGCCGATGGTGCCGGGCGTGCCGAGTTCGCGCTCGATAGCCTGGGCGAAACGGTATTCCGGAATGCCTTGCCGGGCGCATTGCTGCGGCGTGATGCCGGTGATGAGGCACGACACCGGATCGGGCAGCCAGTCGTTGGAAGGCTGGCAGAACAGTTCGACCGGCTCGCCGATCTCGTTCAGCTCGGCATCGGTGCGGATGCCGGCAAACTGCGCGGGGCGATCACGGCGCGGCACGGCACCGAACGTTTCGTAGTCGTGCCAGAGAAAGGTGGGAGTGACAGGCAAGGCGGCGGCTCGCTGGAAAACACTGAAGATGCCGGCATGCTAACAGCCTGCCGCCAGCGCCGCGCAAACGCGGGATGGTGCCAGAGTAAGCTAATGCCGTTGCCCACCTTCCCTGACGCGCCGACGCGCCCGAGCCGCCACCATGCGCATTCTTTTTTTCAGCAGCCACCGTTACGACGAAGACAGCTTCCGCGCCTCACTTGCACGCGGCGGCTACAGCTTCGACCTCGTTTTCCAGCGCGCGCACCTTGAAGCGCAAACGGCGTCCCTCGCGTCCGGCTTTGAAGTGGTATGTCCGTTCGTGAATGATTGCCTCGATGCGGAAGTGCTGGAGGCGTTGGCTGCAGGCGGCACGCGCCTGATCGCGCTGCGCTCGGCCGGTTTCAACCACGTCGTTCTGCCGGCCGCACAACGCCTGGGGCTGACGGTGGTGCGCGTGCCGGCATATTCGCCCCACGCGGTGGCCGAGCATGCGGTCGGCATGATCCTCACGCTCAACCGGCGGCTGCACCGCGCCTGCAATCGCACGCGCGAAGGCGATTTTTCACTGGATGGTTTGCTGGGCTTCGACCTGGCGGGCAAGACCGTCGGTGTCGTCGGCACGGGGCAGATCGGCCAGGTGTTCGCCCGGATCATGGCGGGCTTTGGCTGCCAGTTGCTGGCATTCGATCCGTTTCCGCAGGCTTCGCTGGCGGCGCTGGGCGCGCGCTACGTGCCGCTGCCGGAATTGCTGGCGCAGGCCGATATCGTCAGCCTGCACTGCCCGCTCAACGCTGACACACACCATCTGATCGACGCCAGCGCGCTCGGCAGCATGAAGCCGGGCGCGATGCTCATCAACACGAGCCGCGGCGGCCTGGTCGACAGCCCGGCCCTGATCGACGCGCTCAAGAGCGGCCAACTCGGCCATCTGGGGCTGGACGTCTACGAAGAAGAGGCCGATCTGTTCTTCGAAGACCGCTCGGCCGACGTGCTGCAGGACGACGTGCTGGCGCGCCTGCTGAGCTTTCCCAACGTCATCGTCACCGCGCATCAGGCGTTTTTCACTCGCGAGGCGCTGGCGGGCATTGCCGACACCACGCTCGCCAACGTGGCGGCGTGGGCGGCAGGCGCACCCGTCAATGTGGTGCAGGCTTAGGCCGGCCGATCAAGCTGCCGCGGCTTTTGGCTGCGACAGTTCGCTTTCGCCTTCCTTCACGTAGATGGAGTTGCGCGGCTTGGCCAGCACGCGTCGCACCATCGGTTCGAAGAACGAGAGCGGCAGGTTGTCATAGTCGGGCATGAAGGCCGCGGCGTCGTACTTGGCGCAGAACTCGGCCGTGCGCTCGAACAGCTCAGGCTGGCTGCGATACTGCTCGCGCAGGTTGCGGTCGAGCCCCAGGTGGTGGAAGAAGTAGTAGCCCTGGAAGATGCCGTGCTTCTCGACCATCCACAGGTTTTCCGGGCTCACGAACGGCTTGAGGATCGCCGCAGCGATGTCCGGGTGGTTGAAGCTGCCCAGCGTGTCGCCAATGTCGTGCAGAAGCGCGCAGACCACGTATTCTTCGTCACGTCCGTCGCGGTGGGCGAGTGTCGCGGTCTGCAGTGAGTGCGCGAGACGATCGATCGGGAAGCCCCCGCAATCGCCGTCGAGCAGCTTCAGGTGCGCAAGCACGCGGTCGGGCAAAGCGCGGGCAAACGGCATGAATTCCGCCGAGATGGCGGCCCAGTCCTCGCGCGTGCCGTGCTCCATGTGAGAGAACGTCGCGCGAGGGGCGGTATGTTGCGGATCGGTCATTGGGGTGTCTCCTTCGTCGCCGGAATGGTCGCGTCGGTGCCGCGTCGTAGTTCTTGAATGGCTGGGTGCGCGGCTAGCGGACCATTCTCTGCCCGGCGCTTGCGTGCAGACTGTCAAGCGTTTGACAATGATCGGACCGCCCTCGCCGCATCCTGCCGCCATGCCCGCAGACGCCTCCCATACCGCCCCGGCACCTACACCCGCGCAACTCGCGCAGGGTTGGCTGCGCGAAGCCCCTGCCGACCTGCTGGCCGAGATCGCGCCCAGCGCACGCCTGATCACCTACCCCGACGGCGAATGCATCCACCCGCACGGCGGCCCGGCGCAGGGCATGTTCCTGATCCTGCGCGGCCGCGTGCGCATCAGCCGGACGACGGACGGCGGCAGCGAACTGGTCTACGGCATGTTGCGCGCGGGTGAATGGTTTGGCGAGATCGCGCTCATCGACGGCGGCGGCCGCACGCACAGCGCCCACGCGCAGGGGCCGACCACGCTCATCCTGCTGGGCAGCGCGGCGTTTGCACGGGTGGTGTCCGCCTACCCGGCTGGCATGTGGGCGCTGATGCAGCAACTCTGCCAGCGCATCCGCCTGATCTTCGACGAGTTCGAGCACGCCAGCGAAATGCCCGCCGATGCGCGCCTCGCCCAACGCCTGCTGCAGCTCGCCCGCGCGGGCGACGGCCGCACCGTGGCGGCCAGCAATGAAGAGCTGGGCCGCATGCTGGCCCGCTCGCGGCAGACGATTTCCAAATACCTGCAGGCGTGGCAGCGCGCAGGTTGGATCCGCTGCCATTACCGGACGGTCGAAATCGTCGACGCGGCAGCTTTGCGGATGCTGGTGGGCGGCCACGCTTCCTGAGCATGCCCTGCGCATGGGGCACGCGCGTCGCAACGTGCGCCGATAGAATGGACCGTTGCCGTGCCGATCTGCCCGCCTCCACCGCTTCCACCTCCATGAAGCCTATGTTCTCGCCCGGCTCGCCCGAGGGCCGGCGCCTTGTGTTGCTGCTTGGCCTCGCACAGATGGTCTCGTGGGGCACGCTGTACTTCAGCTTCACCGTGTTTCTGGCGCCGATGCACGACACGCTCGGTTGGGCGCGGCCATTTCTGGCGGGCGGGTTCTCTGTTGGGCTGCTGGTCTGGGCGCTGTGCTCGTTCTGGGTCGGGCGTGCGTTGGACCGCTGGCCTGCGCGCCGCGTGATGGGCTCAGGCACCGTACTGGCGGCCGCCGGCCTGCTGGCGTGGTCCTTAGTCTCGAGCGAGACGGCCTTCCTGCTGCTCTGGCTGCCGATGGGCGTGGCGATGGCCACCACGCTCTATGACCCGGCCTTCGTCGTGCTTCGCCAGGCGTTTGGCGATGCGTATCAGCGCCCGATCCTCGGCCTCACACTGATTGCGGGGTTCTCCAGCACGCTGTGCATTCCGCTCGCGCAATTGGGCGTGGAACACCTCGGCTGGCGGCACACGCTGCAGCTATTTGCGCTGGCGCATGTGCTGATCTGCCTGCCGATCCATGTGCGACTGCGTGTGCGCCCGCCCCTGCACGCGCTGGCCGAAGCGCTCGACCTGACGGCACCGGTGCATGCCTCGGCATGGCGCATGGTGCTGCGCTTGCCAGTGTTCTGGGCGGTGGTGCTGGCCTTCGTGGCCACCAGCCTGGTCGCCACCGTGCTTGGCGCGCACCTGATTCCGCTGCTGACCGAGAAAGGCGTGCCGACCAGTCGCCAGTTGCTGATCGCCGCGCTCGTTGGGCCCGCCCAGGTACTTGGGCGGCTGGCCATGATGCGGTCGCGCCCGGCGCACCCGGTGCGCATTGCACCTTGGACGTACGGCGCCATGGCCGCCGCGCTCGTGCTGCTTGCGCTGTCCAGCGGGCCGCTGCTGATCGTGTTTGCGCTCGTCTACGGCGCGGCCAACGGCATCAACACCATGGTCCGCGCGATTGCCATGCCGGAGCTGGTATCGCGCAACCAGTACGCCACGCTCAACGGCCTGATGATGACGCCCGTGCTGCTGGCGCAGGCCAGCGCGCCATGGCTTGGCGCACTGCTCTGGCGGGCCAGCGGCGGCTATGCGGCAGTCGAGTGGGCGATGGTCGGGGCCGCCCTTGTCGCACTGGCGGCCTTCGCTTATGGATTGCGGCATGCGCGAAAACGCACGGCCCCTAACGCGGCTTCCCGCTCCGAGATGACGCAATTGTCATGACGTCTTCGCCACTTTGTGGACGAAAGATTGCTTTTCGGAACCTTTGCAAGCGCACATCTGTCTTGAAACATGGGACGTGATGTTTCATTCTCACAGGATGACCGGCCCGCTTTTTGCGAAAGTGCCGACGGAGGAAACGCCTTGTCACAGGTTCATCTGGAAACGTCATCTGCGAGCGAGCGCATGCCGTGGTCGATCCAAGAGATCAGCTACGGCAGCATCGACGTTGCGCGCGTGCGCGAAAACCGCACGCTGTTCTACCTAGTTACGAGTGCCTCGTTTGTCGAGAGCGGCTCGGATCTCTACGCCGGCAACCTCGCTCAGTACTACGCCGATCGGCCGGAAACCGCGCACTGGCTGACCCACCACTGGGAACGCGAAGAGCTGCAGCACGGCCGCGCGTTGCGCCGCTACGTTGAAGCCGTCTGGCCCGAGTTCGACTGGGAGCGCGGCTACGCCCGCTTCTTCGAGGAATACTCGGTCACATGTTCGGTCGACCAGTTCGAACCCACGCAGGCGTTGGAAATGGTCGCACGCTGCGTCGTCGAAATGGGCACGGCCACCTTCTATCGCGCCATCGCACAGGCGGCGGCCGACGCAGATGAACCCGTGCTGCGCGACCTCGCCAGCCGCATCTCGGCCGATGAAGTCCGGCATTACAAACACTTCCTGCGTTTCTTCAACGAGTGCAACGCAAGCGAGGGCGTGGGCCGCGCGCGCGTGCTCAAGGCGCTCGCCTCGCGGCTACGCGAAATCAAGAATGAAGATTCGATGATCGCGTTGCGCAATGTGCTGCGCATCGAGCGCGGCCAGGAAGATGTGCCCGAAGCCGATGTGCGCGCCCTGAACTCGCGCGTCAGCGCGCTGGTGCGCTCCTATCTGCCGCTCGACATGGCCGCCAAGATGCTGCTCAAGCCGCTGCGCCTGCGCCCGGGGTTCGAGCGCTCGATTCGCCCCCCCCTGGTGGCCGTGGTGCGGCGCGTGATGCTGCACTGAGCTGCAGCACGCCGCGCATGCGCCAACGAAACACCCGGGCTTCAGCCCGGGTGTTTCTTAGTTTCTTATCCAGCCAACCACGCGCCGCTTCAGGCGAGCCGGAGCACGTCCACCGCGCCGCGCAGTTCCTCGGCTTGCTGGCGCAGGCTTTCGGCCGCAGCGGCAGCTTCCTCGACCAGCGCAGCGTTCTGCTGCGTCACCTCGTCCATCGACGTGACCGCGTGGTTGACCTCTTCGATACCTTGCGACTGCTCGCGTGACGCGTGGCTGATCTCGCCCATCAGGCCGGCGATGCGCTCCACGCGCGTCACGATGTCCTGCATGGCGTCGCCTGCGCCGCGGGCGGCCTCGTTGCCGGCCTGCACTTCTTCCACCGAGCGATTGATCAATTCCTTGATCTCCTTGGCGGCGGCCGCGCTGCGCTGCGCCAGGCTGCGCACCTCGCCGGCCACGACGGCAAAGCCGCGGCCCTGTTCGCCTGCGCGGGCAGCTTCGACAGCGGCGTTCAACGCCAGTATGTTGGTCTGAAACGCGATGCCGTCGATGATGCCGGTGATGTCGGCAATCTTCTGCGCCGTGGCATGGATGCCCGACATGGTGCCAACGAGCCGCTCGACCGTCTGCCCGCCGGCATTGGCCGCCTCGTTGGCGGACCGCACCATGTCATGCGCGTGGTGCGCGCTCTCGGCGTTCTGGCGCACGGTGGCGGCCAGTTGCTCGATGCTCGACGCGGTGCGCTCGAGGTTACCAGCCTGCGCTTCGGTGCGGGCGGAAAGATCGGCATTGCCGGCCGCGATCTGGCCTGTGCTCGACGCGATGGTCGCAGCGCTTGCGCGCACCTTGTCGACGATGCCCGAAAGGCCGTCGCCTACGCCGTTGACGGCGCGCATGACCTGGCCGATTTCATCGCGGCGCGTGGTGGGCAAGCGGTGCGTGAGATCACCGGCAGCCACACGCTGCGCGACGTTCACCACTTCGGCCAGCGGCCTGCTCACCATGCGGCGCAACATCCAGTACAGCCCGCCAGCCAGGAGGGCACCGAGCGCAAACCCCAGCAGCAGAAAACGGTTGCGGGCGGCGACCAGATCGGCGTTGAGCTCATCGACGTAGGCTGTTCCGGCAATCATCAGTTGCCAGTCGGGGTATTGCGTGAAAACAGTCAGACGCTCGCGTGCGGTGCCGCCTTCCGTGTCAGCCAGCGCATGGCGCAGCGTGCCCTCCTTGCGCGCGATCATCTCGCGCACCCAGGCCTGTCCGGCCGCATCTTTGGCGTCGAGCAGGTTCTTGCCCTCGCGGTCTTGCACATGGTCGATCAGCACCTTGCCCTGGTCTGCGCCGGGCTTGCCGTCGATGACGAAATAGCCGCCCGTCTTGCCGATCCCGTGCGAGCGGATCTTGTCCTTGAGCAGCGCCAGTTCCGAGCGCACGTCCACACCCACGTAGAGCGCGCCGATGACCTTGCCCGACGCATCGCGCACGGGCTCGTACTTGCTCATGTAGGGCACGCCAAACAGCCACGCCAGGCCGCGGAACGGCTCGCCGGCCATCAGTGCCTTGTAGCTTGGGTGGGCGCGATCGAGCAGCGTGCCGATCGCGCGTTCGCCGTTTTCCTTCTTGAGCGAGGTGGTCACGCGCACGAAGTCGTCGCCGGTGCGGGCGAACACGGTGGCGATCGTGCCGCCGGTGCGCGCGAAGAACTTGTCCGGCACGGTGAAGTTGAGGTTCAGCACCGTGTCACCGCTCTTGAACGTGGGCGTCGGCTTGCCGGCCACTTCCACGGTCTGCGCCGGGTCCACGCTGTAAGGGCCGGGCGCTGCGTCCGCAAACGCCGTCAGGAAGCGGTCCGCCTCGGTGCGCATGGTGCCGTCGAACAGGCTGATCATGTCGCGCATGGCCGCCTCCTGGTTGTGCATGGCCGACTGCGTGTTGGCCTCCAGCATGCGCAGGCTCGATTGCGAGTTCGCCAGCGCGAACATGCCGAATACCAGCACGAGGGCGATGAGCCCGATCACCGCCAGACGGGTACCAAGGCTCTTGGGGGATTGTGAAACTGCAGACAGGGGCGCAGACGCTTTCATACTTTTTTCCCGGGGGTCGTCAGTCGAGTTAACAACGGACCGCCCCGGAAAAGCTTGAGCGCAAACGTTTTACAAACAGCTTTGTCCGGCAAATCAGACATCTGTTGGCAATCCCGGACGTTACCGGTCGCAGGTCAGCTCGACATGCTGCGGCGTGAGCTTGGCGGGGTTCCCCGCCCCGAGCTCGATGCGCCAGTCAGCTCCGTGCGAGGCAGCCACGTCGCGGCCATCCACGGTCGCCCGGCAGCGGGTTGCATTGGCAAAGCGGATGAACGGCCGCGTATAGCCGGCAACATCGACCGACAGGGAGCGGCCATCCGCACTGCGCCGCCAGTTCGACAGGCGGCCGCTGGCATCGCGCACGTAAGGCAGCGTCGGCCCATCGTTGTCCAGCGCAAAGCGTGCCGAGCCGCTCGTCAGATGGATATAGGAGCCACCCGGACCCGCCGTGTAGCCCGCCACGTCGCGTGCATCCGCAAGACGCGGTACGCCGCGCCCGGACCAGCGCACGGTGCGCAGATCACCCGTGCCGCGCACGACCCAGGCGTCGCCGTCACGCGCAATGGCCATGGTGCGGAAGTCGAGCACCTTGCGGATATAGTCCGACGCGTAGACCGGCATGACCGGCTGCGCGACCGCCCAGTCGTACACCTGCCGCAGAGCCGTCACCGAGGCCAGCTTGGTGCCCGAGTACATGTGGTAATAAATGCCGATCGGCTTGAAGCGGTAAGGCTTTTCGGTCAGCTCGAACGTTTCGATGGCGCGCGAGAAACCGTAATACGGGCCGTGCCAGAGGTTGGTGTAGATGTTCTCGTTCTGGTCGGGCGCAAATACCTGGAACAGGCCATCGCCTTTGTCCACGCCCAGCGGCGCCACGGCCGTCCAGCTCGGGTTGGAGCGCGTGATGTAGGTGTCGCCGCCGTTCATGTTCAGCACACCGGCCTCGACGGTCTTTTGCACGGCAATCGGCGGCACCTGGCCGTTGCCGCTCCACAGCAGCACCTTTACCTGCTTGCCTGCGGGGGCCAGCTTGGTGTTGATGTAGTGGATGGAACCCGCGATCTCGCGATCGAAGCTGAAGCGGTAATTCGGAATGTTCAACGAGAAGGCGGTGTCGGTGCCTTCGGCCGTGGCGGCGGAGGCCGGATCGGGCGGATTGGTGGTGCGCAGCCAGTTGAACGGGTGAGAGAACGTATGGCTGGCCAGCTCCACGTAGGGCTGCGCAAAGAGCGTGCGCGCGATCGGCTCGAGCTGCGGCGTGAGCTTGGGATACACACCGTCGGCCGCCACTTCGCCTTCGATGATCGACACGGTGGTCGGCACCTTGTAGCGGTCCAGGATCTCGCGCAGCAATGCCTGGCCGGAAAACTCGCTCGGTGGAAACTCAGTGCGGGAGGCGAATCCGTCGCCGTCGATATGCACGGTCATCAGCCGGCGGCCGTTTTCCGTCGTGGTGTCAGGCACCGGCATGGCGGGCAGTTGCAGCGCGCGGCGCAGAAAATCGAGCGGCTGGATCACCCAGCGCGCCTGGTCGACATCGGGCATGCGGAACACGCCAAACGGCTGAAGCACGTAGCCGCCCCACGGCATGATGGCGGCCGCATCGTACGAGTAGCTGCCGGCCGAGAGCCGCAGCAGCGATTGCGACCCCGCCACGCCGGGGTCGACCTGCACGCCCACGGCCATGCGCCGATCCGGATGGGGCTGCAACTCAAAGCCGATCATGGGATCACGCGAGACGATGGCAAGCGGCCCCGCCGGTGCGCCGGGCACCGTTTGCAGATCGAGCATCTGCGCTGTGGAGGCATCCATGTTCAGCCCGAACTGGTTGAACATCGCGACGCGCACCCCGGCAGTTATCGTGCGCCTGAGCCAAGATGCCCACGCACCGGGTCGCGATGCGTTGCCGTCAAACCAGGTGACGACACCGGCATAGCGATCGGGCGTGACGGTCGGCAACGGCTTGTTCGCGTCGGCAAATTCGGTGCGATAGCCGAGATAGTTGATGGGCATGGCCAGATAGAGCACCGACGGCGCGGTGTTGGTGCTGGTGCCGGGCTCCTGCGGCTCAACCAGCAGGATGCGGCGCGGCATCACTTCCAGCCGCCCGATGCCGATGAAGTCGGCGGCCGGCGTGGTCGCGTAGCTGCTGACGCCCGCTGCGCGCGCTACATTGGCGGTCTCACGCAGACAGGCACGGTTGTAGTTGGGGCAGTAGTCGAGCGCCACGGCGGGCAGGTGGTACTGCGTGCCGATGTTGCGCAGCGTGGCAATCCGCGCAGTGCGGTCGGCATCGGTCACGTCCATCAAGCCCTCGACGCCGGTGCGCTCACGCACCAGCCCTTCCGTCACCACCCCGGACAACTGCGGTGCGAGCGTCTGGAGCCACGCCGTGCCACCGGCCAGCAACTTGGTCTGCGGTGCACGGGCATGCAACGCCTGGACCAATGCTGCAACGGCATTCGCGGCATTCGCGGCATCGGGCGCGCTGCGCGAGAGCGTGTCCAGCCCATCCAGCAGGAAGCCTGCGTAGCCCTGCGCAACCAAGGGCGCAAAGACCTGGTCGATCACGTTGGCAGGCCAGGCGCTCGTGCGCATTGCGTCGGTCTGCTGCGTCAGGTCCACGCGGGCAAACCAGAGCGTGGGCGATGGTTGCTTCGGGTCGAAAGTGCCGGCCGTGGCCGGGTCCAGCACGACCCAGTCGAACGCTTGCAGTTCAGCGACGGGGACATCGCGGCCGTAGTAGAAGGCGATCTGGGGCTCTGCCGAAGCGGACGTCGCCGGCTGCTGTGCATGAGCCGTCGCAACGCCCAGCGCCAACGCCGCGACGCCCAGCCACATCGGCCACCGCCACGAAAACTTACCGCCCTTTGCCTGCGTGTCCTGCATCCCGGTCCTCGAAAAGCCATTCCGACGTGCATTGTGCCGGGCGGCCATCCGATTGCAATGTCTATGGGCCGGGGCGCGCCCGCCAGGAGCCCCCTTTTGGAGACCCATGGCGGGGACTCGGCTCAGTAACCGACCGCAGTGTACTGGGGGAATTCCGTTTCAAACGCCCTCGCCAGATCGTCAGCGCTGGCGACTGCGGAAGTGTAGACAGCAGTTGTCGTGCCACTGTCGTAGGCCAGCGTGACTGCCCAGGCGGGGTGCGCCTGGTTGACGCGATCGCGTGCAGCCTGGGCCGCCAGTTGACCGGGGCCGTTATCAGGTTTGGTTCCGTAAACTTTGCAGTGGGACATGGCATTCACTCCGAGGATGGGGAAGGAATGCCGCCAACGCACGGGCGAGAACACGCTCGGTCTGGCTGGTCTGCGTTTCTCAACGATACGGGCGAACAGACGCGCTGCCGGCTTGTCCCGCCGGCATGCACCAGCGGCACGGCCAGCGTAAAAGCCGGGGCCGCGCGCCGGAATGCTGCGTTCGTCAGGGCTGAGGTTCTAGAACGCCGACTTCACCACGCCGCCGTCCACGCGCAGCGCCGCGCCCGTGGTGGCCGACGCGAGCGGGCTCGCCACATAGGCGACCAGGTTCGCCACCTCCTGCGTGCTGGCGAATCGCTTGATGAGCGAGGTCGGCCGCGCCGTCTCGAAGAAGGTCTTTTCGAACGCTTCGAAGCTCTGGCCGCCGGAGAGCTTCCCGACAAACTCATCCACGCCTTCCGAACGCGTCGGCCCCGGCAGCACGGCGTTCACCGTGATGGCCGTGCCCGCAGTCAGCTCGGCCAACCCGCGCGAGAGGCCCAGCAGCGCCGTCTTGGTCACGCCGTAGTGAATCATTTCCACCGGAATCTGCACGCCGCTTTCGCTGCTGATGAAGACGATGCGGCCCCAGTTCTGCGCACGCATGCCGGGCAGATACGCGCGGGACAGACGCGCGCCGCTGAGCACGTTCACGTTGAAAAAGTGCTGCCACTCGGCGTCGTCAATGTCCTCGAACGGCTTCGGGTCAAAGATGCCGAGATTGTTGATCAGGATGTCGACCTTGGGGAAGCGGTCGAGCAGCGCCTCCGTCTGCACCGGGTTGGACAGGTCACCGGCAAAGCCCTCGACCTGGGCGTCGGGCACCTCGGTGCGCAGGCGCGCGATCGCGTCGTCGACAGACGCTTCGGTACGGCCGTTGACAATCACGCGGGCGCCTTCGGCGGCCAGTGCTACAGCGATGGCATGACCGATGCCCTTGGTTGAGCCGGTCACGAGAGCAAGCTTGTTCTGAAGGTGGAGGTTCATGGCGTTCAAAAAAGGAATATGGAGGAGGACGAGCACGCCGCGCCACATGGTGCGCGTTGGTGACGGCGCCGACGTTTCAACCATGATACGAACCGCCCCGCCCTTTGGCAGCCGCAATCGTTTTGCAGCGGTATCCAACGAGATTTGACGGTCAGCGTTGGTATCGATCCCGGCTTGACGGCCTGGGCAAGCGACGATTAGTGTGCAATGAAGCACGCCAGCGTTACGGGAATGCGGCGCGCCTTACAAGCCGGATAACCGGCAGAACGGGGAGCACCACCATGAGCATCGACGTACAGACACCTGAGGCCGCCCACCCGAGTACCACGGAAGGCGCCTACCAGCTTGACACCATGGACCGCGACACCAACATCGGTCGGCTCGTGCATCGGGTCCGACACGCGTTGGTGACACACATCGACAGTGCCTTGGCCTCGCTGGACCTGACTGCCGCGCAGTGGACGGTCGTCATTTACCTGGCAGAAGACCTGGCCACCACGCCGGCCGAACTCTCGCGCCTGCTGCATTACGATCCGGGCGCGATGACGCGGCTGATCGATCGGCTCGAGAAGAAGAACATCGTCAAGCGCGCACCCAGCGATGCGGATCGCCGCTCGGTGGTGGTCTCGCTGACCGAGCAGGGTCGCGCGCTCTATCCGGAAATCCGGCCGCTGATCATCGACGTGCTGAACCACCTGCTGCGCGGGTTTTCACAGGCCGAGGTCAAGCAGTTGGAAAACCTGCTGCTGCGCGTGCTGCATAACGCCTGACCCGTTCAGGCGCGAGCGGCTCAGCAGGCCAGGCGGCGTTGGCCGACGCGGTGTTGTCGGCCTGCACGGCATGCCTTGGGCGCTGTCCGGCGCTCACTGCCCTTCCAGCTCGTGCTTGATCTTGAACAGCTCGGTATCGGTGCGAATGCCGAGCTTGCGATAGGCCGATTGCTTTTGCGAGCTGATCGTCTTGATGCTGCGCGCAAACTTCCCGGCAATGTCCGTGACCGACATGCCGTCCAGACAGCAGCGCAGCACTTCCCGTTCGCGGGGGCTGAGTTCGGACCGATCGATCAGGGCCGACAGCCTGGTGCCATTGGTGGTGGGCGCGGGCGCATCTGCGCAGAGCGTATCGCGCTCCATCTCGGCGGCCAGCTCGGCATTCAGCCGCTTGCCGCCCGCCGCCACGGTGCGGATCGCACGCACCAGTTCCGACAGCTCCTCTTCCTTGCCGACAAACCCGCGTGCGCCGGCATGCATGACCATGCCCACCGTCGCCTTGTTGTGATGCGCCGAGGCCACCAGGATCTTCAAGTCCGGATAGCGCACGCGGATCAGGCGGATCAGATTCAACCCGTCGATCTCGGTGGGCCCGAGCGAGTAGTCCATCAACAGGACATCCACTTCGACGGTGGTGTCCTTGAGCGCCCGCACGATCTCGCGGCCCGAGGCAAACATGCCGGAAACCTCGATGTCGGCTTCCTGTTTCAGGCGCGCAGCCAGACCATGGCGGACAACCGCATGGTCATCGAGCACGATCACGCGGATCGGCCGGGTCGCGGTCCAGTTCATGTTCTCAGGTTCCTATTCGACGGGTTTTGCTCGCAGCACAACAAGCGCCCGAAGATGCCGCAGAGGCCGACATCTTAATAGCATTCCCGCGCAGCGACGCCGCTCACTTGGCCTCGACGATGGTGTCGTCTCGAGCGTAGACGCGGCAATGGATCCATCGCTCGGTACAGAAAGCCATTGCCCGAAATTCCGCGTTCTGCCCTACGGCCCACGAATAATGATCGCCGTCGGAGGCGACAAAAATCTTCGGCCACGTCTTTTTCAGATACATGTCGAAGCCGGCCTGTTGGTTTCGCCCGAGTTCCCCGGCGCGGCGTGGTGGCGCTGCCTGCGCGCCTGAAGCGGAAGCGACCGGTGCAGCTGTCGTTTGAGCCAGCGATTTCTGCCCGCGCGCAGGGACATCGGCAATCCAGTCCGCAGGAATCGCGAAGTTCAGGTTCTGCCCCATGGTGAGCACGACCTGATGGTCTGTTATGCCAATCAACCGGCCGTCTGCATCAAACAAACCGCCTCCACTGGACCCTTGTGAGATTGGGGCAGACGTCTGGATGCTTTTGAGGCGTCCTTCATCATCGGTACGCAATGACGAGATCAGGCCCTCGCTGATCGTCAGCTCCAGCCCCAGCGGATTGCCGACCGCGTACACTTTTTGCCCCGTCACGAGCGCGCTCCCCGGAGAGAGCATCACTGCAGGCGCGTGGAAATCCGCGACCCGGAGCTGACAGAGGTCGCGCTCCACGTCGGGATACTGCAAACGAGCACCGTAGCTTGCGTTGCCGCGTTTGAGCCAGACTTGCTTGCCGCCGCGCAGCACATGGCAGTTCGTGATCGCCACACCATCGGCGATAACGACTGCGCTGCCAATGGACAGCGGCCGCCCGTCCGAACCCGCAACGCGGACCTCCCAGACGCTGGGCGAAACCTTGGCAAAGACCGCTGCGGGCTCCAGCGCGACCGCGCGCTCTGCAACGCCGGCGCAGACCAACGCGGCAACCAGCAATGAAACCAGTCGAACGATATGCATGTTAGTCAGGCGGGTCGCCTCATTGGGGCACCAGCAAATCTTTGAGGTCGCTCAGCGTGGTCGATCCATCTTCCGAACGGGTGCGATCACGCATGTGCGCGATATCGGCGTCGGTCAAGGGCTGGCAAGCAGATTGCGTTGCCCATTGCCGATAGCGCGCAGCCACCGGGCGCCATGACAGCCCATTGCTGGATTCGATGAGTGCCGCCCGACAGCCCCGCTCGCTTTCGGAGTAAGTCGAACGCAACTGGTAACGGTGCCCCGTCAGCGGAACGAAACTCACCGCAACTGAGCAGAAATAGGTCAGGTTCCCTGCCGGACTCACGAAGTTCACGGCCATGGTCGTCGGCACGTCGGTCAGCACACGCACGGAGCGCGCTGGCTGGTTCGTGGCAATTGCCACGCGTTGCCCCGTGCATGTGCGGGCGTCGTCGAAGACCAGCAATGCGGCGGCCGCGCCCGTCGCAGGTCGTATGAATTCGACTGGCACGGTCCGTGCCCCGGCTGGTGGTTCAACATACGGCTGCGCGCAGCCCGCAAGCCACAAAGCGCCTCCTAACAAAGAGGCGATCATTCTGAGCGTCATGCGCTCCCCCCAAGGCAACCCTTTCTGAGATCGGCATTTCATTCGGCGGGCGCAGTGGCACGCGCGCTCGATGCCGCTGAAGTGTAACCAAAGGTGAAGCAGGAGGAACTTCCTTGAGGACCTGCGTTGTGTGCGCGCGTCGACCGACGGTCATCTGCCCTCAGGCCAGCGCCGCGTCGATGCGCGCCTGCGTGCTGCGGCGCGCGCGCTCGAACACCGCCATATCGCCCATCAGAAACGCCACGTTTGCGTTGGAGCGAAACGATTCGATCTCGAAGACAAGCTGATCGACGTCGACATCGGCGCGCAATTCTCCGGCGGCCTGTGCGGCGGTGATCGCCTCGCGAAACCGCGCACGCACCGACTCCCGGTGTCCGCGCACGCGATCCTGAATGGCGCCCGGGCGGGCCCGGTATTCGTAGCTGGCCGCGCAGACAAAGCAGCCGCCTGGCGATGCGCCGCTGGCCACGTAGTCGAACCAGCCGTCGGTCAGCGCCCGCAGGCGGGCAAGCGGGCTCTCCAGCGCCAGCGCGGGCTCGACCACCGTCGCGCGGTAATGCACGACCCCAGCGTCGAGCGTGGCGAGCTGCAGCGTTTCCTTGTCGCCGAAGAGCACCTGGATATTGCCTTTGCCCACGCCCGCGTCGGACGCCACCCGGCCGATGGTGAGGCCCTCCAACCCGTCGGTGGAAGCGATGGCGGTGGCGTGCTCGAGCACCTGGGCGCGCGCGCGTTCGCCACGCTGGCGGCGGCCGTCGGTTTCGTTCATGGCAATGCCCTATCGGTGAGTGGGGTCAACACAATCGGCCCTTGACGCGGGCCCATCGCTCTCTAGTATACGTACGTACGTATATTAATGAACCGAGATCCCCCATGTCAACGGAATCCCTTGCTGCCGGTAGCGTCGCCTCGCCGGCCAAACGGCATTGGCCGGCGCTGGCAGCGCTGCTGACCGGCAACTTCGTCACCATTCTCGACCTGTTCATCGTCAATGTGGCAATTCCGGATATCCGGGCCGGCCTGCATGCCAGTTTTGCGGAGATCCAGCTCGTGATGGTCGGCTACAGCGCGGCGTATGCGGTGTTCCTGCTCAACGGCGCCCGCCTGGGCGACCTGTATGGGCGCAAGCGCATGTTTCTGGCGGGCATGGCGCTGTTCACACTGGCATCCGCGCTGTGCGGCTTGGCGACAGCGCCTTGGATGCTGATCGCCATGCGTGTCGGCCAAGGCTTGGGCGCGGCCATTCTGATGCCGCAAGTGATGGCCTCGCTGCGCGTGCTGTTTGACGGCGATGCCCGGCGGCGTGCGTTCGGCACCATGGGCGCCGTACAGGGCGTGGCGGCGTCAGTCTCGCAAATCATCGGCGGCTGGCTGATCGCGCATCCGCTGGCGGTCGACGTATCCGGCTGGCGTGCGGTGTTCCTGGTGAATGTGCCGATCGGCATTGTGGCGCTCCTGGCGGCTCGCGCCTTCGTGGCGGAATCGCGTGCGCCGGTGGCGGCGCGGCTGGACGTGCACGGCGCCGTGGCCGGGGCGGTGGCGCTGGCGATGCTGCTGGTGCCCATCATGCAGGGCCGCGAGTCCGGCTGGCCGTGGTGGTCGTGGGTGCTGCCGCTGGCCTCGCTGCTGGTGTTCCGCCACTTTGTGCGGGTGGAGCAAGCGCTGTCGGCGGCGGGCCGCGTCCCGATCATCGAGATGGCGCTGTTCCGCAACCGCAGCTTTGTGCTGGGCGTGCTGGCGATCTTCCTGTTCTACACGGCCATCAGTTCGTACTTCCTGGCGCTGACGATCCTGCTGCAGTTCGGGCGCGGCCTGTCGGCGCTGGCGGCGGGGCTGGTGTTTACGCCCGCGGCCATCGCGTTCTTTACCGGCTCGCTGACAGCGCCCCGTCTGGCTGAGCGCATCGGGCAGCGTGCCCTGCTGCTGGGGGTGGCCACCTTCGCTGTGGGCATGGTCGTGCTGGCCACCATGGCGCAGTTGGGCGCGGGTACCGCCTGGCTGATCCTGCCGCTCATGCTCAATGGCTTTGGGCAGGGCATGGTGATTCCACTGTCGCTCAACACCATCCTGAGCGGCGTGGAAACAGCCCAGGCCGGCATGGGCGCCGGTACCGTTACGACCATGCAGGCCGTGGGCAATGCGGTGGGCGTGACGGTGGTGGGCGTGCTGCTGTTCTCGCTGCTCGGTCAGGTGGAGGGGGCGGATGGCGCCGTGACGGCGGACGCTGCCGCCCATGCCGCCCATGCAGCGCACTATGGCCACGCGTTTGCGCTGGCGACGCTCTACAACGTGGGTGCAACGGTGCTGTCGTTGGTGCTGTTCTGGCGCGCGTGGCGCCGTCACGCTTGAGGTGGCTTACTTGCGCACCCAGCCGCGCCGCACGCAGGGCGCCAGCACCGCGCCATGCACCGCCAGCCCGAGGCGGTGCAGCGGTTCCGACAGCGTATGCGCCACGCGCCCGCTGCACAGCCAGGCGCACAAGGCCGACACAGCCGCCGCGCCCAGCATGTCGAACGGATAGTGCACGCCCAGGTAGATGCGCGCCCACGCCATCGGCACGCCCAATAGCGCCAGCAACACACCCACGCGCCGCAGGCGTGCGTTCCACATCAGGCTGAATGCCACCGTCCACAGTGCGGTCAGGTGGTCGCTGGGGAAGGACGAATCCGGCGCGTGCGGCAGCAGATTGGTGCCCAGTTCAATCGCAAACGGCCTGGGGTGATACCACGCGAGGCCCAAGCCGACGTTGATCGACAACGCCAGGGCAGCCGCCACGCCGGTCTGCAATGCCTGGCGCCGCGTGGCCGGCTCGCCCCATAGCCAGGCGGCCACGAGCGTGAGCGGCACCAGCCAGATCGCGTATTCGGCAAAGGCCATCGCCAGCCAAACGGTGGTGGCCGAAGCGTCAGCCGGTGCGTTGATCCAAAGAAACAGCGTGTGATTGAGTGATTCCATACAGCGTCGGCCCAGGGCCCGGGTGATTCAACAACCGTGAGATGCCGGGCCCACACTACTAAACATTCCCTTCAATTCCCTTGGAACCGGTCTGTGGGCAAGCCTAGGCCACCCGACTTAGGCCAGCCGTAGCGATGCCCCGATGCTTGCCTAGGCTTTTCCCCCGGCCCGCGGCTGCCTATGATGAAAAACGCACCGGCACGCAAGCAGGTCGGACACACACCATTTCGAACCCCGGGGGGTGGATGGACAGCTTTCTCATTCAGCGGGCCACACGCCGGCAGGCGACGTTTGCCGGCGCCATCGCGCTGATGATCCTCTTGACGCTGGCCGTGGCCGCCCCGCGTGCGGGCCTGCAATGGCCAGCGATCAATCCGTTCATGCCGATGTGCGCGCTGACGGTGTTCACCACGGCAAGCATCGCCGCGTTTCTGCTGGGCGCGCAGTTCACCGTGACACGGCAGCCAATGCTGGGCGCGCTGGGCGGCGCCTATGCCTTTACCGCCCTGGCCGTAGCGCTGCAGTTGGCGACGTTCCCGGGGGTGTTCTCGCCCACGGGCCTGTTTGGCGCACACCCGACCAGCGCGGGCTGGATGTGGGTGTTCTGGCACGGTGGCTTTCCGCTGTTCGTGATCCTGGCAGTACTGCTGCGCAATCGGCTCTCCGGCGACGCCGTTGCCGCCGGCCGCGTTGGCTTATGGGCTTGGCTGCTGATCGGCGGCCCGGCGGTGCTGGGTGTGTTGCTGTGCAGCGTTGCCGTGCTGGCCAACCTGCCACCGCCGCTGCACGCCAGCAATGGCGACAACCCCGTCGCGGTGGTGCTGTGGGCCATCAATGCCATCGCCGTGCTCGCCGTGGTGGCCAGCGGCCGCCTGCGCGCGGTGCTTGACGTATGGCTGGCCATTGCCGCACTGGCCTGCCTGACCGACACCACCCTCAACCTGCTGAGCACTGACCGCTTTACCGTGGGCTGGTATGTGGCGCGCCTCTTCAGCATGTTTGCGCCCGGGGTGCTCGTCTGCGTACTCGTGTGGGAGGTCACTGCGCTGTACCGGCGGCTGTTCGAGGCGCATGTGTCGCTGCGGCAGGCGTCCATGCGTGACGCGCTGACCGGCCTGTACAACCGCACCTACTTCAACGAGCAGATCGACAGGCAGATCGGCGCGGCCCAGCGCAACGGGCGGCCGCTTTCACTGGTGATGGTCGATGTCGACCACTTCAAGCGCTACAACGATGCGTACGGCCACCTGAAGGGCGATGCATGCCTCGCTGCGGTGGCCCATGCGCTGGCCGGTGTGGTGCGCCGCCCGGCAGATTTCATCGCCCGCTACGGCGGCGAGGAATTCGTGATTGTGCTGCCGGAAACCGATGCGAGCGAAGCGCAGACCCTTGCCGAGCGCGCACGGGAAGCCGTGCTTCGCCTGCGCATCGAGGCCGCCGCGCCGTCGCGCTATGTGACCGTCAGCGCCGGTTGCGCCACGGCCGTGCCTGACAACGGCGCCCTCTCCATCGATACGCTGGTCGAAACCGCCGATGCCGCGCTGTACCGCGCCAAAGCGGCCGGCCGCAACCTCGTGATGACTGCGCAGCCTGCGCACGCCGCGTTCACGTAGCGCGAGAGAGCGTGACATGACGCGACATCACGCACGGCAAACAATCCGGCATGCGAGCGTTCGGGGCGCCCGTCTTTGCTGTCTTCTTTATTTCTTCTGTATATAAAAATAGTAGTAGTAGATAACGGTGGATTGTTTCTGTGGATAGGCGCAGAAAACGCTGTTGCGTCAATGGTTTGCGAAACGCACAACCCGTCGGACAGCATGTGCCGTTGCGTGGATGACTCGTGCAGAGCATGCCCCGCGCTCTCGGGGACCATCCAAGTTATTCCTGTGCTGTGGACAACCTGACCCCGGACAGCCAACACAGTTGTCCCTGAAGTTCTTCACGTGTTTATCCACATATCCACAGCGACAAGCGCGACCATGCGCCGGATTACCGCTGCGGTGCCCGCTCAAGCCGCGCCGGGAACGCCTCCACCAGCCAGTCAATGAACACTCGCAGCCGATGCGTGACATGGCGCGTCTGCGGATAGACGACGTGAAACGGGTAAGGCGCCGGCCGCCACGGCTTGAGGATTTCAACCAACACGCCGTCGTTGATCGGCGATTGCGCCGCATAGCCAAAGGTCTGCACGATGCCCAGGCCCGCCAGGCAGGCGGCGAGATGTGCATTGCTCTCGTTCACGCCGACGCGATGCTCGACTTTGATCTCGGTCTTTTCGCCATCGCGTTCAAATCGGAAAGGGACCGACCGACCCGTCTGGCTGAACACGTAGCTCACCAGCCGGTGGCCATTCTTGAGTTCATCGGGGTAAGCCGGCGTGCCGTACTGCTTGAGGTACCCCGGGGTGGCGCACGTGATCAGCGGCGCATCGCCCAGGTGGCGTGCGACCAGGGACGAGTTGTCCAGCGGGCCGCCACGAATCACGCAGTCGACGTTGTCCGCAATCAGATCCACCGAGCGGTCTGATACGCCGAGGTCAATCCTGATCTCGGGATAGCGCGCCACGAATTCCGGCAGCAGAGGAATCAGCACGTCGCGCGCCGTCGACCCGCCGACATCGATGCGCAACGACCCGCGTGGCCGTCCGCGTGCGAGGCTGAACGACGCGTCGATGTCTTCCAGGTCGCGCAGGATCCGCGTGCTCTTGGCGTAGTAGTCCTCGCCTTCGGGCGTGACCGTCACCCGTCGCGTCGTCCGTTGCAGCAGGCGTACACCCAGATGGGCCTCCAGTTCCTGTACCTGCTTGCGCCACCGCATTGCGCGCCGATGCGTCGGTGCTGTCCGACCTTGACGCCGTCTATGCCCAGATCGCCAAAGTGGCCGGCAAGCTGGACATCCTGTTCGCCAATGCCGGCGGCGGCGACATGATGCCGCTGGGCGCCATCACCGAAGAACATTTCGACCGGATCTTCGGCACCAACGTGCGCGGCGTGCTGTTCACGGTGCAGAAGGCGCTGCCGCTGCTGACCGATGGCGCATCGATCATCCTCACGGCGTCCACGGTGTCCGTGCAGGGCACGGCCAACTTCAGCGTCTACAGCGCCAGCAAGGCGGCGGTGCGCAACTTCGCCCGCTCCTGGGTGATGGATCTGAAGGATCGTGGTATCCGCGTGAACGTGGTGAGCCCCGGCCCGATCCGCACGCCGGGCCTTGGCGGCCTCGCATCGGATGAAACGCGCCAAGGCCTGTTCGACTTCCTCGCCGCACAGGTGCCGCTGGGCCGCCTGGGCGAGCCGGCCGAAGTGGGCAAGGCCGTCGCGTTTCTTGCGTCGGACGCCGCCAGCTTTATCAACGGCATCGAGTTGTTCGTGGATGGGGGGATGGCGCAAGTTTGATGCGCGCTGACAGCCCCGAGCGGCCATTCGCCCTCGAGCACAGCGAGACGATGGCCGCGACTTGTTGGGGAATCGCCGTCGGCAACGGGATGCGTGCCGACGGCTGATGATTACATCGGCGGCGCCACACCGTCCTTCTCAACCACAATCTGGCGCCCGCTGTACGAGCCGTCCTTCTCCGGCGTCGCCACCACGAAGACCTTCTTGCCAGCCGACAAGTCGGCGCGCGTTGCCGGCACCAGCGTCACGACGGGCACGTTGGCCGGCACGATGATGGTGTTGCTGCCGCCTTTGTAGGCCAGTTTGAGGTCACGCCCGTTCGTACCTTGAACCACCGATTCCACGTTGGCGTTTGTCATCGTGCTCTTTGCACCGAGATCCCACGCGTAGTGGCCCTCACCCATGCCGCGCGCCGCTTCCGGAAAGACGAGCACTTCCTTCGCCGTCAACTTGCCGTCCGCGCCCGGCATGGCTGCAGCGCCCACATATGAGCCCGGTTTGATATCCGAAAGTTGAATGGCCTTCACCGCGTTCAGGTTGGCGGCCGGGTCGACATTGATCAGCACGGTGTCACCGCTGCGGCGATGCACTTTGAGGCTGTTGTCAGACAGCGAGACGATCTCGCCGCGGATCCGTTCGGGCTTTGCGGCCGGCGATTGGGCGAGCGCTGTGCCCGCGAGTGTCAGCGCCGCAACGCAGACGGAAAGTTGGCGTCGGATGGACATGGAGACTCCTTGAGGTCGTTTGTGTTTCACGGTTTCACCGGCGTAGGCAGCCGGCGCAGGTCAGCAGGCTTGTGGCTTCAGGAACCGCCAAACCAGTTGTATCCCTGGTTCTCCCAGTAGCCGCCAGGGAATGTGTTCGTCACCGTGATGGCGACGATATGTTTGGGGTTCTTGTATCCGAGCTTCGTCGGAAAACGCAGCTTCATCGGGAAGCCGTACTTCGCGGGAAGGATTCCGCCGTCATACGTCAACGTGAGCAGCGTTTGCGGATGCAACGCCGTCGGCATGTCGATGCTTGTCCAGTAGTTGTCGGCGCAGTGGAAGGCGACATATTTGGCGGTGGTGTCGGCGCCGGCGTGCCGCAGGAAATCTGCGAATCGGACACCGCCCCATTTGCCGATGGCGCTCCATCCCTCGATGCAGATGTGGCGCGTCACCTGGCTCTGCTGGGGAAGCGCATGCAGTGCGTCCAGCGTCCAGATGCGCCTGCCTTGGACGCGGCCGTTGAGTTCAAGGCGATAGCTTGCAGCATCGACTTCCGGCACCTGATCGATGTCGTAGTACGCATTGAACGGAAACGGGCGCGCGATCATCGACTCCGGATAAGTCGGCGCCAGCTTGCGCGGATCGAAGAGCAACGCTTGCGCGTCGTCGTTGAACGACGACAGCTTGCGCAGCATGCCATTGACCGACGTGTCGTTCGTCAGGTCGCAGCCGGACAGCAGCATCAAGCCGCCCAGCGTCAGCATCCGCTTGCCGAACAGGCGGCGCTGCGATGAAGCGAGTTCCTTCTGCGCGTCCTTGACGATGGATGGCGCGTCGAGCGACAAGGCGGGGGCGGCCGTCAGGAAACGTTTTGGTGTGGTCATGATCAGCGTCCTCGGATCATCGTCAGCAGTGAGCGCGGCACAAGCGCGACCATCACGACATGCACGATGAAGAAGCCGACCAGCACACACATCGCAAAGAAGTGCACGACGCGGGCGTTGTCGAAACCGCCCATCAACGTTCGCAGGACCGGCAACTGCACAGGCTTCCAGATGGCCAGCCCCGACAGCACCAGCAGCACGATGTCGGCAATCACGACCAGGTACGCCAGCTTCTGCACCGCGTTGTAGTGGCCCGCATCGCCGTGGCTGAGCCTGCCCCGCAGCGCAGCAAGCGTGTCGGTGGCGATGGCGCGCACGCCAATCGGAAACAGCTTCCTGCGCAACCGCCCCGTCGCCACACCCAGGGCGAGGTAGGCGATCAGGTTGGCCGCCAGGACCCACATGACCGCAAAGTGCCAGAGCAACGCACCGCCGAGCCAGCCGCCCAGCGTGATGGCCGGCGCAAACGTGATGGCCGGGAAGATTGGCGATGCGTTGTAAACCTGCCAGCCGCTCAGGCACATGGCGACCGCCGCGGCGGCATTGATCCAGTGGAAGATGCGCACCCAGCCGGGATGAATTGGTGACCGTTTCAAAGACACGTCCTCGTAACATCGCCAAGCGTTGAAGGCTGCTGCATTGGCGTGGGAAGAAGGATCGCCCCCGGGGCACGGCACCGGTATCGGATAAATGACCGACCCGCGGCACGCACGCACTGCGCTATAGTCGGGCGCAATCAACGCTGCGCTTCTATCGGTAAATCAGTGAACGGACACAGCAACGCGCCGGGCGAACCTGCACAGGTCAGCGTGTACGACGCTGTCCGGGCACTCGCATTCGTTGGCGATCTCAGCATGGGCCAGCCGACCGACCACTCCCTGCGAACGGCGTGGCTCGCGGCGCAGCTGGCCCGCGAAACTGGCGACGGAGACGCCTTGGTCGAGACGGCAGCCCAAGTGGCCCTGCTGCGGTGGTCGGGCTGCACGGCCAATGCATCGGAGTTCGCCGATGTGCTGGGCGATGACGTTGCGGGCCGCGAGTCGATGCTCGCGCGACCCGGCACGCATCGACGAGGCGATCCAGACCGCGCAGATGCAGGCGACGACATCGGCCGAACTGATTGGCGACGTAATCGACCTGAAGCTGCCGTGGATGACGGGCTACTCGCGCGCAGTGGCGCGCACCGCTTCCGCCTGCAGCACAGCACTGGGCGCCGACGACGCGAGCACGGCGCGTCTCTACACAGCAGCGCTGATCCATGGGATAGGCCGTGCGGCTGTGCCCAACGCGATCTGGAATTCTCCCCAGCGCCTCTCCGCCGCCGACTGGGAAAAAGTGCGGCTCGTACCGTACTGGACGGGCCGGGCCGGCAAGCAGACCGGCACGCTCGCGCAGGCTGCAGAGTTGGCCTCGTACGCGTATGAGCGGCTCGACGGCTCCGGGTACTTCCGAGGTGTGGGTGGCCAGGCCTTGTCGCTCGACGCGCGCGTACTGAGCGCGTCAGTTGCCTTTGTGGCGCTAGGCCAGAAGCGGCCGTGGCGCGACGCGCTGCCCGCACGTGAAGTTCAGCAACAGTTGGAGAACGAAGCAGGCGAAGGTCGCTTCGACAGCGCGGTGGTGGCGGCGCTCGTTGAAACGCGGGATACGCCCCCGCGGGTGAGCCGGCCTCGCCAACCGACCGTCCGGCTATCTGCGCGCGAGACCGAAGTACTGCGCTCGATTGGGCGCGGTGCCAGCAACAAAGAGGCAGCGCGCGAACTGGACTTGAGCCCGAGCACGGTCCGCACGCACATCGAAAGCGTTTTTCGCAAGCTTGAGTGCTCGACGCGTGCTGCCGCGACGTTGAAAGCGTCAGCGCTGGGGCTGCTGTAAAAGAGAAGGCTGCGCGACGGCACGAAGCGGATCAATCCGTCATCAGATGACGCATCAACAGCGTCGGGTCCGCAATCTCGAGAATCAGACGACGCAGTACCCGTTTGCGCATGTGCTCATCGTCGAGCACCCACGGAGCGCTGACCTCGCTGAGATGCCGCGTGATCGCATCGCGGTGGTCGGCACCTTCCGGCAGGCTGAGGCGTGCAGCCAACAGGCCGGCAACGACGTCATCGATCTCAACGTCCAGGTGCTTCGCGTCAATGGTGAGTTGCAGCTTCATGGGCGTGATCGAACCTCAAAAAGCCGGCACCGCAACGGGGACTAGCGGCGCCGGAATGCAGTTGCACCGGCCGGCGAACCGGCCGGTCGATGGCAGCACAACTGCGTGGTTCAGTAGTCCAGCTCAGGGGCCGGCACTTGCGCGGGCTTGTCTTCCTTCGGTGCCTCCGCGATGGTCGCATCCGTGGTCAGGATCAGCCCGGCGACAGACGCAGCGTTCTGCAACGCGGTGCGCGTCACCTTGGTCGGGTCGACGACACCCGCTTCGACGAGGTCGCCGTACTCTCCGGTGGCTGCGTTGTAGCCGTAGTTGCCCTTGCCTTCGGCGACCTTCGCAATGACGACGGACGGCTCTTCACCGGCGTTGGCGACGATGGCGCGCAGCGGTGCCTCCAGCGCGTGCTGCACGATGCGGATGCCGGCATCCTGATCGCTGTTCGCGCCCTTCAGGTTCAGCACTGCAGAGCGGGCGCGCAGCAAGGCCACGCCACCGCCCGGAACGATGCCCTCTTCCACAGCCGCGCGGGTGGCGTGCAAGGCATCGTCGACACGGTCCTTCTTCTCCTTCATCTCGACTTCGGTGGCTGCGCCCACCTTGATGACCGCAACGCCGCCGGCAAGCTTCGCCACGCGTTCCTGCAGCTTCTCGCGGTCGTAGTCGCTTGTGGCCTCGTCGATCTGCACGCGGATGGACTTGACGCGGGCATCGATGCTGGCCTGGTCGCCGGCACCGTCGATGATGATGGTGTCGTCCTTGCGAACCTCCACGCGCTTGGCCCGGCCGAGGTCCTCCAACGTAGCCTTCTGGAGCTGCTTACCGGTTTCTTCAGAGATGACGGTTGCGCCGGTGAGCACGGCGATGTCTTCGAGCATGGCCTTGCGGCGGTCGCCAAATCCGGGCGCCTTGACGGCGGCGACCTTCAGGATGCCGCGCATCGCATTGACGACCAGGGTGGCCAGGGCTTCGCTCTCGACATCCTCCGCCACGATCAGCAGCGGCTTGCCGGCCTTCGATGCCGCTTCCAGGATCGGCAGGAGGTCGCGGATATTCGAGATCTTCTTGTCGTGCAGCAGGATGAGCGCATCGTCCAGATAGGCCGCCTGCTTTTCCGGATCGTTGATGAAATACGGGCTGACATAGCCGCGGTCGAACTGCATCCCTTCGACCACGTCCAGCTCGTTGTCGAGCGACTTGCCGTCCTCGACTGTAATGACGCCTTCCTTGCCGACCTTCTCCATGGCCTCGGCGATGATCTTGCCGATGGCCTCGTCCGAGTTGGCCGAAATGGAGCCCACCTGGGCGATTTCGCGGTTGGTCGAAATCGGCTTCGACAGATTGCGAAGCTCGTCGAGCACGGCGGCCACGGCCTTGTCGATACCGCGCTTGAGATCCATCGGGTTCATGCCGGCCGCCACGTGCTTCATGCCTTCCTGCACGATGGCCTGGGCCAGCACGGTGGCCGTGGTGGTGCCGTCACCGGCAATGTCTGCGGTCTTGGACGCGACCTGCTTGACCATCTGCGCGCCCATGTTTTCGAAGCGGTCCTTCAGCTCGATTTCTTTGGCGACCGACACGCCGTCCTTGGTGATGGTCGGGGCGCCAAAGCTGCGCTCGATGACCACGTTGCGGCCCTTGGGCCCGAGCGTCACCTTCACGGCATCGGCAAGAACATTCACGCCCTTGACGATACGGACGCGCGCGCTGTCATGGAACTTGACGTCTTTTGCACTCATGTTTGTTGCTCCGGATAAGTCGTTGACTCAACACGTCGCGAACAACCGGCCTATTTGCGGTGTCTGTCCGGCAGTGTCCGCGAGCGGCTCGAGGCTTCAGGCGGCCTTGGCAACCGCCTCGGCGTGGGTTTCGATGACGCCCATGACGTCTTCTTCACGCATGACGAGGAGTTCCTCGCCATCGACCTTGACGGTCTGCCCGGCGTACTTGCCGAACAGCACCTGGTCACCGACCTTCAATTGGAGTTCGCGCTGCGTGCCGTCCTGAAGCAGGCGGCCCGTGCCGACCGCGATGACTTCACCCTGCTCGGGCTTTTCTGCGGCGGAATCAGGAATCACGATGCCCGAGGCCGTCGTCCGTTGCTGTTCGATTCGCTTGACGATAACCCGGTCGTAGAGGGGACGAATCTTCATTTCCATCTCCTGAGCGATAGATCACCAAAAAAGGGAATCCGGCTTGCGCGCCATTCAAGCAGGGCGCCAGGCAGGGCAAGCAAGCCGTGCCGAATACTTGGCGGATTGCAAAATAGAAGCGCACCGCCGCGAGTTCAAGAGGTGAAAAAACGGCGAGTTTGTAACAAAATGTTTCACGGCAACAGGATGCGCCGGACGGCTCCCAGGCGGTAGACCGTTCGGCTGCGGACCGGCCGGTGGCGCGGTAGTTGGCGGGGGATTGGAAGGACAGGACAGGGCGGCTCGCGTCCGCCATCCGGGCCGAGCGTATCGTCCGGCTCCTCAAGCGCCTGCCACACGCCACCCTTGACGGGCCGGAACAGCCAGCGCAGGTAGCCTTCGTTCGCGGCAATCTGCATCAGCTGGGCACGATCGGGAGCGCCATCGATGAGTGCCTCGTCCGCCGAGGCACCTTCGTAATCGCCGAATGCCTGGCGGCATGCCAGCGCTTCACCTGCGGATGCGCCCACCACGTTGCAACCGCGTCGCTCGACGCGCTCAAGATCCCATGCGCCGAGCTGCCAGGCGGCGTCGAGCAGCGCCTCGTCAACGGCTTCGACGCTCTGCCAGGCGTGCGTTAGCTGAATGGCCGAGCCCGGGACGGAGCGCGGTGGAATGTCGACTCCCGGCAACACGAGCGGGCTGGCGCGGCGAAATCCATGCCAATGCAGGATCGCCACGAGCGGCGTATTCGGTCGGCGGGCCGCTGTCACGGTGACCGCGACCAACGGCAACCGCACCGCATCCATCTGTTCGTGCACTGCGTTGAAAAGGTCCATGAAACCTCCGAATGACGTATCGAATGGCCTCTTGAAATTTCCGCTTGGCTCCTTATTTTAGGAGTCGTCAATGCAGTCGCGGTTCTCGCGCTGCGTGTTTCGATTTATTTGTCAGTGGCCCGCCACGGACGGATGAACTGGAGCGCGTAGTTCGGTTCAGTCTCCGTGCGGGCCCTTCAGGAGCCAGCCATGAGCGATCTGTTTTTTGGCACCGATCTGCTGGGCGAATTTGATCGCCTGCAACGGCAGATGGCCACTCTCTTTGCGGGTGCACCCGCCAGCCTGCGCGCCACGCGCCTGGGCACCTTTCCACCCGTCAACATTGGCAGCACCGATGACTCGGTCGAGATCGTCGCATTCGCCCCGGGGCTCGACCCCGCGCAAATCGACGTCTCGATCGACAAGGGGCTGCTGACGATCAGCGGCGAGCGCAAGCGCCCGGATTTCGAGATGACCGACGATACGCGCGTGTACGCCGACGAGCGTTTCACCGGCGCATTCCGTCGCGTGATTGAGTTGCCACAGGACGTCGACCCCGACAAGGTCAATGCACGGTACGTCAACGGCTGCCTGACCATCAGCGTCGGCAAGTCGGAGGCATCGAAGCCGCGTCAGATCACAGTGCAAGGCTAAGCCACAGCTTGCGCAAGCATCAAGGAGCACATCATGAACGACACCACACAATTGGCGACCCAGGCGCAGCCGGGGAAGACCACGGTTGCAAAGCAGCCAGGCGAGCAGCCCGCCGCACGGCAGACGCACCTGGCACCGCCTGTCGACATCTTCGAAAACCGCCAGGGCATCACGCTGTTTGCCGACCTGCCGGGCGTGCCGCGCGAGAAGCTCGATGTTCGCGTGCAGGATGGCACCCTCACGGTCGATGCCGAGCTGATGGTGCCGACGCCGCAGGGTCTGCGGCTGCAGCATGGCGAAGTCCGACACCCGCATTTCTCGCGCACCTTTGTGCTGAGCCCGGACTTTGACGCTTCGCGCATCGACGCCCAGCTGCGCGACGGGGTTCTCAAGCTGACCATCCCGCGCCGCGATGAAGCGAAGCCACGGCGTATTGAAGTCCAGGCCGGCTGAGCCCCATCACCGGCCCTAGTTTTGCCTTGCAGGCGGGCGCGCTCCTTGCGCGCCTGCATTTGGCACCGTGCCCCCTGGTTACGGTTGTTTGTTACTAGGAGACAAAGATGCTGAGTGCACACGAATTTGCCACGCTGATGTTGATCAGCCAGTCACCCGAGCAGGTCGACATGAACCGCGCTGAATTGGACGCGTTGCTGGAGCGGCAACTGGTCATGCTCGAACGCTCCGCCGAAGGGCACCGCCGCCGTGCGCGGCTGACCGATACCGGACGCTCCGTGCTGCGGGCGTTGAATGCTGTCGATCGTCAAAAACGCGTTACACCGGGATCCGCGCGCCGGGACGCCGACTAGCCTGTGGCTTTGCAGGCGCATCTCTCGAACCAAGGCAGAACACCCGGCGCTCAGGCGCGTTCGTTGCGTTGCCGTTCGCTCCACCTACTCAGGAGCGAACATGACTACGTCTGCCCAGGAGCACCTGCTCGACTGGCTGCGCGATGCCCACGCGATGGAACAGCAAGCGGAGCAAATGCTGCGCGCACAATCCGGCCGCCTCGAACACTATCCAGAACTCAAAGCGCGGATCGACCGCCATATTGAAGAGACGCTGGAACAGCAGCGCCTTGTCGATTCATGCATCCACCGCCTCGGAGGAAGCACCTCTGCGATCAAGGATCTCACCGCCCGCATCTCGGCATTCGCACAGGGGCTGAGCGGCATGGCCGTCTCGGACGAAGTCGTCAAAGGCTCGTTGGCAAGCTACGTCTTCGAGCACATGGAGATTGCTTCCTACACCAGCCTGCGCGCCGCCGCCGAGCATTGCGGCGACATCGAAACCGTGCGCGTGTGTGACGCCATCCTGCCGCAGGAACAAGCCATGGCGGCTTGGCTTGCCGAACACCTTGGACCCGTCACGGTGACGTTCCTGACCCGCGCCGAAACGCCCGGCGTGGAAGCCAAGCGCTGATCATCTTTTCGCCTGCCCCTATTCGGAGATACCAATGACTCGCAAGACCATTGAAGACCTGTTCATCCACTCGCTGTCGGATATTTACAGTGCAGAGAAACAGCTGGCCAAGGCGCTGGCCAAGCTCGCCCGCACCGCCGAGAACCAAGAGCTTTCAGAAGCGTTCAAGAGCCACCTGGAAGAAACGCAAGGCCAGATCGACCGGATCGACCAGATCGTCGAGACCTGCGCCATCAAACTCAAGCGCATGAAATGCGCTGCCATGGAAGGCTTGATCGAAGAGGCCAACGAGTTGATCGAAGAGATACCGAAGGGGCCGGTGCTCGATGCCGGGCTGATCGGGGCCGCGCAGAAGGTCGAGCACTACGAGATCGCGTCGTACGGCACGTTGGCCGCTCTTGCAAAGGAGGTCGGCTTTCATGAGGCGGTGCCGCTGATCGTCAGCACGCTGGACGAAGAAAAGGCCACCGACGCCAAGCTGACCCGTTTGGCGGAAAGCTCGGCCAATCGGGAAGCGAGCGCTGCGTCGTAACGCAACAGGATCTGCGCGCCCGCCGCCAATCAGCGCGGCGGGCCCAGTTGCAGCCATGCGTTGCCGCGAAGACGCCGATCTTCAACGGTCGTGGTCCGTCGACACCGTAATCTCCTCCCACGCGTTCAGCTCATCTCCGAAGGCAGTCAGATGGTCGCGGACGAGTGCGAGCGCATCGCTGCCCAGTAGCAGATGGGTCGGGGGTTGATCAGCGGCCACTACGGCCAACATCGCACGCGCCGCCTTGGCAGGGTCGCCGAGCTGCTTGCCGCTCTTCTCTTCCCGGGCCCGACGAATGGGATCGAAGACCTCGTCGTAGTCGGGAATCGAGCGCGATGTGCGTGTCATCGAACGGCCGGCCCAATCCGTGCGAAAGGATCCGGGCGCCACTGCAGTCACGGCAATGCCGAAGCTGCGCACCTCCTTGCCGAGACTTTCTGAAATCCCCTCCAACGCGAACTTGCTTCCGCAGTAGTAGGCGATGCCAGGCATCGTGATGTGCCCGCCCATGGAGGTGATGTTCAGGATGTGTCCACGCCGGCGGCGGCGCATGGACGGCAGTACCGCTTTGATCATGGCCACGGCGCCGAACACGTTCACGTCGAATTGCCGTCGCAACTCGGACAACGGTGATTCTTCCAATACCCCCTCGTGCCCATAGCCGGCATTGTTGACGAGCACATCGACCGGGCCGACGGTCGCTTCGATTTCCGACACCACGCCCTCAATGAGGCCGAAATCGGTCACATCCAATACGCGCGCAAATGCATGGGGGGAGTGCGATTCGAAATCGCGCTTGGCCTGCTCGCTTCGGACAGTGCCGACGACCTTGTGGCCGGCGGCCAAAGCCTCCTGGGCAAGCGCGCGGCCCAAGCCGCTGCTCACTCCGGTGATGAGAACAACCTTGCTGTCGGTCATAGTTGGCCCTCGCTCAGTGTGATGAAGGCTGCATGCTAGTCTTGGCGAGTGAACGATTTAAGCCGAAATCGGCTGAATTTCTTGCCTAAACCTATGACCAGACGCGTAAGCACTCCCCGGGCTTCTACCGCCCCTTCCGCCACGCGGGCCCGGATCATTTCGCTCATGCACGCGCTCGCGCCTGCCGAGGGGTACAACCTGACGGCCATGGAAAGCGTGCGCATCCTGCGCTCTGATCGCGCACTGTCGCGCACCCCCGTCCTCTATGACCCGGGCATCGTCATCGTTTGCCAGGGCCGCAAGCGCGGATACTTCGGCGACCGGCTCTACGTGTATGACGAAGATCACTACCTTGCCGTGTCGGTGCCCGTTCCGTTCAACATGGAAACCGAGGCAACGACCGAACGGCCGCTGCTCGCGCTTTATCTGCACCTCGATTTCGTGATGGCCGCAGAACTTGCCGCGCAGCTTGACAGTGTTGGCATGCCGCCCCGACGGGCCAGTCCGCAGAGCATGATGTCCAGCCCCATGGACGACGGAATGCGCGCCTCCGTACTCCGCTTCCTGGAGGCCATGCACGATCCCGTGGAAGCGGCCGTGCTGGGGCCCGGCTTGCTGCGCGAGTTGTATTTCCGGGTGCTTACCAGCCAGCAAGGCGCCGCGATGAGGGAGGCGCTGGCGATGCGCGGTCAGTTTGGCCGCATTGGGCAGGCGCTACGGCACATTCACACTGCATACGAACAGCCGCTTGATGTGGCACAGCTTGCAGAAAAAGCCGGCATGAGCATTCCAAGCTTCCACAGTCATTTCAAGGCGATTACGCAGCTCTCACCCATGCAATACGTCAAATCCATCCGCTTGCATCAGGCTAGATTACTGATGGTGCGTGAAGACCTGACAGCCGAGGCAGCGAGTCACGCGGTGGGCTACACCAGCGCGTCGCAATTCAGTCGTGAGTTCAAGCGGCTTTTTGGTTTGACACCGGCTGCAGAGTCCAGGCGCATGCGTGAAAGCTTCGCGCTTCCACCGCCCTTTGACGACGCGGCGTACGTCTCTTCGCACTGATCCAACTCATCCGGCCGCAAGCCGCCTTTCGTCTGGCAAAAGACAACGCAAACGCGCCTGTGCCACGCGGCTCAGGCTTGGACGCCCGGCGCTACCCTACGCCTGCCACACCGCATACCCCTCCTCGCGCAACCCGATGGCCAGTTCCACTTCCATCTCGCGTGCCGCCTCATAAGGCATCGGGTTGAAGCATTCGTACAGCTCCGGCATCAGACGCAGGCCGTATTCGCGCACGTACCGGTTCGCCTTCAGCCCCGCCTTGTGTTTGTCGAAGCGTACGTCCGGTGACTGCCCTGTCATGCCGACATATACGCAAGGCTTGTCACCGAGGTAATCGGGATTCGCTCTCACGAACCGTCCTTCGCTCAGCACTTGCCGAGACAGTTCGACAACGTAGACGTGGTGGTGGTGGCGTGGCATTCAGGCAAGCTGGAGGAACTGCGCTCTGTCGCAACTCGGCTTCATTGTTGATCGGCAATGTGCAAGGCTATTGCGATGCGATGCGGCGCAAAGCCCTGCGGACCGGAAGCGCCGGGGCGAGGCCGCCGTTCAATGGCGCTCGGCCAGAAAAACAGTGCCCGAGATCCGGACCAGGTAACGGGCCCATGTGCCCGGAAACAATGGCACGGGTTCTCCTCCATAGCGGCATCGAGACAGGTCAGGTCAAAAGAATTCCGATCCGATTCTAGCGCCCCGGGAGCAACTATCGCGCTTGTTTCTCATTCGCCCGCGCGCTCACATCCGAAGCCTTTGACCCGGCGCCTGCGGTCGCGGACTCGTGGGCATGCTGACTTCCCGTCGGATCCGCAATCTGGAACGTGTTGCCATGCTGCCAGCCATTGGCTGCGGGATTGACCGACGGCGCCGGAATGTCCACACGGTCCTTCATCTTCGCGCCGGAGTCGATCCCCATGCGCTTGTCTCGGTCGGCGACCATCGCGGCATTTGCCTGCCCTTCGCCGGTGAAACCCATCATCAATTGGGGCACCCCGAGCGGTAATTGTTTGTCGAGATCGGTATGCCACGTGTGCCACGTCTTGCCATACGTGCCGATCAGCTTCTTCATCAGTTCTTTTTCTGCCGGCTCGGGGATCCCGGGTGCGACGAGCTGCCCGGATTTCACTTCCCAGACATGGCTGTGCCAAAGCGCTTTCTCTGCCGGAGGCAGCGTCGCAAACAGCGTTGCGCTGATGATGTATTCGACACCCATCAACTTCGCGTTCTTGACGTTGCCGTCGTAGATGACGCACTGCGTGACGTCCTCATTGACGATCGCGCAGTAGTGATGCGCTTCCATCTGGACGTTCTGCCGGCCGTTGTAGAAGTGGAACCCGTCCAGATAAGCGTTGAGGGCTTCGATGGGCGGCTTGTCCTGCAGCGCCGCCGCGCCCGCTTCCAGCACTTCCGTCCTGGAGGACTCGGCTTGGCCCGGCGCGCGAACGTTCGAGCGGGTGTCGCTCTCGCGATGGCAACCGCAGAGAGCGAGCGCGGCAAACAGATAGATCGGGAAGGCGTATCGCATCGCGTGACCCCGGGGCGCATGTTGGATGCGCTCAGTCCGCAAGACTTGCGCCCAATGGCGCGGGCTTTTTGCTGGGCATGCCCAATGCTGCGCTCACCAGAGCCCGCACCGGGTATGCCGCCTACGTGTTCATGCTGGCGAGTCTCGGATGCATTCCAGAGCGGTAGACCGTCGCGCACACCGGAGCACAAGATGAAGGTGCATCACATCAATTGCATTTCGAGCTGCCCGTTGTGCGGCGCATTGTTCGATGGCCATCCCAGCTCGCTGGTGCGCCGGGGGCGGCTGGTCTGTCACTGCCTGCTGGTTGAATCGCCTGCGGGTCTTGTGCTGGTCGATACCGGCTTTGGCCTGCGAGACGTCGCGCATCCGCGTTCGCGTCTGAGCCGCTTCTTTCTCACAATGCTCAAACCCGAGTTCAGAGAGGAGATGACGGCCATTCGGCAGATCGAGCGCCTCGGCTTTCGCGCAGCCGACGTTCGCCACATCGTCATGACGCATCTCGACTTTGATCACGCAGGCGGTCTTGATGATTTTCCGCACGCTGTGGTGCATATGCTTGCGGCTGAGCGGGACTACGCATTGATGCAAAAGACATGGCTCGACAGACAACGCTTTCGGCCGCAGCAGTGGTCTTATCAAGAGCGTTGGCGAGCGCATTCATCTGCGGGCGGAGAACGTTGGAAGGGCTTCGAGAGCGTTTCGCCCATACCGGAGTTGAACGACGAGATTGCGCTGATTCCCCTCCGAGGCCACACCTACGGACACGCCGGCATTGCCGTGCGCGGCGAAAACGACTGGCTGCTACTGGCAGGCGATGCCTACTTTCATACGCACGAAATGGATCTGGACCCGTATTGCACGCCCGGCCTGCGGTTCTACCAATGGATGCTGGAGAAAGACCGCGCGGCGCGACTCGACAACCAGCGCCGGCTGCGCGATCTTTGCGCGCGCCACAAGTCGGGGCTCACCGTGTTCTGCAGCCACGATGTCGATGAATTCGAACGGCTTTCGGGCCGTTCAGCGGCGGTTCCAGCAGAACACTTCACTGCGGTGCAGCAGGCCTCCTTATCAGGTGCCCAAAAGGCTTTTTAAGCGGGGCGGATGCACGCTGTGCCTGCGCGCGCGTTCGCATCTACCATGCCCGGAGCCTCCGCACGATCCCGCAAGCGACGCAGTGACAAGGGCTGGCGGCAATGTAGGCTCCACGTCGCTGGACAACCGTGTCGATCGCTCATACGGTGTTTATACGTTGGTACGTGGCCATAGAGCGGCGGCTTGATTCTGGGGGATACAACTTGCAAGGGGTCCCATGGAACCACAGTCAAAGCCAAACTCGGCCGCGTTGAAGTGCGCACCGCACAACGTAGCGATCACAGGTGGGCGAGCGAATTCCGCTACATCCCGAATGGCGGCCCCCCATCCGACTGGACAGAGGCATACGCTCCGGAAGGGTTCGTCTCGGTGGGCATGGCACTGAGCGCCGGCATTCTGCTCGGCAAGGACGCGGCAGAGAACCGAGCGCAAACATCGCATGCCGGTTAGGCGCGCCTTTGCTTTGAGCGTGAGCGCTCAAACGACATCGTGTTGCGCAGGCGTTCTGGGCCGAGGCCGCGAAAAAGTATCTCGCCCGCTCCCGTGCAAAGTCCTACTCTTGAAATGGAAGCCGGTCGCCCGAGTCTCTAGGCAAGAAGACACGAGGGCGCCGACACCCGGTGGTTGCGCTCACGCGCATGCGCCCAAACCACCGCCAAACGCTGCATAGCGGTTCGGCAGCAAAAAAAGCCGTGAGACTGGAACCATAACCGGCCTCGGCAAGCAGGACAAAACGGGGAGGTAGCATGAAGAAGCTCGATACATGGCTGCTTCAAGAGCTGGCAGACCGGAAGTTTGCCCATGCATTCTTGGAGACCGAGGCCAATGCCCGCTTCGCCGCGCAGGTGCGGGCCTTACGCAAACAACATGGATGGACCGAGGCCGATCTGGCAACGGCGTCGCGCCTGACCGGTGCGGCCATCTCCGATATCGAAAACGCACGGCTGAATTTGCTGCAGTTGATATCGCTGCGAAAGCTGGCGCGCGCTTTCGATGTTCACCTCAGTCTCAAGTTTGAAAGCACAGTCGATGGGGCGGTTGAGGTCGTGCGCTTTGTCGAGACAGACCTGGCAGTGCCCTCACGCGAGGCCGAACTGCGCATGCACGGTGTGTACTCGGTCTTGCCTCCGCGCTTCGGGCAGCCTGAGTAATTCTCTGCAGCCTCGGCTTATTCCAAGCGCCCCAGGCAGAGCCGCGCCTTGCGGTCTGCCGGGCGCCGCGACCCCGTGCCACTACCACGTGTACGGGAAGCGAAGCGTAAAGACGTAGTTCGGCGCGTCCGGCGTCAGGCCCATGGCCAGCGTGGCGCTGATCGACAAGTTCTTGGTCAGCACATGGCTGATGCCGAACGTCATCGTGCCTACGTTGGTTTTGCTGCCCACCACCGACTGCTCGGCCCCGCCCTCTGGGGTGATGCGCGTGTTGCCGGAGAATGCCGTGCTGTAAGCCATCGTCAGCGCCGTGCGGTCGTTCAGCGCCAATGCGAGGCCTCCGCCCAAAGTGATGGTATCGCCCAGCTTGACTTTGCCCGGCTGCACCACGCCTTCGGTCGAGGAGATGTCGGCAAACGAGCGCGGCACGTAGTACGTGTAGCTGGCATTGGCAAACAACACCACCGGGTCGTACGTCTTCAGGAAAGACATGCCCAGCGTGCCGCTCCATACACCGTTGCCGGTCGGCAGTTGCTGGTCGATGATCAGGTTGTTGTTATTGCTGTCGGCATGGATCAGTTTGATGCCGAACGGTGAACGCCCGGTCGGTGCACGCACGCGAAAGCTGCCGACAATGTCCGGCAAATCCGCTGACTCCTTGACGAGCTGATAGTAGATGCCGGCACTCACATCGCCCAAGCCCGCGGACGTCTTGTCTGCCTCGCTGACGGTGCTCGATGCCCCACCCGCACCGCCGCTGAAGAACGTGCTGGAGCGATACACGGCCGGCACTGTGAAATCCGCGCTCAGCCGATCGCTGAAGCCATAGCGGCCGGTGACGTCGAAGGTCGTGACATTGGCCTTGGTCTGGACCAGGTTGATCTGCCCGAGAAAGATCGCATCCAGCGCCAGAAAGCCCGACAGCGCGAGGTTGCGGCGGTCGTAGTAGCTGTAGCTGATGCCGGTATCGATTGTGAAACGTCGCTCAAACAGCGGCGCGTGCTCGGATTGGAAGACGAGGTCCTTGCTCTGGATGCGAGGCTTGTCGTTGGGGTCGGGGCGCGCGGCGGTTGTGCTTTCCGACGCGGGCGCCGTGTTGCCGGATTGGGCGACCAGCGCAGACGACGGCGATTGTGTTGCCGTGGTTGCGCCCGCAGCGGACGCCTGTGCGTTGCCGGCACCGACGCCACGCCCGCGCACGCGCACCAGCTCCAGGTCGCCGACGCGCTCTTCCAATGCATCAATGATCTTCTGCTGCCGCTCGATGATGCGCTGCAGACGCGCCAGGCGCGCGTCAAAGGAGTCTTCGGCAGACGGCGCCGATTGCGCTTCGGCCGCTGCAGGAAGCAACGACCAACATGCCACTGCCCACGCCACTGCCGTGCGTCGGTGTCCCATGTTTCCCCCCGGAAAGCAAGGCGGAGGCTAAAGAGCCTCCATATCAGCGCATCGGCCCTATTGCCGAGCGCCGCCTCTCACTGCCTGCCTGTCTGTTCTTCTATTGCGTCGTTATAGGAAATTTTGCATCGGCACGTCTAGCGGCGTAAACCCGCCACCGCCTGCAATGCCTGCGCCACGCCGATCTGAGCCAGCTGCTGACGCGACATCGTCTGCATCTGCAGTTGGATCGACAACTGATTGGCAATCAACTGCGCATTGCCCGCCATTTGCGCCACCTGCATCACGCTCCCCGCCGCCCCGGCCAGATTGGGCGTCACCGACTGCGAGACGACGCCCATCGGGCTGGTGATGGCAACCTGCACGCCGCCCGCGCCCGCCTGGGCCTGGGCGGTGAATCCGTTCTGCGCCGCCGTTGCCAACGCGCTGCCCGAAGGCAGTGTAGGCAATGGAGCGGTCTGCATCGAGATCGATGTGGTGTTACTCGCCAGATTGTTGTTGCCAGCCACCTGTGTCACCTGGCCGACACCGTTGACCTGTACACCGGCCCCGCCGGAGGCTGTCGCCCCGGGTGTGGCGCCCGCCAGAGCCCCAATGCCCATCTGCACCGACGCCAGTGTGCTCACTGCGACGCTCGCGGTACTTGTGCGCAGGTTGGTGGCGAGCAGCCGCGCTTCGGCCGCTGCCTGCCCTGCCTCGTTGCGCCATTGCGAGGCCATTTCAATCATGAATCCGCTGACGATGCTGGCGCCGAGGTATTTGCCGCGCTGCTGGGCCAGCTCACCGTCATCGGCCAGCTCGACTGCGGTGCCGGAATGAAACAGCACGGCACTGTCGTGCGCTTCGGCCGGCGCGGAACGATCAGGGAGCGGCCCGGCGCTTGCTCCGGCACACCAGCCGGCATACGCGAGCGGCAGCATCCATGCGAGTGTCTTGGTTTTCATCAGAACAGGTCCCACCGGGCAGGTCCAAATTCCATCTGGATCGGCAGCATCCCTCCCGAGAACGCGGCGTTCTCACGCGCACGCAAGCTGGGAGCATTCGTCTGCAGCAATCCGGAATCGGCCTGGACCGACACGTCGCCGACGATTGCAAATACGAGGCCATTCCACGCAGGCGCAAATTCCCACTCCTGCATGATGCGGTTGCCCAGTGCAGGGTCGGCGATAAACACCCGCCCCTGGGCCGCGCGCTTGACGACCACGAAATGTTGGTACCCGTTCAGGCTCAACAAGACGATCACCGGGATCGCCAGATCGCGCAATGCCGCCATGTCCACACGGTAGCCACGGCCCCGAAAGCCGAGTGTCTGCACATAGTTGCGCATATCGAGCATGGAGAACCCTTGCTCGGCGACCTGCTTCGGGTCGCTCACTTTCATCATGTCGGCAATGACGCGGCGCTCATCGATGTCCAAGCCATATCCGTAGCGCAGCAACGTGCCGACCGCAGCCGCCCCGCAACTGAAATCCTGCTGCTGTCGCATCACACTGCGATAGCGCAGCTCCGCCATGCTCTTGACCGGCTTGTTCAGTGGCATTTCGCTGTCGGCGCGCAACGCAATCGCGCCCTCCTGGGCACTGGCCTGCGTTGCCCACAAGCCGCCTGCGCAGAAGAGACACAACATCACCCTGCCCACCGATTGCCGGTTCAGTCGCATGAATCCCCCCCTTGGGGAACGGACACCCGACCGCCGGAGCAGCGGCCGGGTGTTTGGACGCTAGCCTTAGTTGGCGGCCTTGGCCGTGGCGATTGCCAGGCCGTTGTGCTGCAGGTTGCCCGCGCCAGCCGCGATGTTCACGCCGATGTTGCCCATCGCGTTCATCAGTGCAGTGCCGTTCAGCGATGCAACATTGGTCGGATCGCAACCATTCAGGCGCAGCGAGTTGTTGTCAGCCGACTGCTTGTTGTAGTCGGTGGCCTTGGCGATACGGCCCGACGTGTTGGTCGATGCAGCCATGCCGTTCTCTTGCAGCTCCCCCGCGCCCGCAGCGATGTTCACGCCGATGGTGCCCTTGGCGCCGTTCAGAGCGCTACCGCCCAGCGATGCCTTGTTGGCCGCATTGCCGATGGACAGGGACTCACCCGGGTCCGCCTGGTTGTTGAACACCTGGGCCGAAGCGAACACCTTGCCGGCATCCACGGCCGCCAGCGCAACGTCGTTGGACTGCACATTGCCAGCGCCGGACGTGACGTTCACCCCGACCGCGCCCTGCGCGCCCTTGAGCGCCTGTCCATCAACCGTCGCCGTATTGCTGCCACGCCGCAGGTCGACCGAGTTGTTGTTGCTGGATTGCGTGGAATCGACAACCGCCGACGATTCCGAGCTGAACGGCACAAAACCCAGCGCGAGGCCGTAGCCCTGCACGTGGATGTCATTGCTGATTTCGGTCACGTTGCTGATAACCGCCCCGGAGGAGCGCGGACCGTCGTCTCGTCCCTGAGCGTGGGCTGCACCTGCAGCCAGCAGGGCGAGTACAGCAATGGCAGTCAGTTTGGCTTTCATGGTGATCTCCCTTCCTTCTGTTGCTGTTAAAAAAGAGTGCCCGCCGGGGGACGGAGCACAAAGACGTTGGATACGACATTCCCCGTTCCTGCCGTCTGGTTGACCTGCACAACGCCGGAGGTATTGCGCAACGCCGTCGATGCAATCGACGCGTCTTGCCTGGCCTCCGCCGCGGGCGCGGCATCCTGACGACGAGACTGTGCAGCCACGCCCGACAGGGCACTGTCGGCAAGTGGCTCGATGTGATGGGATTGCTGTTGCACAACCGACGCAGTGGGGGCGATCACCGCGACGTTGAGCTGTGCGTTGCCGGCACCGCTGGCCTGATTGATCGACACCAGACCCGCCGCACCATTGAAAGACGCGCCCGCCAGCCGGCTCGATGCCGATACGCCTGATCGAACCCGCCCGACAAACTGCGATGACACGACGCGGGCCTCATCGGTCGACACGGCGGCCACGTTGGCCTGCACGTTGCCCGCCCCCGAGGCCTGATTGACGGCCACGCGCCCGGCCGTGTTTGCCGCGGCATCGCCCTCCACCACGGCGGACACCGGCGCACTTTGGGCCCACGCCGCGCCAGCCGGCACGGCGCTGAGCACCGCCACTACGAAGTGCCACGTTAGAGACTTCACGGCTGCCCGCCACGCGAGAGCGGCGCCAGTGCGCCGCTGATCTGCGACGCAATGCCCGCCGTGGCCTGCACCACTTGCCCGCCTACGCCGCCAACGGCAGCGCCGCTCACGGCGTTACCGACGGAAAGCCCGCCCGCGGTGGGTTGCAATCCGGTTCCCGTGGATGACGTCAGGGCGCGCTGCAGGCCTGACGTTGCGTTGCCGGAAGCGGCGCGCGATGCGCCGAGTTCGCCGTCAGACAGCACCGACATGACCGACCCGACGGATTGATTGAACGCCTGCGTAGGAAACGGGCTCACCGCCGTGCGGATGGGCAGTGCATCGGTCTGAACGCCCCGATAGGCGACGCGCGGGGTGACATCGCGCTGCACGATGATGTCGCCCTCGTCGGCATGTGCCGGCGCCAAAGCAAACGCCATCGCCAGACACGCAGCCAGTGCGGTCGGCTCTATCGCGCAAAAGGTCGCCCAACGCCAAGCATGGCGCTGCGAGGTGATTGTCGGCATGGCTCGCTCCTCCCCGGGGGCCCTAGAGCGACATCCATGCCATGACGACTAACCGCCTGATTTGTCTAGAAAATCACCCGTCAGGAGAGACCATGCACCCCTGCAGCACGCATTTTTGTGTCATGGCTGAAACAGGCAAGTCACTGAATTGAGCGAAGCAAGCCTGCCAGGACAAGGAATCGTCAGGGCGGGGACGCCAATTGGAATGTTTCAGCCGTGAAGCAGTCACCGCGACGACGCTCTCACCCTACTAGGCACGCTGCCTCGTTCCCGGCCACGCGGTTACACCATGGTCGCCAACCGCCCCCCCCCCCCGGCGATGAGAAGCTAGAATCGCGCGAGCTGCCACCAGCGACCAGCCGCAAAACGTCACGACCACTCACCCGCGGGGATTTGCGCAATGGCCATGAAACGCCTCGTCCTTTCGGTCCTGCTTCTGTTGGTGATTGTGGTGATCGCCGGCCTTGCATCGCCATGGCCCAGCGTGTTGGTCATCCGCGCCATCTTCGATCACGGCGCTGCGCAGGCATCCAAAGCATTGGAGCCGTTGGTTCCCAACGATGTGGCTGTGCAAACCGGCCTGGTCTACGACCCCAGCGACGCGGATGGGCGCCTGGACATCTATCGCGGCAAGGCGGCCACCCCGGACGGCCCTGTCGTCGTGTGGTTTCATGGCGGCGGATTTGTGTCCGGGCGCCGGGCCGATCTCGCCAACTATCTGAAGATCCTTGCAGGCAAAGGCTTTACGGTCGTCAATGTGGACTACACCATCGCGCCCGAGGCGACCTATCCCACGCCCATCCGGCAGGCCAACAGGGCGCTTGCGTTCCTGTCCGCGCAGGCTTCGCAATTGAAGATCAATGCAAACAAGATGGTCTTGGCGGGCGACAGTGCGGGGGCGCAAATCGCGGCGCAGACGGCGGCCCTGGTGACGAACGAGCGCTATGCGCAGGCGCTGGGAATCTCACCCGAGCCATTGGCAAATCAGATCGCCGGCGTCTTGCTCTATTGCGGCGTGTACGACATCACGCAGATGGGCCAAAGCGGCGGCTTGGGTGCCTGGTTCGTCAAGGCGACCGCGTGGGCGTACAGCGGCAAGCGAGATTGGAATCAGGTGCCGGGGTTCGACACCATGTCGATCACCCCTTACATCGCCCGCAGCTTTCCTCGCGCGTTTGTGAGTGCGGGCAATGCCGATCCGCTTGGGCCGCAGTCGGTGGCCCTCGCAGCCGCGCTGCAGGCGCAGGGAGTGAATGTAACGAGCCTCTTCTTCCCGAAGGACTACCAGCCCCCGCTCGGGCACGAATATCAGTTCCGGTTGGACACCGACGCCGGCAAGGGTGCGCTGGCGCAATCGGTGGCCTGGCTCAGGTCGCTATAGGTCGAAGCGCCGCAAAGCGCGGCCGCGCCTGCTTTACGCCCTGCGGCGCGACGTGAGGTTTGCGGTGATCCACGCTGCCACGTCGCTAACCGGAATGGCATGGCGTTGATTGAGCGACCCGCCCCTGTCCCAGCCCGCCGAGCAAGGACGGCTCGATCCACTCCAGGCGGCTGAAGGGGCGGGCCAGAGCGGCCCGGGGCGGCTTCCGGCTCGCCGGCGACCCGCCCGTAAATCACGGTGCCGCCCCGGCCGGCTACACGCTCTGGCTGGACGTCCGGCGCACTCAACGATCCGAACGCTCGACGACGACCTCGCTAATCTGAAGCACCGGTGCAATGTCGGTGTAGTTGACGATATCGGCCAGGATCTCCGCGCCGTGCTGCTTCATGGCCGCCTGGAACGCATCGGCCGATTCACAGATGAACGCGCACATCGCCACGTAGGCAGGTGGCGTGCCGGGTGCTCCGCCGGCCAGGCCTTTATCGACGGTGTAGTACGCACAGGCATTGCCAAGTCGCGCCTTCGCCAGCGGCATGTGGCGCTCGCGGTAATAGTCGTGGTCGAAGCGTGCGCCTTCGGCGTAGGGGTACATCACGGTCACTTTGATCATGCAGTTCTCCTTGTCTTCATTGGTGTCGACATGAACCCGCGCACACGTGAGCGATCCATATGCCGCCACAAGCGGCGCAATGGCTTGCCAACAGCAGATTGCGGGGTATTGGTGTTCTTCTTCCGGCGAGGCAACGTCCGCTTCTGGCCGGTACTCAACGGTGGCTGCAGGCGAGTCAGTGCAACACCGGCAGCCAGAATGTCCCTTCCATGACGGCTACGCATTTTCCGCCGACGCGAACTCTCGATGTGTCGCCTGTCTTCTCGCAAGATGCAAGGAGTGTGCTGGGGCGCCCCATGTCAACGCCTTGCCGCACGCGCAACGTCAATTCGGGCACTGAGCGCGATGCAGCCAGGAGCGCAACCGTGGCGCACGTTGCGCTGCCCGTTGCGGGGTCCTCTGTCATGCGGGGTGTAAACATCCGCGATTGCAGATCACACCCCGCCTGAATGCCGTCGTCCCCGACGTCCCGCGTGTACGCGTAGATAGAGACGGCGCCATCGAGCGGCAAGGTGGCCTTGTACGCAACCGGGTTCGGTACGCAGCGGCGCAAGGCATCCCGCGAGCGCAGCTCAACAATGAGGAAGGGCAGCCCCACCGATGCGACGATCGGCCGGTGCACATCGACTTGAATGTCTTTGGCATCAAGCGAGAGGCAGGCGGCAACGCTGTCGACAGCAACTTGGGAGCGCAGAGACAACTGCTCCGGCGCAACGAGTTCACCGCCGACAACGGTGGTGCCTTCCATGAGCTGCCGAACCGGCACCACGCCTGCCGCTTCATCAAAGACCAGGGTGTTCGGTAACGGCTCGCCTGCTTCTGCGGCCTTCGTGGCCAGCACAAAAGCCGTCCCGATGTTGGGATGGCCGGCAAACGGAATCTCTCGCGACGGCGTGAATATCCGTACCCATGCGGTATGCGATGGGTCTCGGGGCGGAAAGACAAACGTCGTTTCGGTGTAACCAAATTCAGCTGCGATGGACTGCATCTGCTCGGTCGACAAGCCTTCGCAATCCAGCACCACCGCGACTGGGTTGCCCTGGAGCGGGATGTCGGTGAACACGTCGGCTGTCACGTAGCGGCGCTTCATGGTTGCTCTTTTGTGTGAGGTTGCTGGCTAGTCGGAATCCCTTTGCTCGAGCAATCGACTGTAGTTCGGCTGGGCGTGTATGGCTAGGCTGCGAAAACTGTCAAACGGCGTCGAAGAACGTCATGGTGGGTATGGGGCATGGAACCCCGCAGCAAGCGCGGCAGCCGAGGGGCTACTGTAGTGGATCCCTCCTGGCCCCGTTCACGACCTTCCGACCCGCACCGAACAACCCATCTAAAAAATTAGCTTGCAATTCAATAGCGCGCTATATATATTCTCCTCCATGAACACACGCAAGCCTTCCTCCGCACGCCGCGACCTCGCCCTGGACGAGCAGCTTTGCTTTGCGCTGTACTCAACCATGATCGGGATCAACAAGGCGTACCGGCCACTGCTCAAGGCGCTGGACCTGACGTATTCGCAGTACCTCGTCATGCTGGTGCTGTGGGAGCAGGACGCCCAAACGGTGTCGGAGATTGGCGAGCGCCTGTTCCTCGACTCCGCCACGCTCACCCCGCTGTTGAAGCGGCTGGAGGCAGCAGGCTTGATCGAACGGCAGCGCTCGGCAGAGGACGAGCGGCGGGTGATCATCTCGCTCACGGCGGCCGGCAAGGCGCTGGAGAAGCGGGCCGAGAAAGTGCCGGCATGCATGGCTGCGGCCATGGAGTGCGCGCCCGGCGAGCTGGAAGAACTGCGCACACAGTTGAATGCATTGCGCGGGCGGCTCTTCAAGAACGCCGCCTGAGCACACACGTATCGCCGACGGGCGCCTAATCGCGTCCGTTTTTTTAAACTTATTAAGTAGTGCGCTATTTAATCGTAAGCAATGCGGAGCGGCCTCGACAGCCGATGCGCGTACCACCCCCCTCTCACAGGAGAACCACCATGTCGATCGAAAACGTCCTCTACCGTGCCAATGCTCGCGCCACCGGCGGCCGCGATGGTCGCGCCATCACCGACGATGGCCGGCTCGACGTGCGCCTGACCACGCCGACCGAACTCGGCGGTGCCGGCGGCGAAGGCACCAACCCCGAACAGCTGTTTGCCGCCGGCTACAGCGCGTGTTTCCTGGGCGCCATCAAGTTTGTGGGGGCGCGCGACAAGATCCGTGTGCCGGCAGATGTGTCGGTACAGGGCACCGTCGGCATCGGCGTCATTCCGAACGGCTTCGGCATTGAAGTCGACCTGAAGATCAGCCTGCCCGGCATGGACCCGGCCGAAGCGCAAACGCTCATCGACCGCGCGCACGTCGTCTGCCCGTACTCCAACGCAACGCGCGGCAACATCGACGTACGCCTGAGCCTGGTCTGACCCGCACGCCCTTCCCCCAACCACCGATAAGAAGCACTGCCATGAACCGCATGACCAAATTTGCCGCCGGCACCCTTCTCTCTTTGGCAGCAAGCGTCGCCCTTGCTGCGGGCAGCCCGGGCGTGGAACGCAACACCCAGTCCTTCCTCGACGCCCTGGCCGCGGGCGGCGGACAGCCGCTGGAAACACTGTCCCCCGCAGATGCGCGTGCCGTGCTGGTGGGCGCGCAGGCCGCAGCAAAGGTGTCGCTGCCGCCCGCGGACGTCAGCCAGAAAACCATCACCGTGGATGGCAAGCCGATCAGCCTGACGATCGTGCGCCCTGCTGGCGCGAAGGGCACGCTGCCCGGCTTCATCTTCGTGCACGGCGGCGGCTGGGTGCTGGGCGACTTCCCCACGCACGAGCGCTTTGTGCGCGACCTGGTGGCCGACTCCGGCGCCGTCGCTGTCTTCGTCAACTACACGCCGTCGCCCGAGGCGCGGTATCCGGTAGCCATCAACCAGATCTACGCCGCCACCAAATGGGTGGCAGAAAACGGCGCGCAGATTGGCGTAGACGGCAAGCGGCTGGCGATTGCGGGCAACAGCGTGGGCGGCAACATGGCCACCGTGGTGGCGCTGATGGCCAAGGCGCACGGCACGCCCGCACTGCGCGCGCAAGTCCTGTTCTGGCCGGTCACGAATGCCAGCTTCGAGAACGCGTCGTACGACGAGTTTGCGCAGGGGCACTTCCTGACCAAGCCGATGATGCAGTGGTTCTGGAACGCCTACACGACTGATCCGGCACAGCGTCAGCAGATCTACGCATCGCCGCTGCTGGCCACGCCCGCTCAGTTGAAGGGGCTGCCGCCGGCACTGGTGATCACAGCAGAGAAGGATGTCTTGCGCGATGAAGGCGAAGCCTACGCACGCAAGCTCGACGCGGCGGGTGTGGATGTGACCGCCACGCGCTACAACGGGATGATCCACGACTTCGGCTTGCTCAATGCGCTGGCCGGCGTGCCTGCAACGCGTGCAGCGCTGCATCAAGCCAGTGAAGAGCTGAAGGCGCGCTTGAAGTAATTGGGTGGGCGGGTTGTTTCACCGCCTTTGCCCCTTCACTGTTCATTGGTCAGCCAGCAATGCGCCCGCCCGTGTCTTTTGCACGCGGTGGGCGTGTTGCGTTGTGTTTTGGTCTGCAACGCTAGCCGCATGAAACAGCCCAACCTGGAAGCCCAAACAACCGTGGCACCCAAGGCATCCACCGTCGTGCAGATCCGTCGCACAAAGCCACTACAATAGCGGCCCTTCGCCAGTGGCGCCCGTTCCTGACCCCCGTGCAGGGGCATGCCTCCAGCTGCACTCCAGAAGCCCAATCCTATGATGTCAAACGCCTGCGGCGTCGATTTCGGCACGTCCAACTCCACCGTCGGCTGGCTGAGACCGGACGCACCCACCCTGCTGCCGCTCGAAGACGGCAAGGCGACCCTGCCTTCCGTCATCTTCTTTCACGCCGAAGACCCGACGGTCAGCTACGGGCGGGCCGCGCTGGCCGACTATCTTGCCGGCTACGAGGGCCGCTTGATGCGCTCGCTCAAGAGCCTGCTCGGCACATCGATGATGGACGACAGCACCGAGGTCATGGGCCAAGCCATGCCCTTCCGCAAGCTGCTGGCGCATTTCATTGGCGAACTCAAGCGGCGCGCCGAGCATGCCGCCGGCCATGAATTCCGCCGCGCCGTGCTGGGCCGCCCGGTGTTCTTCATCGACGAAGATCCCAAGGCCGACCAGCTTGCCGAAGACACGCTGGCGGACATCGCGCGCGACGCCGGCTTTGACGAGATCGCCTTTCAGTACGAGCCCATCGCCGCCGCGTTCGACTACGAGGCCGGCATCAGCGGCGAAGAACTTGTGCTCGTGGCGGACATTGGCGGCGGTACGTCCGACTTCTCGCTCGTGCGCCTGTCGCCCGACCGCGCGAAACGCCTTGACCGCCGCGAAGACATCCTCGCCAACGGCGGCGTTCACATTGGTGGCACCGACTTCGACCGCGCCTTGAGCCTGGCCAGCGTGATGCCGCTACTGGGCCTGAACAGCACGCTGCGCAACGGCAAGGCAATGCCGTCCGGCCAGTATTTCGACCTGGCGAGCTGGCACACGATCAACCACGTGTACACGCGCAAGGCGTGGACGGTGGTGATGGACAATTACCGAGATGCCGCCGACACCGAAAAACTCGACCGCCTCATCCGCCTGATCCGCGAACGCGCCGGCCACTGGCTCGCTATTCAGGTGGAAGCCGCGAAGATCGCGCTGTCGGACGCCCCGTTGGCGGAGATCGACCTGCACCGCATCGCGCCCGAGTTGAAGCAGCCCGTCACGCGCGAGGATTTCGACCAGTCGATTGGGAAGCTGGTCGGCAAGACGGTCTCGACGGTGCAGGCGATGCTGAAGACGGCGGGCGTCGCAGCGGAAGCAGTCGATACCATTCTCTTCGCCGGCGGCTCCAGCGGGGTGCCGTTGCTGCGCGAGCAACTGGCGCAAGTGCTGCCGTCGGCGCGACGCGTTGAGGGCGACCTGTTCGGCGGGATCGGTTCTGGCCTGGCGCGCGATGCGGCGCGCAAGTTTGGCTGATGGGTTGAAAGGCTGAGGGGTAGCGGGACGTTTCAAGCGTATCGAACCAGATCGCCCGGGGCGCGGCAGGATGTGTCTAAAGGAAAACCAGATGAAGCTCCTCACCATCTCCGGCAGTGCCCGCCGCGATTCAGTCAACACGGCGCTACTGCTCGGCTTGAAAGACGTTGCCCCTGAGGGGGTTGAGCTATTGGTATTCCATCGCCTCGACACCCTGCCGGTCTTTTCCCCTGACCTGGAAGGCCAACAGACACCCGCGGAAGTGCTGGAATTCCTGGCACTCGTGTCCGGATGCGACGGCATCATTATTGCCAGCCCCGAATACGTTCGCGCTATTCCGGGAGGGCTCAAGAACGTCATCGATTGGATGGTCTCGCGATTCGAAGTCATCGGGAAACCGATTGCGCTCGCACATGCATCGCATCGTGGCGATGACATGCTCACCTCGCTCCGGCTAGTGCTGTCCACTGTCAGCGATCAATTTCTCGATGATGTGTTTTTGCGCATCCCGTTGATTGGAAAAACGCCAGACGAAATCAAAACGCTACTGAAGGTGCCTGAGCGGCAGTCCGAAATGCGCGGATTTCTGTCCGCCTTCGCGGCGGCGATTCATGCTCGGCAGACAGCTTCAACAGCCAACGCCCAACTGCCACTCTGACCAGCTCAGGCATTCCCGCCCGTCACGGGAATGCGTCAATCTCTTGTTATTGGCTATAGCCCCGCCGCTCTATGGCGGCTAACACGTCCCACGTTTGCGGATCGACATCGCGGCCCCCGAGCGACATCGATACGTACGCATCAATCGCATCCACAAAGCCTTTGATAAAAGCCGGCGGAAACGCGTGCGCGGACAGATGCTGAAGCTGCTCGCGCAGCATGCCCGGGCGGCATTGGCCGTGTGAGCGCATGGCGGTGCGTGTGCGTTTGAGATACGCCTGCGCTGCGATGGCGCCGTTCAGGTAAGTACGGTTCTTGGTGAGCCTACCTGTGTCGGAGGACGTGGGCGGTGGGCTGGGTGATGCGGGTGGAGATGGGTACGACGCTGGTCGCGTCTCGTCTGCAATAGGCATAGGCGCCTCCGTGAGTATTGATTGGAGGTCCGCCTTCTCGTCGCCAGACGAAGGGGGCGGGCCTGACGGCGGGGCTGGCGAACCGGTACTCACGGCAACCGGCAGACCTTGCGGTCTCCCCACCCGGCCCGCCATAGGAGGCATGCGCGAGTGTGCCCGAGCGTATCCGCCAAGCGGATGCTCGTTGTGAGTATGTCGAGTCGCCAAACCCGGCTGCCGTTGGTGCGGCAGCGGAATGGATTATAGCGATGGGGGCAGCGGCGAAAGTTGGATTCTTGATTCGTCAGGAGCGACGATCGGAAGGTCACGCTCCACCCTCAAACAGTGGCGCTTCACTCTCAGAGAGTGGAACGCGAGGGTCAAACTGAATCGCCCCGACTTTCCTAGACACCCACGAGCCGTGGGGAATGGCGTTGTTCGAACTCTACCGGTGATAGACCGTTGGCGCTCGAATGGCGCCGTGTTGGGTTGTAAAACATCTCGATGTAGTTGAAGACGTCGGACTTGGCCTCCTGCCGGGTGGCATAGATCTGTCGGCGCACCCGCTCGCGTTTGAGCAACTGGAAGAAGCTCTCCGCCACAGCGTTGTCGTGGCAGTTGCCGCGCCGGCTCATGCTGCACAGCAGGTTGTGCTCGCGCAGGAAGCTTTGCCAGGTGTGGCCGGTGAACTGGCACCCCTGATCCGAGTGGATCAGCACCTGCTGGTGCGGACGGCGGCGCCACAGCGCCATCAGCAAGGCATCCAGCGCCAACTGGGTATCGATGCGCTGCCCCATGGACCAGCCCACGACCATGCGCGACCAGAGATCGATGACCACGCTCAGGTACAGCCAGCCTTCGTGCGTGCGGATATAGGTGATATCGGTCACCCAGGACTGGTTCGGAGCATCGACCGTGAACTGCCGCTGCAGATGATTGGGGGCGACCACCGCCGGCTTGCCGGCACGCCCGGCAGGGCGTCGACGGTAGCCTGATTGAGAACGCAATCCCTCGGCCTTGAGCAGCCTCGCTACACGGTGTTTGCCGCAGCGCTCACCCAAGTCGCGCATGTCCAGGGTGAGCTTGCGATAGCCATAGACCCCCCCGCTCTCCAACCGCGCCTGCTTGAGCAGTCCGAGCAGCCGCTGGTCGTCCTTCGCACGCGGGCTCAAGGGCTGCGCCTGCCACGCGTAATAACCGCTGGGATGCACCGCGATCGCTTTGCACAGACGGCGCACGCTGTATTGACCCGCGTGCGCCTTGATGAAGGCGTACCTCACCCGGACTGCTTGGCAAAGTACGCTACGGCCTTTTTTAGGATGTCGCGCTCCTCGGTCACCCGCTTGAGTTCGGCCTTGAGCTGGCGCACCTCCTGGGATTGCGATACCAGCCCTTGCGGCTCTGCCACGGGCTGGCGTCGCTGTTTGATCCACTGGTACAGGCTGTGCTGGCTCACGCCCAGCCCTTGCGCGACCTCCGCAACGCTGTGGCCTCTGTCCAAGACCCGATTGACCGCCTCGACCTTGAATTCTTCGGTGTATCTCTGCGCACTCATCGCAACCCCTGACTAACCTCTAGTTTGAGGCTCACAGGTGTCTACGGGGAGCGGGGCGATTCAGTCGAGCGCCAGTGTCAAAGAGTCGAATTCGACCCTTTGAGGGTCGCGTTTGAGCCTCAAACACTCGAACTTCACTGTCTGAGGGTCACGTTCCACTGTCTGAGAGTCGAGCGTCAGTGTCGGAGAGTCGAGTTCGACAGTCCAAGGCTCGCGCTTCACGCTCCAACATTCGAACGGCGTGAGCGGGCTTGCTCGCCCCAGTGCGACCGGTTTCCCGTCAAAAGTTGTGTACAGCATTGCGATAAGCCGCAGCGGTAGCCAACCTCACCGGGTTGTGCCAATCGGCATGACGTTGATATCCGCTTTAGAAGGAACGCAATGTCTCAGAACTTGATCTCGTTTCAACCCAGCGCCACCGACCTGACCGCCATTGACGGTGCGCTCAAGACACTGGAAGAAAAGCTCGTCGGCCTGATTGGCCTGTCAGTCGAGCAGCGCAGCACGCTCATGAAGATGGGCGACAAGTCCGAAGCGTTCTGCCGCCAGGCAGTGGAACTGCTGAGCAACAACCCCGGCGTGCTTCCCGCCAATTTCAACCTGCAGGAAATGCGACGTGACTTGGTGGGCTTTGACACCCTGCGCCCTCGCCTCGCCCGCGTGGAGAAGTTGCTGGAAAGGATGCAGGATTCGCAACTGGCGATGGGCAGTGACCTGATGACGGCCGCGCTGGAGGGTTACACGTACCTGAAGGTTGCGGGCAAAGGGGAAGGGTTGGAATCGGCGCGACGGACGTTGTCGGCGCGGTTTAGCCGGGGGCCACGGAAGACGGTCGAGGAGGTGGCTGGGGAGTGAGGTGAGGGGCTGCTGATGGTGGCCTAGATTTGGAAAAGCCCGCGATGCTGTTTGGCTCGCGGGCTTTTTTTCCGAGCTTAGGTCGCCATAGCACGTGATCAACTGCGTACGTCGGCCGACCGCGTATGTAGCCGCCTCCAAACAAGACGAATATCTAGAAAAATGCGTCCTCGGGAGGGGGCGCATTTTCCATTTAGCATCGATTTCTCGAATCCTTACAGGATTCTGTGATCAACGCCTTCCGATATTGCAATCCCTTTTCGCATGCCTCCATGCAAAAAAACCAGTGTCTTGGAACTACCTTACTGCCCTGAAAACAGTCGATGCACTATATATTCCGCTGCGCGCCTAGATAGCTCGTCGGTCATCTCACGCCTAATAACCTGACCATCATAAGGCAAAAGAACGTCATCCACTATTTTAGATAAATTCATCTCATCTGCTCTACGATAGTATCTTTCGAGTATACGGGAGAATCTTGTCCCGTAAACGGGCCATACCGATTCCGTTGGTAGTTCGTTACCGGACTCGAAGAGAGGGATGTTTTTTACCTCGAACTCAGGCAATCTGGTTTCGGCTGGCTCGCTTTCTCTGAATGGATCAACGAGATACCCGTAGCGAAAATCTGGCCCGACATATCCGCATCCAAGTCGGATCAAATAGCCTATCTCACCAAAAAACTGGATGTAACCGTCAACGCATCCATCTTTTGAGTAAACTGCTAAGAAATGATCGAACTCACCGAGATGCGGTAATACCACTTCCTCCGGCGTCGTGAGCCAGCGTACGAAGTCAGGGCATCGTCCGATACCGTTGAGAACGAATTTTCGTAGCGCATCAAACATCGGGAGCAACGCAACCTCGACATTGCGGGCTCCCAACAAATTAAACGCAGATTTCAACGCACCACGGAAAAATTCGTCGCCACCCAACCCACTTTTTAGATTGAGACGGTCATCGATATAACTGCTTTCCTGGACGGCTTGTTGCTTCAATTCATCGATATCGAATTCTGCGCCGGGGAAGGATTGTTTTAGTTTTGCGACCGCCCAGCCCACTTGCCTCATATCCCCCATTATTACCTGGACCTCGTGCTTCCCGTCCGTAAGTGGTCTGGTTTTAATGACGGGCTCAGCGATCATCGGCACACCTCCGGGAGGTAACGCATACCTAGTGCCGGAACTGCTCGATACGTTCTTTAATGTTGGACCGTCGCCACCACGCCCGCCTTTAGTCCCGAGAAGATTGCGTATCTCTCTCAACCCCTGCTCCAAGGCCGCGTCGATTCCACTGCCAAACTTACTTTGAGCTTCGTTTGATGATATTTCGGAAGAAGTCCAGCGAGCACCAAGGAAATTTTGAAGAATATGTTCGCCATCCGCTTCAGAAAATTCATTTCCCGTGTAGATGCACTTGTACATTGCCAGCCCTTTTAATATGCAATCCTGAAATTGCTGCCAAACGCGAGCAACCGATTTATGTCCATTAAAGTCCGCATCATAGTTTAAACGCCACTTGATGGAACCATTGTGGATTTGCACCTCTGCAGCTATTTAAATAGCCGTGCCAACCGAAAGAACTGCAATTGTGCGTAGACGCCCTGAGTAGTCCCTCTCAGCAGTGAAGTTCGTTCATGCGCCTGCGGATGTAGTTCAGGTTGTCCCGCCACGGCGACATCTGCTGCGTAGTCACAGACAGCCGCAAAATCCCATCCCGATCCGCCTTAAGCCGGGCGCACTCCGCGTTAACACCGCTGACCTGCTGCTGAACCGCAACCGCCTCAGCCGCCAAATCTCGATCCCGCTGCGCCATCCGCTGGTCCCACTGCCTCGCAAGCTGCTCTTCTGCCCGCTTCGCCGCTGCCGCAGCCTCTTCCATCTCACGCTGACGAGCGTTGGCCGGTGCCTCGGTGGGCGCATTGCCGACGAGCGCGCGCATCGCCTGCCCGCACGGCGCTTCCGTGTAGACCGTCTGCCCGTTGATCACGCATTTGTTCACGCCAGCGGGAGGTGTGGCCCGCGCTGCAGGTTGCTGCACCGGGGCCATGGGTTGGCGTTGTGGCGGCGCTGTGTTGGGCGCCGGCTGTGTTGAAGCAGCCTGCTGGCTCGGCACGGCTGCGCCATTGCCAGTGAGCCGCAATTGCTTCGCGGCGATGTAGACGACCAGAAGAACGGCCACCCAAACCATCAAGGAAACGATCCAGTGCACGCCCTGCTTGGTGCTTTGGGGTGGCTTGCCATACCAGCGGGCGTATTCCTTCTGCCAGTCGGGATTGCGCACCTGCGGCTCTCGACGGTCTCTGAACCAATCGCGATCTTGTACTCCCACGACCCTCACCCCTTTCTATGGCGGCTTGTTTGTTATTTGCTGGAACCGCGCCGGACATAATCCGCTGGCTGGATATAAGTGGTGCGCCTGTTCCCGGCGACGATCTACGCTACAACGAATTTATCCGGCGCGAAATGCCACAAATTGGGGTATCGCACGTGCGCCTTGCCAAGGCTCAAAAATAAATAACGCCTTGAAACTGCCGCACGCACTTCCCCGGCTCGGCGCCTGCCTCGATGTTTCTCTTTGATTTTTAAGGGGAAAGCGCCGTTGCCAGAGCGGCGGCATTTGAGGGGCAAACCCCGGAGGCTACGTCGGTCGTAAATCGAAAGGGTTAAGCGCGTGCCTGTATTACGCCGCGCGATACGGCACGCAGAAAAATGCGATGGATTGGAAAATTGCTGGCAACAAAAAACCCGCGACGCTCAACGCTTCGCGGGTTTTTTTGGGGGCATCGCTCATCAAACGCTGCCAGTAACTTGGTGGCCGAAGGGCAATCGAACAAGCTCATGAAAGCCGCGCGGTTAAGCCAATCCTCTCGCTTTTCCTTACACCTTGCCCCCAAAGTTGCCCCCACGGCGATCTGCGTTGCCCTAGGTGGGGCCAGCATTATGTATCTACGCTCGCACTACCTCGTTGGCAAATGCACGTTACCGGGACGGGAAGCAATGCGAATGGCTCCCACATTGAGGCAGACAGCCGATGCAAAGAGGTCCGTCTTGCGGGGCGCTGTTTGGTGTCTCTGAGCATTCCGCCACCGCGCCTTCATTCCTGAGGCGGTGAGCCAGATCCTTGATATGGCGCTCGTGCGTGTCAGATGCCCACACCACGCCGATCCAACTTTTCGACATTCCGCAGCGTTATCGCAGTATCGCGATTTGGAATATCGAACCTGCAGCCGCTGATGCAGCATGGTTGAAACAACGCCCACTGCTGGACTGAACCGCATGCAGCCTAGAAATTCACGTTCCAAGTCGCGCACTGGCCTGTCGGTACGCGGGTTCTGCGCTTACTCCCTCGCTTCGCTAGTGTTGGTTCCGGCAATTGGCATCGGTCAGGCCTTGGCCGCGCCCTACACCTCGGCCGAAGCGGGAATCATGCAAGGGTTTCCACCGCCGCTTGAAAAGCAGATTCCGCTGGGTGGCGGGTTGCGGCCGCCCTTCATGCACTGGGCGCTGAGCCATGCGCGCGAAACCGCCCCGACGAGCGGCGTTCGCCATTCAGAGCAACCCATGCCGCTACCCTCGGCGGGCACGATGCTGCCGGACAATCTGGAGATGCAGATCGACGGCAAACCACTGCGGCTGTCTGAGTATCTGAACGCCACGCATACCGATGCCTTTGCGGTGGTGTATCGCGGCAAGCTGGTCTATGAGCACTATCGGGGCGATATGCGGCGTCATCAGCCCCACATCTGGGCGTCGATGACGAAGTCGATCACGGGCCTGCTGGCTGCGATGCTCATAGATGACGGCAGACTAGACCCAGCGGCGCCGTTGTCTCGCTACGTCCCGGAACTCGCCGGCAATCCGTTCGGCGATGCAACCGTGCAGCAGAACCTCGACATGGAAGTGCCTGTGGCCTATCCGGTTGAGCTGCCGCCCGACCTGGGGCTGTTTGGCGCGGTCGGTATCGTGCCGCGAAAGGGCAACGCGCCCGACAACATCTATGACTTCCTCAAGGTCGTGCACACGAACGAGCCGGCCGCGCGCAAGACCGGTGCGGATCGTATCTGGTACTACCAGAACGGCTCTGCTGAAGCCGTTGCCTGGGCGCTGCGCCGCATCGCTGGGCAACGCTGGGTGCAACTGGTGACCGATCGACTCTGGTCGCGGGTGGCCGATGACGATGCCTATGTTAGCGTGGACCGCCTGGGCACCGAGATGGCCAGTGGGGGCTTCAACTCTACGCTGCGTGACGCCGCACGCTTTGGCGAAGCCGTACGGCGCGCCATGGCCGCCGATACGTCGGGGCCCATCTCGCCGGCGGTCGCACGGATCGCGTTTCGCCCCGCAACGAACCAGGCCAGCTTTGCGCGTGATCGCCTGGCCGCTGGACGTAAAGGCTATGGCTACCGGGACTACTGGTACCAGTGCAACGACGGTGAAGGCAGCGTTGAAGCCAGCGGCCGGTTCGGGCAGCGCATCTACATCAATCCGCGCCGTGAAATGACCGTCGTGAAGTTTGCATCGAGCCCCGATGACGCAGCGCGCCCGGTCAGCGTCAGCGGCACGCCAAGCCCCCCCCGGCCGGACCAGTCGCTGGAAAGCTCGACTGTATTCGGAGCGGTCGCGCGCGCATTGCATGAGCAGCTTCAAGCCACTCAGGCGCAATCAGCAAACAAATAGAAACTAGGTCAGGAGAGGGAGGGAGGATGGACAGCAACATCCGCTTGTCGCTATGGGCTGCACTCTGTCTGCTGCCGCAACTGTCGTACGCCGATGTCACGCTGTACGGCGTAACCGATGTAAATATCGAGTACGTCAATCACTTGTCGGGCGTGCTCCCGACACAGGCCGGATTTCCCGGGCCGGGGAAGAGCCGAATCGGCTTGACCTCCGGCGGGCTGGCAGGCTCGCGGTGGGGCGTGCGCGGCACCGAGGACCTGGGCGGTGGGCTCAAATCCATATTTGTGCTGGAGAGCGGGTTTGAACTCGACACGGGTGTCGCCTCGCAATCCGGCCGCATGTTTGGTCGTCAGGCATTCGTCGGATTGGAAGACGAGCGCGCGGGCCAATTGACGTTCGGCCGCCAGTACACCGCAGCCTTCGACGCATTTTCCAATTTCTCGCCGAGCCGCTATTCCACCCAGTACGAGCCGATTGCTGTTCTGCTCGGGCTCGATTTCCGCTCGGACAATGTCGTCAAGTACACGGGCCGCTTCGGCAGTTTCAGCGCTATCGCCAACTGGTCGTTCGGCAATGGTGTGACGGGCGGCGGTGAAGTCCCTGGCCAGTTCCAACGGGACACGGGCTACGGCCTAGGCATGAATTACTTTGCGGGCAACGTCGGACTTGCGCTGGCCTTCGACCGTTTCAACCCGACGCTGAATGCGGCCGGCGGCACAGGCAACTTCAGAAAGGCCGGGATTGCGGGCAGCTATCAGGCGGGGCCCGTCAAACTGATGGGCGGGTACCGCTGGGGACTCAACAAGGCGGCCAACGGCGCGACGCTCGTGCAGGACCATTACTACTGGGCAGGCGCCAATGTCAGCGCAACGCAACGGCTCGACCTGACGTTTGCGTTCTACTTCGACGACGTTCGCAGGCTGGGCACCGCCAACGTCAAGAACCCGTGGCAGGTTGCCGTGATTGCGGATTACAGCTTCTCGAAGCGGACGGACATCTACCTGACGACCGCGTACGTCCGGCATGCCGGCATCAACTTCGATACGTCGGCGGTCAACTTTGCGAACGGATACTACCTCGGCGCACGCCGGGACAGCATGACGGCGGTGGCTGTCGGCATTCGCCACCGGTTCTGATGGCGAGCGCCCGGCGCCCCTTTTATGCTACTACGAGCTTGACGCCCCGGCTCGCTTGCGCAGGATTTCCACGAGGCGCTGTGTCAGCGGCGACTGATACGCCCCCTTGCGGCGCAGTAGGCCCACATTCCGCGCCCAGCGTGTGCCGGGCAGCTTCAGCGCGCGCAGACCCTTAGGAGATTGTTCGAGCGCCCGCCTGCTGACGATGGTTACCAGGTCCGTCTTGCGGATGACGGCCATGAGTGAATCCGCCGACGAGTTAGTTTCCAGCGCGACGTTCGGCGGCGGCAAGCCCGCTTCTGCAAAGTAGGCATCGATGACGCGGCGGGCGATCACGGTGGTATTGGGCAGCAGCCACAGCTGCGCAGCCAGATCGGCGATCTGCACCTTTGGCAGGGCGAGCAGTGGATGGTGATCGCGCACCGCAAGCACCAGCTCATCGGCAAACAGCTTGATGCGTTCGAGTTCCGGATCGGCGTTGCGGGGTAGCGCGGTGATGCACAAGTCCAGCGAGCCGTCGCGCACCAGGCCCTGGAGCGTATCTGCCAGCCCGATGGTCACCCGCACACGCGCTGCGGGCCGATGCCCTATGAGTTCGGCAAAGGCGTCCGAGAACAGCGACCCCATAATGGAAGTCGGCACCCCAACGCGCACCAGCCCAAGTCTGCCAAGGTGAAGATCATTCGCCTCTTTCAGTGCTTCGCGAAACGAACAGCGGACCTTCACGATACGTTCCAGGAATGTCGCTCCGGTAGTGGTCAGCTCCATTCCCTTTGACGTGCGGTCGAACAGCTGGAAGCCAAGTTCTCGCTCCAGCCGCTGGATGCCTTTGGTCACTGCAGGCTGGCTCTGGCCCAGCGCCTCCGATGCCAACCCGATCCGACCGAATTCCGCTACCGCAATGAAATAGTTAAGGTCTTCCAGGCGCATGGCAGTCGGTGAAGCACGTGAGTAGGGGCGATGGTAGAAGAGCGCGGGAGAGTGGTCAATTTGTCGCCGAGTGAGCACCGACCACGCGCATCTCACCGACCACAGCGCATGGGTGTATAGCAATACTACGAGGTGGAACCTCGCACTTCGCAGCAGGGCTTGAACCTCGTCAGATTCGAGGTTTGCGACAAAAGCATGCCTAGAAAGAGTGCACAAATATGGTTCTGAGACACACTCCTTGGCGAGTCGGAATCACGTGGGCCACCGTGGTCGCACGAACACCATCGGCGCGAGGAGCAGCGCGCATCGTACGACCAACGTACCCCGGAAGGCATCGATGGCGCGCAGCAATTCGGCCACCTTTACCGGGTCGGTGATGGAAGCGAAATTCTCATGTTTGGCAGGCGGCAACGCGCCTCGTAGGTCGCCGGATGGATCGCGGATCGCGCGACCTGTAGCGACGGCGTAGCGGAATATCTGGCCGCAATTCTGGTGGGGCGCGGTGCGCCGTATCCAATGCGCCGCGCGCTTCGATTCGACGCAGGACTGTCAGCACTTCGGGCGCTGTAATTTCCGCAATGGGTCGCCCACCCAGCCAGGGAAAGATATCGGCTTCCAGGCGACGAATGATCTTGGTCGCGTGGCTCTCGGCCCATGTGGGCGAATACCTGGCAAACCACTCGCGGCCCACTGTCTCGAAGCTGTTGGCGGCGCGCTCGACCGTTGCGGCCCTCTGCGTCTTCCGCTCGATCGAGGGGTCGATGCCGCCCGCCAAAAGGCGCTTGCCGTTGTCACGCCGCTCGCGTGCCTCCTTCAGGCTGACGACGGAATAGGACCCCAATGAAAGCCGCTTTTCCTTGCCCCCAAACCGGTACTTGAGACGCCACAACTTGCCCCCTGTGGGGTACACCTCAAGGTAGAGACCGCCGACATCGGCCAGCTTGTACGGCTTATCTGTTGGCTTGGCGGTACGAATTGCTATGTCGGTCAGAGGCATGGGGGCAAGTGATTCTCCGGGTGGCAACTTGCCCCCGAATTTGCCCCCACTTGCCCCCACTTGCCCCCGGGTGTCAACGGCAATACTTAGGCAACGCTGGCAACAAAAAACCCGCAAAGCCTTGCAGCTAGCGGGTTTCTTGGCAACGCTTGGCAAACCTTGCCAGTGAGTTGGTGGACCGAAGGAGGATCGAACTCCCGACCTCCGCATTGCGAACGCGGCGCTCTCCCAGCTGAGCTATCGGCCCGTGAAAAATGAGTCTACCCGAACTCCCCGGGCGCTTTCAATCGGGGGTTTAACCCGCGTTTTCCATGCCCGGATTGCCTTCCATGCCGACAATGCGCGGCGTGTTCAGCGGCCCGGCGGTCACTTCGCGCTGGTCGCGCAGCCAGTCGGCCAGCACGTCCCATACGGGGCGGCCGCCGGCCTTGCGGGCTTCGGGGGACACGGCGGCCCAGCCGGCCACCTTGTAGCGGCGGTCGGCGTCGATGGGCTTGCCGTCACCCGGGCCCAAGCGCATGTCGGCAATGCGCTGGCCCATGGGCTTCATCGGGTCGATGGTGTAGCGCAGGCCGCCGGTGCGCACCATGTCGCCGCCCTGCTGGTAGTACGGGTCTGGGTTGAACAGGTTGTCGGCCACGTCTTCCAGCACGGTCTTGATGGTGGCGCCGGTCATTTCGGTCAGCGTGGTGGCCGGGTACGTGATGGCGGTCTGGGCCATCAGCGCTTCCATGGTCAGGGCCTCGCCGGGCAGCAGCGTGGTGCCCCAGCGGAAGCCGGGCGAGAAGGCAATCTCGGCGCCCTGCGCGTGCATCAGCCCATCGACGATGAGCTGGTCGAACGTGCCGTTGAAGTTGCCGCGCCGGTACAGCAGGCCGCGGTTGGTGGCCAGCGTTTCGCCCAGCTTGTCTTGGTACGGCGCGCGCACGCGGTCAATCAGCGCCGTCATGGCCGGGTCTGGCGGCAGCAGGTCGGCAAACACGGGCAGCAACGTATAGCGGATGTCGCGCACGGTGCCGCCGCGCACATCCAGATCGAGCACGCCGACAAACTTGCCGTTGGCGCCCGCGTTGGTCACTAGCGTCACGCCGCCCGGGTTGCTGACCTTGACGGGCGCGGGCACGGCATCGTGCGTATGCCCGCCCAGGATGGCGTCCAACCCGCGCACGCGCGAGGCGAGCTTCCGGTCGACATCCATGCCGTTGTGCGACAGCAGCACGACCACCTTGGCGCCCTTGCCGCGCGCCTCGTCAATCATCTTCTGCAGCCGTTCTTCCTGAATGCCGAAGGTCCAGTCCGGCGTGAAATCGGCCGGGTGCGCGATCGGCGTGTACGGAAACGCCTGCCCGATGATGGCGACCTGCACGCCGTTCAGCTCGCGCAGCACGTACGGGTCGAACACCGGGTCACCAAAGTCGGCGGTCTGGATGTTCTGCGCGACAAAGGCGACCTTGTTCTTGAAGTCGTGATCGACCACGTGGCGCACGCGGTCGGCGCCGTAGGTCATCTCCCAATGCGGGGTCATGACGTCCACGCCCAGCGCAAGGGCGGCATCGACCATGTCCTGGCCGTTCGTCCACAACGCGGTGGCAGAGCCCTGCCAGGTGTCGCCGCCATCCAGCAGGAGCGCATTCGGGCGCGTGGCGCGCAGGCGCTTGATGAGCGTGGCCAGATGCGCGAAGCCGCCCATGCGGCCGTAGCGGCGGGCGGCCTCGGTAAAGTCGAGCGCGGTGAAGGCGTGCGCGGCGCGCGAGCCCGGCGCAATGCCGTAACGCTTGAGCAGCGCGTGCCCAACCAGATGCGGCGGCTGCCCGGCCCATTGCGCCACGCCCAGGTTGACGCTGGGCTCGCGGTATTCGATGGGCAGCAACTGCGCGTGGCAGTCGGTGAAGTGCAGCAGGTGGACGTTGCCGAAACGCGGCACGTCATAGCTGAACGTATCGGCGTGCGCGTCGGTCAGGCGCAGGCCGGCGGCTGCGGCAATCGCCAGGGCTTGAACGAATTCGCGGCGGTTCATCGTTTGGAGCTGTGTGCGTAGCGTGCGAGGTCGGCCACGTCGTCTTCCAGCATCTCGCCGACTTCCTTGCGCACCACGCGGCCCTTGGCGTCGAGCACGAGCAGTTCGGGCAGGCCCTTGCGCGGGCCGGTGGCGGCGCACAGCGCGTCGGTTTCCATCGTCACCGGAAAGGTGAAGCCGCGCTTGGCGACGTAGTCCTTCGCAAGCTGCGGGTTGGCGTCGATGCTGATGGTGAGGATGCGGAGGTCCGTGCCGCGCGTGGCGTCATACAGCTTTTGCAGGCGGGGGTTCTGCAGCGCGCAGAACGGGCACCACGATGCCCACGTGGCGATGATGACGGGGTGCCCGCGCCATGCATCGCCCGGCACGCGCGTGCCGTCGAGCAATTGCACGTCGGGCAGCGCCACCACATCGCCCACTTCGACGGCCTGCACGGTGCTTGCGGCAAACACCATCGCCGCTGCCGTCCACATCAGGAACCGTCGAATGGCTTGCATGGCGTTATTGGGTCACTGGTTCACGGGCGATGCGGGGTCGAACAGCAGCGCCATCACATCGCGGATCTGCTGTTCGGTGAGGATGCCCTTGTGCCCGAAGCGCGGCATGTTGGAGCACGCCGCATACGCGTTGGAGTTGTAGATCTTGCCCCACGTGTAGCGCAGGATCGCCTCCGAATCGCCGCGCAGCTTGCCGTACTGGTACAGCGACGGGCCGATGGTGCCGTACGACACCTCATCTTTCGACAGGCGGTGGCAGGCGTAGCAATTGGCGCCGTTCACAGTGCCGGCCGGGTCGGAGAACTGCATGCCGCGGCCGCTCTGCGCGGTCTTCTCGCCTTCCTTCCAGTCGCCCAGCCAGGTGTTGTCTGCCGGGTAGTGGATGGTCTTGAATTGCGCGTCTTCCAGCTTCTTGGCAACCGCAGCGGGCACGGCATTGCGGTCGGCAAACTGGCTGCAGACCTTTTGCACGTCGTCGCGCTCGGTCACGCCTTCCACGGTGGCCGGGCCCTTGGAGACAAAGCTCTCCTGGATGACCTTGGCGAGGGCCGTGTCGGCCTTGGCTTCGGGCTTGGGTGCGGTGACGGCCTTGGAGGTGGCGTCCGCTGCCTGCGCGGTGCCGGCGGCCAGCGCCAATGTGAGCGCCGTCAGAACGATGGGGGTCAGTCGGGTCATGCGTGGCCTCATCGTGTCAGCGTTTGATGGACGGCGCGTCCATCTTGCCGCCGTTGGCGTTACGGGCGAGGAACATCTCCAGCGCGGTAATCACCTCGCTGCCGTAGAGCGGTTCCGGAAAGCGCTGCTGGCGCAGGCAGTCGTACAGGCGGTGCTGCATCGTGCGTACCTCGCCCTGCGAGACGCGATACCCCGGCCACGTGGAATACGCAAAGCGCGCGCCGTCGGCGGTCAGCAAATCGGGCAGCTCCTGCAGGCGGATGCGCAAACCCGGCTGGGCATGGCACGTGGCGCAGGCAAAGTCATACGCGCCGCCACGGTAGAAGAACATGCGGCGGCCGAGTTCGTACACGCGCTTTTCTTCAGGGTGGGCGAGCGGAATGTCGATGGCCGCGCCGCGCGATTCCGAGGCAACGTAGGCCATCAGCCGTTCAATGTCCGACGCCTTGCCGGGCGACGAGAACGGGCGGGCCGAAGCCTCTTCCTTGGTCAGACCCTGCAGCGTCATGCGGCAGTACATAAGGCGCTGCTCAGCGTCCATCACGCGGCCGGTGTCTTTGAAGTAGCGCGGCAGCTTGGCGTAGGCGCCTTTCACCACGCCGGGGCCCAGGCCCAGGTCGCACGCTTCAAGCGAGGCCTGCTTGGGGCCGGCGGGCTTCTTCCAGAGTTCTTCGCCGGCGGCTTCCCAGAGTTCGGCCGGGTTGCCGTCGGCCAGCATCTCGCGGTACTGCGCGATGCCGGCGGCGGTGCTGTCCTTGGCGTCCTGGGCGAGTGCCATCACGGCGCTGCCGGCCACTAACGACGCAGCCAGCACCATCGTCCATGTCTTGTGTTTCACGGTCCCCTCCGTGGGTCGCCTACGGTTTGATATAGGCGAAACCTTCTTCCTGCTGCAGGCGGGTGATTTCCACCACGCCGGCCGGCACCACCTTGGCTTCGAGCAGCAGCTTGTCTTCCGGCACCTTGAACGCCATCAGCGAGTTGTGGCACACGCGAAACTCCACGCCCATGCTGGCAAGCGCGGCCACGGGCGCATCGAACGGGCGCCCCTGCGCATCCTTGGCGCCTTCAACGAGGAAGTCGATGCCGTGGCCCAGCGCCACCACCACGATCTTCGTGCCGGGTGCGCCGTTCAGGTGGTTGCGCAGGTTCCCGATGGCGCGCACGGCCTGGTCGATGCCTTCGCTCAACTGGTAGACCACCTTGTAGCGGGCACCGGCGCCGCCAGCGCGCGGGGTGTTCTGGGCAGCGGCCTTGCCGGCCACACCCAATGCCGCCAGCGCGGCGGTCACACGAAAGAAGCTGCGTCGCATTTGAGCCTCCCGGCCTTTGCTGATTACTGGATAGACGTTTCGTCGGTGCGCTTGTCGCCGTGGTTGTCGACCCACGTGACCGTCACCTTGTCGCCCTTGGCGCCGCCCTTGAACTTGAAGTTCAGGAACGGATCTTTCGACACGGCCGGGCCGAACTGGGCGTCGAGCACCGTCTTGCCGCTGTGCTGCACCGTTACGTTGGTGATGTGCCAGGCGGGCACGACCTTGCCGGACGCGTCTTTGCGCTGGCCGGTTTCCATGTCGTGCTTCATCAGGATCTTCACGTCGGTGGTGCCGCCGTTTTCCATTGCGCGAATGCGCATCGGGTCTGCCATGGTGTGTTTCTCCTGATGTTTAACCGCCGCAGCCACCCAGGGTGACCTTCACTTCCTTGCTCGCCAGCACCCATTTGCCGTTGGCGCGCACGGCGGCGTAGACCGTTGACGTCTCGCCCATCTTCACGCGCGTGCTCACAAACGGTTCGGTGCCGGCCGGAATGCCAAACGTGGCGGCCAGCGTGTTCGGGTTCTTTTCGACCAGGATGGCGATGAGGTCGGTGCCCGGCAGCGTGCTGGTCACGACCAGCGGCACGACGGCGCCGTTTTCAGCAATGTCCGGTGCGGTGAGCTGGATGCCGGCGCCGCCCTTCTCCACCGCGCCACCGCCCAGTTGCTTGAGCACGTCGTTCACGCCTTTCACCGCAAAGGCGGCCTTGTTCCATTCGGCCGCCTGGGCCGGCGTGGCAATGCCGGCAGACACCAGCAGCGCCATCATGGCGCCGGCACGCAGTACGTCACGGCGGCCCAGATTGATTGCGTCGTTCATCGTCCGTTCCTCACTTGGCCGGGGCGCCCGCGAGCACCCAGTCGATCACGGTTTTCAGATCGGCATCGGCAATCTTCGGGTTGGCCGGCATCGGGATTTGGCCCCAATTGCCCATGCCGCCTTCGCGCACCTTCTTGATGAGCTTGGCTTGCGCGCCGGCATCGCCCTTGTACTTGGCGGCAACGTCCTGGTAGGCCGGGCCGACGAGCTTGCGGTCGACGGCGTGGCAGCCCATGCAGGCGTTCTGGTTGGCGATGGACAAGGCGCGGGCAGCATCAACGGCGGCCAGCGCGGGCGTGGCGGACAGTGCCAAGCCGGCCAGCACCGCCGCTGCGGCGAGCGTGGGGGCGAACTTCATGTGGTCTCCAGAAGACGAGGCTGCCCGCATGCGTGAGCGGGCGAAATGGCGGGAATTGGACCCGGTATTGTGCCCGAAACGGGCCAAATCCTATGTCGCCCGCAAATGTCGTCCGCAAAGCAAAACGCCCGGTACCTTTCGGCCCCGGGCGCTTGTTTCTGATGGGGATGCGGCGATCAGGCCATCGCCCGCCGCGCGGCCAGCCGGCCGCCAAATACGTTGAGCAGCAACCCGGCCATCACCACAGCGCCGCCCAGCCATTGGGCAGGCACCAGGCGCTCGCCCAGCAGCACGGCGGCTGACACCAGCCCCACCACCGGCACCAGCAGCGTGAGCGGCGCGACCTGGCTGGCGGCGTAGCGCGCCAGCAGGCGGCTCCACAGGCTGTAGCCGAAGATGGTGGCACCAAAAGACAGGTAGACGATCGCGCCGATGCTGGACCAGCTGATGTTCGCCAGGCTGTGTGCGATCTGCTGCGGCCCCTCCAGCCAGTACGACAGCAGGAAGAACGGAATCGGCGGAATGACGGCGCCCCACACCACCAGGCTCACCACATTCACCGGCCCGACGCGCTTGGTGACGATATTGCCGCTGGCCCAAGAAAACGCCGCGCACAGCGTCAACAGGAAGCCGGCAGTGGTCATGCCCGTGACCGAGCCGCCCCCCGCCATGCCGATCACGGCGAGCCCGCCTGCGGCCACCGCCATGCCGGCCAGGTGGAACCAGCGGATCGGCTCGCGCAGCACGATGGCGGCAATCGTCAGCGTAAAGAACGCCTGCGACTGCAGCACCAGCGAGGCCAGCCCCGCCGGCATGCCCACATACATGGCGGAGAACAGGAACGCGAACTGCCCGAAGCTGATGGTGGCGCCGTAAGCCACCAGCCACTTAAGCGCAATCTTCGGGCGCGGCACGAACAGCACAGCCGGGAACGCGACCAGCGCAAAGCGCAGCGCACCCAGCAGCATGGGGGGCACGCCATGCAGGCCCACCTTGATGACGACAAAGTTGACGCCCCACACCAACACAACGGTCAGGGCCAGCAGCAGATCCTTGGGAGACATGATGATCGGAAGGTTCGGACGGCCGCCCGCGCGGCCACATGACGCACTGTAGGCGCGGGCCGCTTACGCGACTTGCACAATCTTGCGCATTGTTTGTGCCCGGGGCTGCACCTTCCGCCTGACATTCAACCCAGCATGTCCGACCAGATGGCGCGGCTCCAGCCTTGCGCCAGCTTGCCCTCCGCTGCGGAAGGCGCTTCGGAAAGCCCGCCGGCGCCGGGCACCGTCACCATGGTGTGCTCGGTCGCGTCGTAGCGGTGCACGGTTGCCACGTGCATTGCCTCGTCGGGCGTGGCAAAGCTGTAGCAGGTGTTGGTATACAGCGGCGACGCATCGGGCGCGTGGCCCGCCAGCATCGCCACCACGGCGGCGGCGGCTACCTTGCCGTGCTGGTTGGCCATGTGGCCCGACTTGGGCATCAGCGGCGCGGTCTGGATGGCATCGCCAATCACATGCACGCCCGGGGCCACCTTCGATTCGAACGAGAGGAAGTCCACTTCGCACCAGCGCCCGTTGGCCGTCGCCAGCCCGGCTTGCACGGCAATCGCCCCGGCACGCTGCGGGGGGATGAGGTTGACGACATCGACCTGCACGTCGTCCTGCACATCGAACTTGAGCACGCGGCCCGTGGCATCGATGTCGACGGCGTTGTATTGCGGACGATATTCGATGTGCTGCGGATAGCGCTCTGCCCAGACGCGCTTGAACAACGCGCCTTTGGAGGTGACGTCATCGTTGGCATCGAGAATGAGCACGCGCGAATCGGGCTTGGCGCGCTGCAGCCAGTGGGCGATCAGGCACGCGCGCTCGTACGGCGCGGGCGGGCAGCGGTACGGCGCCAGCGGAATGCTGATCGCCACCGTGCCGCCGTTGGGCATGGCTTCGAGCCGATGGCGCAGCGCCAGTGTTTGCGTGCCGGCTTTCCAAGCGTGCGGCGCTTGCGCGGCGGTGGCCGCATTGGCGAGACCGGGAATCGCGCCCGGCACGAAGTCGATGCCGGGCGAGAGGATCAGCCGGTCGTAATCAAGCGTGCCGCCGCCTGCCAGCCGCACCTGCTTGGCGCCAGGGTCGATGGCCGATGCGCGGTCGCGCACCCACCGCACGCCGTGGCGCTCGACCAGCGCGTCATACGGCACGGTGATCGACGCGATGTCACGGTCGCCCGACAGCACGAGGTTCGACAGCGGGCACGAGACGAACGCGGCGTTCGGCTCAACCAGCGTGACATCGACATGGCCACCGGAAAACACGCGCACGTACTTGGCCGCCGTTGCGCCGCCATAGCCGCCGCCCACCACCACCACGCGCGCATTGCGCACGCCCGACAGCGATGCACAGGCGGCCAGCGGCCCGGCCAGCGCGGTTGCCCCGAGCGCGCGCAGAAGTGCGCGTCGGTCCTTGCGCAGCCATTCGCTCATGGCGCCTCCTGAGGTTGGCGTGACAGCCAGCCGGCAATGGCGGCGATCTGCGCATCGTCATAACCGCGGGCGATCTGGCCCATCACCGTGGAAGGGCGCGCGCCGCTGCGAAAGGCTTGCATGGTGTCGATCAGCTCGGCCTGCGAGCGACCGGCCAGCGGCGGCAACGTCTGCGCGGGAAGCTTGGCACCGGGCGCGGTATCGGCGTGATGGCAGCTGGCGCACGTGGCAGCCCAGGTGCGGGCCTGCAGATTGGTGGCGGGATGATCGGCCGCATGGGCCACAGTGGGCGCAGGGGCCGTCAGCAGCGCCGCAAGCAGTGCTGCTGCGGCAGGGCGGTGGACGACGGGCATCGGGGGGCTGCGAAGTCGCGGGAGCGTCATACGCTAACACGCACGGCCGGCCATGTGCCCTGTGATGCGTGCAGCCAACAAAAAACGCAGCACGGTGGCTGCGTTTCTTGCGGTGCGATATTGCGGACGTGGCTTACGGCAATTGCTTGCCCGGCGGCAGCGCCGGCGAGTTGGTCGGCGACACGGTCACGCCCGGCGCGGCCGATGTGACCGGGGCAGGCGCCTGCGTGGCCGTCGGCGTACTCTGCGTGCGCGTTGGCGTGCCTTGCGACGCATCGGGCGCGGTCGACGGGTTGGTCGACGTGGCATTCGCATCCAGGTGCTTGCGCTCTTCGTCGGTCACGTAGTCGAACACCTTCACGACCTTGTTGACGCCACCTACGGTGCGCACGGCCTCGGTGGCCTTGTTGCCTTCGGCCTCGGTCACCACGCCCAGCAGGAAGACGGTCTGCGCTTCGGTCGTCACCTTGATGGAGTTCCAGGGCACGCCGTCCGTGCCGGCCAGCACGCTCTTCACCTTGGTGGTGATGTACGTATCGTTTGTGCGCGAGCCGAACGTGCTCGACTCCGGCGTCACCACGATCTCGTTGACGACCTCACGCGCGTTCTGCAGCTTCTGCGCGTATTGGCCGATCTCCTGCTTGGTCTGCTCGGTGCCGGCTTCGCCGGTCAGCAGGACCTTGCGGTTGTAGACCGTCACGTTGACGTGGGCACGGCCGTCGTAGCGCGAGATCAGCGTGTTCTCGGCTTCCATCTGCAGGCCGCGGTCGATGGTCTGGGTGGCGGTCGGGCGACGGTCGGTGGCAAGCGCCACGCCGCCGGCCACGGCGCCCGCAAACAGCGGGAAGCAGGCAGTCAACTGCGTTGCGGTCATGCCGGCCAGGGCGGCCAGCACGGCGGTGCGTGTGACCGTGCGACGGAAACGGGCAAACGTAGGCGACGAGAGTTTCATGCTGTCCTTGAATGAAGTGCAGAAGAAAGAAGAGCGAGGTTGATGCGAGGTTCAGGCATCAACGCCGAAGGCATCGCGCATCCATTCGATACGCGCACCGTCAATGGCGATGACGTCAAATCGGCAGGCCGGTACATCTTCAACCTGCCGCGCGAGAAAATCTTCAGCCGCGGCAATCAGGCGGCGCTGCTTGGCGGGCGTGACACTCGCCGCCGCCCCGCCGAAGCGCTGCGCGGAGCGCGCCACACGGGCACGCACTTCAACGAATACCAGGGCGCCGGCCGCATCGCGCATCACCAGATCGATTTCACCGCCCTTGCAGCGATAATTGCGGCTGACCACGGCCAGCCCGCGCGCCTGCAAGTAGCGCAGCGCACGGTCTTCACCGGCTTCACCGGTGGCGGCTGTGATGGGCTGCGGCGCATGCATTCGCGGTTTGAACCAAGTAACAGAGAGAAGTTCTCGTGAGTGATCCTGACTGGACCCTGCTGGCGCACGACCAGCACTATCCCGCCGGCGCATTATATGTGGTGGCCACCCCCATCGGGAACGCGGCCGACGTGTCGCTACGGGCGCGCTACGTGCTGGGCCTTGTCGACGCGGTGGCGTGCGAAGACACGCGCAACACCGGGCAACTGCTCCATCGGCTGGGGCTGTCGCGGCCGATGCTCGCGGCGCACGAACACAACGAGCGCGAGGCCGCCGCGCGCATCGTGGCGCGGCTGGCGCAGGGCGAGCGCATCGCCTATGTGTCCGATGCGGGCACGCCGGGCGTGTCGGACCCGGGCTCGCGGATTGTCGAGGCGGTGCGTGCGGCGGGCCAGCGCGTGATTCCGCTGCCGGGCGCGAGCGCGGTGGTGACGGCGCTTTCTGCCGCGGGGGAGTTGCTCGACACGTCTGGTGGGCAGTTCACCTTTGTCGGCTTCCTGCCGCCCAAGGCCGGGCAACGCGAGGCGGCCATCCGCCAATGGGCCGCGCACGGGCCGGCATGGGTCCTGTACGAGGCACCGCATCGCATCGAGGCCACACTCGCCGCGTTGGCGGAACACCTGCCCGCGCGACGCATCCTGATCGGCCGGGAATTGACCAAGCTGTTCGAGCAGATCGTCGTGCGGCCTGCCGCCGAAGCACCGGCCTGGCTTGCCGCCGATGTCTCACATGGCAAGGGCGAATTCGTTCTGGTGGTGGAGGGCGCAGGCGCGCAGGACGCCGCGCCGACGGCGATGGCGGCAGACCAGGTCTTGCGTCTGCTGTTGGCCGAGTTGCCTGCCAAGCGCGCAGCCAAGCTGGCCGGCGCAATTACGGGTGCGTCGGTCGACGCGCTGTATCAAAGCGCGCTGGCGCTGAAAAACGAAGGGAAGGACTGAGGCAGGAAGGCGGCCGGATCAGCGGATCAACGACGCTTGGCGCGACGCTTGACCGCTTTCTTCTTCACCGGTGCGGGTTCATCGGCACCCACATCGGCGTCGCCATCGTTGCTGGCGACATCGGTCTGCGTCAGCTCAGGGCGCAGCGCTTCAACTTCAGCGCGGGACAGTCGGCGGATTTCCACCTGCGTTGAACCGCGTTTGACGAAGTCGAGCCGCTTGGCGGCGGCATACGACATGTCGACGATGCGCTTGCCGTGGTACGGACCGCGATCCGTCACCTTGGCCACGACCACGCGGTCGTTGGAGAGGTTGCGCACCAGTACCCAGCTCTGCAGCGGCAGCGACGGATGCGCCACCGTGAAGGCGTTCATATCGAAACGCTCGCCGCTGGCGGTGCGGCGGCCGTGGAAGCCGCGGCCGTACCACGAAGCCAGGCCGCGTTGTTCGAACGTGCCGAGGTCGGCGCGCAGGCCGGGGCTGGTATCGGTGTTCTCGTCCAGCTTGAGGCTGGTCGAATCCGGCACCCCGCGGAACGACAGCGTGCCCCAGGCATCGGGGTTGTCGCGCGGGTCGGCCAGCTTCAACGCGGGCGCTGCGGGCTTGCTGGCCTGAAGACCGGATTGCCCACCCGCGGGCGGTTCGCCGGGGACGGCGGCACAGCCCGCCAGCACCAGCAGCGCGGTGCCGTGCGTGAGCCAGGCACGCAGCGTGCGGCCGGCCGGAAGGCAGGAAATCGAATGGGTCAACTTGAGCATGGCCGCGAGTCTAACATGCATGTTTTGATCGCTTATTTACATTTCCTATTAAAACGATCACATCATGCTGTCATCTCGCACCAATTTTGTAATATTTTCTTTCGGATGTAACAGCACACCCCGCAAGCCCAGTGCTGGCGCGGGCTCGGCCCGATACAATCGGGTTATCCCTGCCATGTGCAAATGCGCACACAAGATCACATGAAAGTCGTTGTCGTCCCTGTTACGCCGTTTGAACAGAACTGCACGCTGCTGATTGGCGACGATGGCGCTGCCGCCGTCACCGATCCCGGCGGCGATATCGACCGCATCCTGGCCGCCGCACAGCAGCACGGCGCACGCATCGAAAAAATCCTGCTCACGCACGGCCATGTCGACCACTGCGCCGCCGCCGACGCCCTGCGCACGCAGCTCGGCGTGCCGATCGAAGGGCCGCAGAAGGACGAGGCGTTCTGGATCGACCAACTGCCCATGCAGAGCCAGCGCTTTGGTTTTCCGCCCGCCAAGGCGTTCGTGCCCGACCGCTGGCTCGAAGACGGCGACACCGTGGAAGCCGCCGGCCGCACGCTGCAGGTGTTTCACTGCCCGGGCCACACGCCCGGCCACGTGGTGTTCTTCAGCGCCGAAGACCGCGTGGCCATCGTCGGCGATGTGCTGTTTGCGGGGTCGATCGGTCGCACGGATTTTCCGCGCGGCAACCATGCGGACCTGATCAACGCGATCCGCACGAAGCTATGGCCGCTGGGCGACGACGTCACGTTTGTGCCGGGTCATGGGCCAGTCTCGACCTTTGGCGATGAGCGTGCCAGCAACCCGTACGTCGCCGATCGCCTGTTTGCCAACGAAGGCTCGGCATGAGCGCAAACACCAACGAGAGCGCCAACGAGAGCGACGACCCCTTCGCCGACACCGCACCCGCTGCGCCGGCGGACAAGCCCCGCCGCAAGCGCGGCAACCAGCCGCCCGACACGCGGCCCGAAATCTACGTCAGCACCGACATCGAGGCTGACGGCCCTATCCCCGGTCCGCATTCGATGCTGAGCTTCGCCAGCGCGGCGTACCTGGCCGACAAGACGCTCGTCGGCACGTTCGAAGCCAACCTGGAAACGCTGCCGGGCGCAGAGGGCCATCCTGTCCAGATGCAATGGTGGAAGACGCAGCCCGAGGCGTGGGCCGCGTGCCGCGCCAATCTGGAGGCACCCGAGGTGGCCTTGCCGCGTTACGTGGAGTGGGTCGAGAGCCTGCCCGGCAAGCCGGTGTTCGTGGCGTTTCCGGCGGGCTTCGATTTCACGTTCATGTTCTGGTACATGATGCGTTTTGCCGGGCGCTCGCCGTTTGGGTGGGCCGCACTCGACATCAAGACGCTGGCCTTTGCGCTCACGGGCATGCCGTATCGGCGCAACGTCAAAGCGGCCTTTCCCGAGCACTGGCACGACCCGCTGCCGCACACGCATATCGCGCTGGATGACGCCAAAGAGCAAGGTGCGCTCTTCTGCAACATGCTCGCCGAACTGCGCAAGCGCGAAGCCGAGCGCGCCGCCGCACAATCGCCCCAACAATCTGCGCAGGATTGAGCGCCGGACACATCACGCATCTGGCGAAGAACCGCACGCGGTTTGCCTCTTGCCCGCGTGATGCGCGCACCATGCCGCAACGCAACTTGCGGGCTCGCAAACCCGCGTCTACGCTGGGCTTGTGCGAGCGACCAGACGACTGCGCCACCCGGCGCCGACAAGCAAAGCCACTCGCATACGCCATTTGCTTGCCGTATCGTTTTCGGGCCGCACGTGCCCCCGACGCCGGTGCGTGCCGGCGTCGGCTATCAGCCAACAACGGGAGGTAGCGCGGTGCGATTTTCCCGTGACGCGTTTGACACGCAACACTTGCGAGCGATGACGGAACGCTTGCATTGGCATCGCAAATCCTCTGCGAAGGCGGTTCCGCTGAGCATGCGTGCGCAGCATCTGCATGACACGCACAGCGACGCGCACCACGACGCAGAAGTCACGAAGGTCGCCATGGTCTCGACCGCGGCGGCGCTGGCAGTGGTGCTTGCCGCCCTGCTGGCAGTTGGTTTCGGGTCAGAAATGGCCCGATGGATGGGCCTGGAATAACCCGGTGCCCTTGCGCGTCTTGACGGACGCAGCCCCGGCCCTCGCGCAAGGCGAGATACGGCCACCCCTGAACGGCCTGTGCGATGGAAATCGGCAGGCCGTTCAACTTTATGGGGCGCGCGAATTACTTCAGGAACGCATCAAGCGCTTCAGGCGTGCGGCCGATGATGGCGCGGCCGTTGCGAACCAGCACCGGCCGCTGCAGCAGCTTCGGATGCGCTGCGATGGCTTTGAGCAGCGCGTCGTCCGATGCATCGGCCAGATTGAGGTGCGCGTATTCGTCTTCGTTTTCGCGGATCAGGCTGCGCAGCGGGGTGTCGAGTTGCGCGGCGAGCTGTTTGAGGTCGGCCAGCGTGGGCGGCGTGGTCAGGTATTCGATGACCTCGAGCTGTTCGCCGTTCTTTGCTGTGAAGGATTGGGCTTGTTCGAGGGCGGAGCGGGATTTGGAGCAGCGGGGGTTGTGGTAGATCTGCATGGGCTCTGGTTTTGGCTTGATGGAACGTGCAGCAATCTTAAGGGCTGGCAAGTGGTTGCTGGTTTCGTGGTTGATTGTGAGGGGGTTCGTGATTTTTGAGCTTGTTGGTGCACCCCTGTTTCATCCCCTGCCGGGACCGAAAGGGGGATGGACCACCAAGGCAAAAACCCAAACAACCCCTAATCACCCGCCCAACAACTCCCCCACAGCACACCCCACCACCACAGTCGCGCCCCGCAGATCATTCAACCGCAGGTTTTCATCCGTGTTGTGCCCCCGCGCCTCCATCAACGTCCGCGGGCCCGCCCCATACAAAACCGTCGGCACGCCATGCGCCGTGTAATGCCGCGCATCGGTATACAGCGGCACGCCATGCACCGGCACATCGCCACCGAACACCGCTAACGCATTCCGCCGTAGCGCGCCAATCAGGGCGTCCACGCCCGGCAATTCGGCAAGCGGCTGTGCCAAGAGAATGCGTTCCACTGCAACCTCGATCCCCGGCCGTTCTGCAGCCGCGTGCTCGATCACGGCGCGCAGTTCGCCTTCTGCATCGCGGCCGGCTTCTTCAGGAATCATCCGGCGGTCTACACGGAACGTCACCAGATCGGGCACGACGTTGGTGTTGATGCCGCCCTGGATCAACCCGACGTTGAGCGTTGCGTGGTCGATGCCCGGCACGGAGGATGTGCGCGTGGCGAGTTCCGCGCGATAGGCATACACGGCTTGCAGGATATGCGTGGCCGCCTCGATGGCGTCGATGCCCGTATGCGGCATGGCAGCGTGTGCCTGCTTGCCTCGCACCGTCACCTGCACGTGCAGGCAGCCGTTGTGCGCCGAGGTGATGCCATAGGCAAAGCCGGCGGAGATGGCGTAATCGGGCTTGCTCAGGCCTTGGTCGAGCAGCCACTTCGGGCCGATATCGCCGCCGGTTTCTTCGTCGTAGGTGAAATGGAGTTCGACCGTGCCATTGAGCTTCGCGCCACGCTTTTCCGCGTCGATCAGCGCAAGCAGCGCCCACGTGTAGGTGGCAAAGTCCGACTTGGACACCGCCACGCCGCGGCCGAACATGGTGGGGCCGTGTTCGGTCTCGACGATCTCGCCGCCGTACGGGTCGTGCGTCCAGCCCAGGCCGGGCGGGACGACATCACCGTGTGCGTTCATGGCGACCGTGGGGCCGCCGCTGCCGAACGTGTGCCGCACGATCAGGTTGGTGGCGCTGACCATGCCGACGGCACGTACCTGCGCCTGCGGCACGGCATGCGCCTCGACCGTCAGGCCCAGTGCCTCCAGCAGTGCCTTGGCGCGCGCGGCATGCGGGGCGCAATCGCCGGACGGGTTGTCCGACGGCACTTTCACCAGCTCGCGCAGGAAATCAATCTGCTGCGCGTGTGCCGATTCGACAAACGCGCGGATGTCCGCATCGATGCCGGGATTCGCAAGTTGGGCCTGGGTCATGTCGATGTCTCCCTGCTTGTGGTGGGACGGAGATTGAAAGTGACTGAGCCCCCGTTGTGCGGGGGCTCAGTATGGATGCCGATGAAGCGAGGTTTACAGCGCGGCCTGCATGGCCTCGGCGGTCAACCATACCGACTCGGCCAGGTCCTGCTCGTCGCAGTTGTGGCCTTCGCCACCGCGGTCGACGACAAGGAAATCGCTCACCTCGCCCAGCGCCAGCAACGGGTGATGCCACACGCCGCGCGCGTAGTTCACGCCTTGCCAGCCGCGCGAGACGAACGCGCGCAATTTCGATGGGTCCAGCTCGCCGGCCGGCGCCACGACCACCAGATACGGCTTGTCGTTCTGCGGGATGAAGGCCTGGCTGCCACGCGGGTGGCGCTCCAGCATCTTGACCTCGAACGGCAGCGTGCGCGGCTGGCCACGGAACAGGCTGATCAGCGCGCGGCCGCCCTCGCCCACATCCACGTTGGCGAGGTCATGAAAGCGGATGGTCGTGCCCTGGTTGATGGGGAATTGCTTGGCCCCTTCCAGCTCGATCACATCGCCAAACGGTGCGAAGGCTTCGCGCGTGAGCGGCTCGATGGTCAGTGCAACGCGTGCAGCGGTCTCTTGGCTCATTCGAGCACCCCCCACAGGCGCAGACGCGACACACCGCCGTCCGGGAACATGTTGAAGCGCACGTGCGTCACGATACCGAGGTCGGCGATTTCCGCTTCGTAGTAATGCTGCAGGTCCATCTGCAGCTTCTGCTCGGGCAGCAGCGTCTGCCAGAACATCGCTTGCGTCTTCAGAGAACTGTCGGTGCCGCCCACCACGCGCGCGGCCTGGATGGAAACGCGGTCAGCGAAGTTGCCCTTGAAGTGCGCGGTGTCGACTTCGATTTTGCGGATGCGGCCCGGGTGGGCCAGGGCGATCACGCACCAGTCGTTGCCCGGTTCGCGGCGGCGGCGCGTTTCCCAACCGTCGCCCATGTTCACGCCACGGCCCGGCATCAGCATGCGCGAGGCCGGCCCGAAGTGCTCGTTGTTGGCTTCGACCACATAGGCGCCGTTTTCCATGGCGGCCAGGTCGATCAGCTTGGTGCGGTCCGCACCCTTCCAGTCGACCTGCGGCTGGCCATACACCCGCAGGCGCGCGATGCCGCCGTCCGGGAAGATGTTCAGTCGCAGATGCGTGAAGGCCTGCGGGCTGGTCACGGCCACATAGGCGTGGCTGTTGCCTTGCAGCGTGGTCGACGGAACGATCTCAGTCCACTGCGTGGCATCGGTCGGCTCGCCATCCGGCAGGTAGGCGGCTTCGATGGAAGCGGCCGGTGGGAAGTTGCCCGTGAAGTGGCTCGTGTCGATATCCACACCCTTCACGACGCCCGGGCGGGCCAGGCGGACGATGCAATGGTCATAGCCCCCGTTGCGGCGACGGCGCGTTTCCCAGCCATCCATCCACTTGCCGTGGTCGTCGTACTTGCCGGGGATGAACACCGCCGGCTCGGGATTGAGCATGCGATCTTTCGGCGCGAAGAATTCGTCGGTCGCGAACGTGGCCTCGGCGCCAAGGCGGGGGTCCGCCAGGTTCGGATATCGGCGCGTGAAATCGGGCGCGTTCGGATCGAGCGTGGGCATCGCCATGTGGAACTCCTTGGTATTTGTCTCTGGATGTTATACGGCTGGCCCATCGAACAAAAACGACGAGTAAGTACACTCGAAACCGTGATGATGGGAACGCCGGAAGTGCAGCGTAAATGGCGGAAGCACAAGGCTTCGCGGGACTGCATGGGTCGATCCTAGCATGTGAATTCAAAAATTGCATACAAAAATTGGATCGCCTATGATGCCGTCAACGCTCGACAATTCCTCGCAACAATTCGTTGCAATGCAGTGAGCGAAACAAAGCCGTGACAACAATCGCAGCAACCCGAACTAGACGATTGGGCGCGGCTTGAGACACCCCGTAATCCAAAGGAGGATTCACCATGCAACGCTTTACGCGCCCGTTGTTCGGGCAGGTTTTGATTGCCCTGGCGGTGGGCATCGCGCTGGGCATCTGGGCGCCCGAATTTGCGCAGAAGTTGCAGCCGCTCGGTGATGGCTTTCTGAAGTTGATCAAGATGTTGATCGCGCCGATCGTCTTCTCTGTCGTGGTGGTGGGGATTTGCGGCGCCGGCGAGCTGAAGAAGGTCGGGCGCGTGGGCGGCAAGGCCGTCATCTACTTTGAAATCGTCACGACGATTGCGTTGGCCCTGGGCATTGCGCTGGCCTATCTGTTCGGGCCCGGCCACGGCATGAATGTGGATCCGAAATCGCTCGATCCGGCGGCCATGGCGTCGTACATGACGACCGCCAAGCAGGTGGAATCGACTGGCGTTGCAGCGTTCTTCCTCAAGCTGATTCCCGATACGTTCGTCAGCGGCTTCGTGAAGGGCGACATCCTGCAGGTGCTGCTGGTGTCAATCCTGTTCGGCTGCTCGCTGTCGCTGCTGGGTGAGCGGACCAAGCCGCTGGTCAACCTGATCGATCAGCTCTCGCATGTGCTGTTCCGCATGATGGCCGTGATCATCCGGCTGGCACCGCTGGGCGTGCTGGGCGCGGTGGCCTTTACCGTCGGCAAGTACGGCGCGGGCTCGCTCAAGCAGCTTGGCTTCCTGGTACTGCTGTTCTACGCAGCCGTGGCGCTGTTTGTGTTCGTGGTGCTCGGCACCATCCTGCGCATGGCGGGTTTCAACATCTTCAAGCTGATCCGGTTCCTGCGCGCGGAACTGCTGGTGGTGCTGGGCACGGCATCGTCCGACGCGGTGCTGCCGTCCATCATGAACAAGCTTGAAAAGATGGGCATCAAGCGCTCCGTGGTCGGCCTTGTCATCCCGACCGGCTATTCGTTCAACCTCGATGCGTTTTCGATCTATCTGACGCTGGCCGCCGTATTCATCGCACAGGCGACCAACACGCCGCTGGCCCTGCAGGACCTGCTGTTGATCCTGGGCGTGGCGCTCGTCACCTCGAAGGGCGCGCACGGCATCCCGGGTTCTGCCATCGTCATTCTGGCGGCCACGCTGTCGGTCATTCCGGCCATTCCGGCCATCGGCCTGGTGCTGGTGCTCTCCGTCGACTGGTTCATCGGCATTGCCCGTGCGCTGGGCAACCTGATCGGCAACTGCGTCGCCACGGTGGTCATCGC